>CAZXWJ010000074.1:0-16762 GCA_964644375.1 uncultured Desulfobacteraceae bacterium | reverse complement strand
TTCGCTGGTGAAGAGCGGCCCGCCGGCTATGACCTTGAGATTTGCCTCCTTGCACCGGGCGATGATTTCACGTGCTGACTCTCTTTGCACAACCATGCCGCTGATAAAAGCGCAATCAGCCCACACCAGATCTTTTTTGGTGAGCTTTGCCACATTCAAATCAACCAACTTCTTCGGCCATTCTTTGGGCAGCATTGCTCCTATTGTCAGAAGGCCCAGGGGAGGCAGAGCCGCCCTTTTGTGAATAAATTTAAGGGCGTACTTGAAACTCCAAAAGGTCGCCGGGTACTCCGGATAAATCAACAAGATTCTCATAGGCTCTCCTTTCAAAAATCAAAATTATCCTTGATCATTTCAGGATGGTCTTCAGGAACCGGGAATAGTCGAAGTCGAGTCCAAGAGCAAAGAATCCGGGTCCAGAGGGTCCGGCTTTGTCGTAACCCCAAAGGGGTTTTATCTTACTGGAATTTCAAGATTCCCGGAGTACTGGAGTGATAGAAAAACCCTCTTAACGGCTACGGGGGCATTCCATGACCGCCATTTCAATTATCTCAAGGCTGCCTGTCGTTTTTCCAATACTCCAATCCCGCTAAAGACAGGATCGTCGACTCGCCCTAAGGACCAGATTTTTGACAACGAAATAAAAAAGGGGATCTTGCATTAGTTCTTCTAGCCTTTGGCGATCCATTCATCTATTATCTCCTTATCAAATCGCCAGACCCTACCTATTTGAATTGCAGGGATTTTACCCTCTTTGGATAATTTACATATTGTTATCGCATGCAATTTTAAATACTTCGCCATTTCTTTGGTTGTCATAATTTGTGCCAAAACAGATTCTCCTGTGTAGGCTTTAACATTTGGTAGGTTTGATGCATTCGTAAAAAGCCAAAATCGTCATCCTAAAGCTTAATGAGTCCATCGTGTTTCTTGTCACAAAAATAGCAGTATTTACTGAATACAGTTGGCCAGCTGACTGTCGAAGTCAGCTTGTCCGCTGGATTCTTGTAATTTACTGACGATTTTGACCTATCAACCCCCTTTCCCCAAACGCCCCGCACATGACACATTTCACACAACTTTTTCATTCTTGTTCCTCTCATTCATCCCGATGTAGTATGCCTGCTGATTACCCTGCGCCCATTAAAGCTTGAACTCAGACAGCAGACCGGCGATCTCTTCGGCAATTTCGGCGTCAATTTCCCACAGGCGAATAAAACTGCAAAGATCCTTATGCGAAATACTGGACGTACGTTTCCGCACAACCGCTTGTTTTCTCTTAACTTGCTAATCCCGCCATGGCGGGATTGATCTAGAAACTGCCTCGTGCCCAAATTTTATTTTCGATGAGCACTAAAATAGGTTGCGAAAAAAGGCGCGGTTGAAAGATAAAAAAAATAGTGAAGGGTAAGCGATCCAAAAGGTAGGGAGAAGAATATAGGGAAAGACCGCTTCTTCAAGCATTAAGTTATTACGCAGGCACCCTTTTTCGCCCTGATATTTCAAACTCCTGGCGGAACATCCTCGTTCCACCGGGAGCATGGTTAAGGCATTTTGATTCGTCTCTTCATGGGAAGCCCTTTCTTGGGGTTAAAATATGGGGCATCCAGGACATCTCCCCGTAATCCCAATTCATATTTTGTCTATCTCTTACCGGGCTTTCTCCTGGACCGTGACAGTTGTACTGAAGGGAGTAGTGATTTTATAAGTTTGTAGACAAACATCACTTGCTTTTAAGAAATAATTAACAAGATTCGCATCATTAATATTATCCCTTATTTTGGATTAATAAATAAACTTTGTCAATTTTTTATTTTTTTTTATTTATTTCTATTAAAATAATTAAATTTTTGCTAAATATTTTAGTCTCTTTTAAAGAAAAAAACCGGCAACATTTTGGTGCTTTTCTAAATTCAGGCACTTTTCTCATGCCAAATCTTAAAATCGACTTTTTCTAATATCATGACCGCTGACTTCTAAACGAATCATCCGGGTTTTCCTTGATTTTGCCTCTGTATATTCTTATACATAATCTCCATCCACGAACAAATGTTAGACATATGTATCGTTTCCGGATTAAAATACAGGGCCGGGCGTCGATAGAGTCTCCGGGCCGAAACGACCTTCCCGACAGGAGCACATGATGAGCATTCCCATCCTTATGATGGAATTCAAAGGTTTCACCCAAATGGCCACTCAAATGGCTTATAATATGGAAACCACCGGCATTACGCCCGAAAGGATCAGGGCCTCCGGAATCACCATTATCCAGGAGGTCATTGAAAGTGCCAGGACCTCGTCTGCCCCGAGCAAATCTGCCCACATAGGTGGTGACACCTGGGCCTTTGAGTTTCGCAGGTTGGAGAGAGGAATCGTTTTCGGATGGAGTCTCCTCAGGGCCTTTCTGGAAAGAGCGACGGAACAGGCCGTTTTTTTCCTCAAGCCCTCCATTGCCCTGAATATGGGCCAGCCCAAGTGGCAAAACGACCAGTTTCTCGATGATACATCCATCGAAACTTACAGACTGGCGGACAAAGGGCGCCCCTTTCATTTCTATGTGATGGGTGAAGCCGCGGACCTTGCCCAAAAAATTGAATGGGTTCGCTTTTCATCCGACCCGGTGGAACTCCCCGTCAGAACCGACACCAGGCTCCTTGACTGGCAGGCCATGTCTCCCCCTGGAGTGGATACGGAGGGCTCGTCCCATGTCTTTCTGCCGTCATTGCTCCTGGACAATGAGGTCCTCTATGCCAACACGCCGAGGGAAGCGGTGCAGAACATCATCAGGCAACAATCCCGGGCCCATTCAGTCATCGTCTTCGGAGGTCCTGTTCCCTATGATATTCCCATCTATCGCGAATACCTCCACTCCACTTTTTCCATGCTTAAATCGGGCTGGCCTTGTCAGTGGACGGTCCTCTCCTACCTTCCGGTCTATGAGGCCCGTTACAGTTTCGGCTGGCTTGAGATCTGTCGATGGCTCTCTTCAACCTATCCCCATGCCTTTGCCTTTACGGCCTTTGTAATTCCAGGGGATCAGCCCAGACCCTTTTCTTTCCATATCTATGATGATGAACTCATCCATATGGGCCTTAGATCCTTCTCACCTCAACGGATGGCTCCCACCATGAATTCGGGCATCATGTTTCGAAATAGCCGCATTGCTTCTCGTTTCAAGGAAGAATTTCTGGAAAACTGGCGCAGAATCGGACCCTTTGACGATGAAAAATATGAGACCTTTGACGATCAGTTTTCGTGTCTGAGCAATAAGGACAAAGAGGATGTCAAAAACGCCGTTAAGGAATTTCAAGCGGAATAAATTTACGAAATGTATTGACATCTTATCGTGTCCGAAGGATAAGCATTCGCAAATCAAACAAACCATCGGCAGCAAGCCTGCCGTCGGAAATACGGATATCATGATACACATAAAAAACTTCAGTATTATCGCCCACATCGACCATGGAAAATCCACCCTCGCCGACCGGCTTATTCAACATGTCGGCCTGGTTACTGAGCGCGAATTCCGAAATCAAATACTCGATACCATGGATCTAGAAAGGGAAAGAGGGATTACCATCAAGAGTCAAACTATCACTCTCCCCTATAAAAACAAGGATGGGACATCCTTTGCCCTCAACCTTATCGACACGCCGGGCCACGTAGATTTTTCCTATGAGGTCAGTCGGGCACTGGCATCCTGCGAAGGGGTACTGCTTCTGGTGGACGCCTCTCAGGGGGTTCAGGCCCAGACCCTGGCCAATCTCTATATGGCGATGGAACACGATCTGGAAATTATCCCGGTGATCAACAAGATCGATCTCCCGTCCGCCGACATCGAGCGGACGCGGGAGCAAATCGAGACGGAACTGGGGCTGGACGGCGAAGGGGCTATTCTCTGCTCCGCCAAGGACGGGATCGGCATCGTAGATGTGCTCGAAGCCGTTTGTCAGCTTATCCCGCCTCCGAAGGGTCGAATAGATGCCCCGCTGAGCGCCCTCATTTTCGATGCCCACTACGATCCCTTTCGGGGAACCATTATCAGTTGCAGGATGTTTGACGGCACCCTTCGTCCGGGAGACACCATCCGGTTCATGTCCAATGGGGCAAGCTACAAGGTGGAAGAGGTAGGCGTCTTTCGCCTAAAAATAGAGTCCCGTTCCATGCTCTCCGCCGGTGAGGTGGGTTATATCATCTCCGGAATCAAGACCGTGAGCGATACCAACATCGGGGACACCATTACGCTGGACACCCATCCCGTTTCCGCCCCTCTTCCCGGGTTCAGAGAAGTCAAACCTGTGGTCTTTTCCTCCATTTACCCCATCGCCTCCGACGAGTACCTTGATCTCGCGGATGCCCTTGAAAAATACAAGCTCAATGATGCCGCCCTGACCTACCAAAAGGACACTTCCGCCGCCCTGGGCCAGGGCTTTCGTTGCGGCTTCCTGGGTCTCCTTCATTTGGAAATCGTTCAACAACGCCTGGAACGCGAATATGGTCAGTCCTTTCTCATGACGGTTCCCAGTGTCCAGTACCGATTTACCCTTGAGGACGAAAGCATCATTACGGTCGACAACCCCCAATATTACCCGGAACCCACTCTTATCCGGAGCACCGAGGAGCCCTTTATTCGCGCAAGCATTCTCATCCCGGAACGCTATATGGGCGCGGTCATGACCCTCTGCATGGAGCGGCGCGGCGTCAATTCCCGGTTCACCTACCCCACGCCCGGACGTATCGAGATCACTGTGGAAATGCCGCTTTCAGAGGTCATTGTGGACTTCTATGATAAGCTCAAGACCATTACCCAGGGTTACGGTTCTTTTGACTATGAACTGATCGAATACAGGAAGAGCGATCTTGTCAAGCTGGACATTCTTGTCAACAGCGAAAAGGTGGATGCCCTCTCCATCATCGTACACAAGGATCGTGCCAGGGAATGGGGTGTACGAGCCTGCGACCGACTGAAAAAAGAAATTCCCAGGCATCAGTTCAAAATCGCTATTCAAGGGGCTATCGGGGGAAAAATCATCTCCCGCTCGACCATTACCCCATTCCGAAAGGATGTAACGGCCAAATGCTATGGGGGAGACATTACCCGAAAAAGAAAACTACTGGAGAAGCAGAAAAAAGGAAAGAAACGGATGAAAATGGTAGGATCCGTCATGATTCCCCAACAGGCCTTTGTGGCCGTATTAAAGTCGGAAGATGAATAGTCGCCGTTTGACGTTTCTTAAAAGACCTGAGCCCTAAGGTTTACAAAAAAAATGTATAAAGACCATTTGCCGGGACTCTATGTTCATGTTCCCTTTTGCGCATCCAAATGTCCCTACTGCGATTTTTTCTCAGTTACAACCTCCTCGCTCATACCCCGATGGCTGGAAGCCGTCGAAAGGGAGGCGCAGCTCCAAAGCGACAGGTTTCCGGTCTTTGACTCTCTCTATCTGGGGGGCGGAACCCCAAGTCTTCTCGGAAAGCAGGAACTGACCACCCTGGTGAAAGGCCTTTTTCACAGGTTCCGTTTTGCTCCCGATTCCGAACTCACCATAGAGTGCAATCCCGACGATATAACCGACTCTAAGGCTAACCTGTTTCGGGATCTTAAATTCAATCGGGTCAGCCTCGGGGTCCAGTCCTTCGATGACCGCGAACTCCGCCTCCTTGAAAGGAGACACGACAGACGTCAGGCCGAAAATGCATTTGATTCTCTTCTGCGCGCCGGTTTTCACAACATAGGAATCGATTTGATGTACGGGCTTCCCGACCAGACCGAGTCGCATTGGCTTCAAACCCTCAGACGTGCCGTTGAGCTAGCCCCTGCCCATCTTTCCTGCTATCAACTGACCCTTGCAGAGGGAACCCCTTTTGCCCAAAGATGCGAAGCGGGCCTTATCCCAACCCTGAAAGAAGAAAGCGCCCGGACCTTTTTTCTCCTGACATCCGAACACCTAATGGCAAACGGATATACACATTACGAAATTTCGAACTTTTCAAAAGAAGATCGATATATGTCCCGGCACAATCGCAAATATTGGCACCGGGTTCCCTATCTCGGTCTCGGACCATCGGCCCATTCCTTTGCCGAAAGAAAGCGGTGGTGGAATGTAAAATCTCTTGGCACCTATTGTGATCGTCTCATCGAGGATAGAGCTCCGGTTGAGGCTTCAGAGCAACTTTCACTGGATCAGGAATATCTTGAATGGCTGTTTCTGGGCCTCCGTACTAAAGAGGGCCTGGATATGACCCTTGTCCGGGACCATCCTCGGGCGAACAAGGTATTCAAGGAACTGCTGGATTCAGGTCTGGCGATCTGCCGAAACCGGAGAATCATCCCAACGGCGGAGGGTTTTCTTGTGGCGGATAGTCTACCTCTTCTCTTTTGTCGCTGAGGTTGGATCAGGCGCTGATCCCACGACTTGTTTTCGCTCATAATTTGTGCCAGAATGGATGAAACCCCAGGCTCAATGGCACAGAGGACATTTCCGCCTTTCGAATCAAGGAAAAATCGTCCATTCGATTCAACGCCCAGGACCATGACATGACGACGTTATCGCAAGACGACCATCCCTGTCATTCTGAACTGAAAGATAGGGCAAAGGACCTGATCAAGAATCAGAACACCTTGACCCTTGCCACGGCCCTGGAAGGTCATGCCTGGGCCACGCCGGTCTACTACGCGAATCTGGCGTTCAGCTTCTACTTTTTTTCCGATCCCTCCTCCCGCCACATTCGGGAGGCCATGGGCAGCCGTCAGGCCGCCGCCGCCGTTTTTGAACCGGCGTCCTCCTGGCAAGGCATACGAGGCATCCAAATGTCCGGTCGCATTCGCTCGCTTTCGCCCGGCTTGGAGGCCGCTCGGGCCCTTCGGGCCTATCTGAAAAAATATCCCTTTACAAAAGAATTCTTCGGAAAGGATCAATCCTTTGACCTTAACCTCTTTCTAAGCAGATTCAGCGTGAGGCTCTACCGTTTCAAACCTTCATTGCTTTATTATATGGACAACAGCATCCGCTTCAGTTTCAGGGCGGAGATTTCCCTTGTATAGGCTTTCGAGTACAAGTTTACCAAGGAGACCATTCCCTTCTCGACTTACTAATACTGAACGAATTTTTTGATTTGGAGGATTACCCATGAAAATATCCATCGGCACCGATCATGCCGGGTATCAATACAAAGAAAAAATCAAGTCCTTTCTTCGGGACTTGGGGCACGAAGTGCAGGATTTCGGAACCCATTCCGAAGAACCCGTTGATTATCCCTCTTTCATTCGCCCCGCGGCCCTCGCCGTAGCGAGCGGACAGGCGGATCGCGGCATTGTCCTTGGCGGTTCCGGGAACGGAGAAGCAATGACCGCCAATAGGATCAAGGGGGTTCGTTGCGCTCTTTCCTGGAATATCGAGACAGCTCGCCTTGCAAGAAAGCATAATAACGCAAATATGCTTTCCCTGGGAGCCAGAATGATCCCCCTCGACCAGGCTTTTGTCATTCTTAAAACCTGGCTCGATACTCCCTTTGACGGGGGTCGACACCTGAGACGCATTCAACAGATCGATCAGGGCGAAGTTACCCGACGGCACAAAGCGTTACCCCTTCGTGATACTGCCTCTCGCAACCAAACAGATAAACCCCCGTCCGCATCGCCTCCCAAATACGATGTTTTCATTGCCTTTCGCTATATCGAATACGTCGAAGGAGAAAATTCCATGGAATTCAGGGTCGATCCAGGTCTTAAAAGCCCTACTGTCGTCCATATTCCTTCTGCACAGAGATGGAAATCGGAAATGCCGGATTGGACAAAGGGCCGCAGGGATGAAATTATCGACCGATTGAAAGCCAAGTGCTCTCACATGATTTGTGAATGGCGCGAACACTGATTATTTCCAATAAAAGGCCATTGGGGAGACCTCCCCGGCAAGAAACATTCACGCATTTCAAGTTAAAATATTTTTTCAGGAAAAGCACAAAGAATTGTGTAATAATGCACATTTTTTTGTGCTTTTCTACTTTTGATGTGCTCTATATTTAAGCCTTAATTATTTATTTTTTTTAACATCCCTATTTATTTCTATTTTTTTTAGTATTTTTTTATGCCCCCAAAAAGCAATCCCACCAATGATATCTGCGCTTCATTTTATTTCATATCCAGAAGAACACCGAAGATCAAACCTTCAATATATTTTCTGGCACAAAAATTGATAGAGGATTTCATTTAAATCCGACATACGATAATCCTCGGAGACAGCTCTATTCGTATTTTCTGAGAGAATACGAGGACGTTCTTTGACATTGCTCCTAAAATCAGAAATCTGCATTACAAAACGGGGGGCTTAATAACGGAGGATACACCATGGGAAGCATAAAAAAAGCGATCGTACTTCTTGTTGCCATTTCTATTCTTACTGCATTTGCGCCCTCTATTTGGGCTCAGGACACAGACAAGATCAATATCAATACGGCTACAGTCGAACAAATTACACAACTCAAAGGAATAGGGCAAAGCTACGCGGAACGCGTGATAAAATATCGCGATGAAAACGGTACATTCAAAACCCCGGATGACATCATGAAAGTACCAGGAATAGGGCAAAAAACATTTGCGCAAAACAAGGACAGGATTACTGTAGAATAATCACTTCATACGCCCCCCTTTTTCATAACATTTACAAAAGTCGGAAAAAAGTTACAATGCATAACTAAAGGTGCGCAAAACGATGGTCAATACCATATTTTCAGTTGGGCAACCAGATTATTCTATAAAAACAGGCAGGCGCATGATGAGGCCAATGCCACTCTCAGCCGTAGAGGCCAATACCGGATGGCTTTCCGCCATGTTTGCCACCTGTCTGAGATGATCAGCAGTCCGCATAATCAGTGAGGCCATGTCCCCCTCATTCACTGGAATAACGGCCAGGAGACTTTCCCAGGGAACCCCCCGCACCCACAAATAGAGCGCGACGGCAGGCCAGTAAAGGATCTGAGGACGATCAAATCCACGGACGGCTTTCATCCTGGCGATCTCATCAATACTGTCCAGGACGTCATAGAAGGCGTTTTCCAGAGTTGACAAGTCAAAGGGACTCTCCATCTTGAAATCCAGATTCTGATCCCTGTCCCAGACAAACGGGGCGATGCACCCCGCCAGCATTTCCGGAGAGGTCTCGCTAAAGGCCCCCTTTCTAATGGCCTCGGCGATGAGAAGGGGCTGATCCAGTCTCAACTTTGAGGCCCAGATCCCATCAGGAGTCAAGCGATCCCGCTGATCCACAAAACCCGTATCCTTCAGAAACCGCAAATGTTTTTTAAAACTAAACCACAAACCCTGATCCATGCCCTCCATGGTATCGGCGAGGACCCGGAACTCTCTGAGAACTTTTTTGAGGTCCTTACTCTTACCCGAGTGGCAAACCTTGAAATGATCGCAATTTTGGCAGGGAAGTGCATTCAGCTTCGTCTTCAGCTTATTTAAGGCCTCGGTGCCGATGACCTCCTCGGGAATTTTCAAGTTCAGGATATTGAGTTCCTCCACGGGTATGCGGGAAAGAATACCCTCCAATAAATCCCGAGACACATCTTGAGGCACATCAACCTTGTGATCAAAAAGGGCCTTGATCTGGGAAAAGGCTACTTTTTTAAGATTCAGTGAGTTTTTCCTGATCCTTACGCGCTTTAGTATATTTTGAGCGAGGCAAATCAACCTTTCATTATCCTTGTAGGTATCAAAGACCACATAAATATTTTTGTTCTTATGAAGGAAAAGTCTTCCCCGTGTCAGAAACGTCCTGTATGTCTCGACAATTTCCTTTCTTCGAAGGTCCTTGACCAGTCTTCTCAGATCTCTTTGCCACTCAGCCCTCTTCTGGATGTATTCCATGATCTCATAAGGATCTTTGGCACCGCATAGAGCCTCAGGAAGCACCTCTTTCAGCATTTCGAGTCTCTGCGCCCATGTTTTTCGAACCAGGTCTCCTGACTTCTTTTCCTGGAATGAGGCAAAACTGTGATCGAGTAGGACCTTTATTTCCTTAGGCGTGTGCGAAAGAAGCAGATTCAGGGTCATGGAAAAATTAATGTGAATCTGGCTCATTACAGGTTCCGGTGGCGAGTCCTTCAAGTCAAAAATGAGCTGAGGGTCCTGATGGATCCCGGGAATGACCAAGGCGAAACCAATGTTATCCTTTCCGCGGCGGCCCGCCCTGCCGGTCATCTGATGCAGGTCCGTGGCTGTCAGGTCGGCAAATTCATGTCCGTTATAGCGATCGCTCTGCACCAGCACCACGGTTCTGGCCGGGAAATTGACTCCCGCTGCTACGGTGGACGTGGAAAAAATGGCGTCCAGATATCCCTGGTTCATGAAATTTTCGACAAGGACTTTCCAGTAGGGAAGCTGTCCCGCGTGATGGGACCCAACGGATGCTTCCAGAAGAGGCTTCACCTGACGGTGCCCTTCAAGGTGGGGGAATTTGGCCAGGAAAGCCTTCAGGTCTCTTTCAATGAGGTCTCGTTCCTCCGGGGATCTTGACGTGGACCTGCAAGATTCCAGGGCATTATCACAGTCAAACCTGGATTTAAGGAAGAAGATGGCGGGAAGCAGGTCAAAAGTCCTCAAGCAGTGCATAATGTCGCCGAAATTCAGTTTTCCCGAGCCATACCTCTTTCCGCGTCCCGAATTGCCGGCAACAAGTTTCCTGACCCTTGGGAGCAATTCCTTTCTCCCACCAAGCGGAGAAATCAGACCGTCAGGAAACAAAAAAAGCATTTCCAGTGGAACGGGCCTCTCACTTGAACGCACGATTCGGGCGTGCCCACCCCTGTTTGCCACAAGCCATTCCCCAATCTCTTCCACATTGGATATCGTCGCAGAGAGGAGCAAAAGCCTGACTCTTGCGGGGAGATAGATCAGCACCTCTTCCCACACCACCCCCCTGTCAGGGTCGCTCAGGTAGTGGGCCTCGTCAAGGATGACCAGATCCGCCTGGATGTCGGCCCCTTCGTGCATGGCATCGTAGAGTTGATTTCTCAAAATCTCGGTCGTCCCCACGACGATCGGGGCATCGGGATTCTCCTTCCGATCCCCCGTCAATATACCGCACTGCTCACGTCCGAATTCCTGACAAAACTGAAGGTAAATGGAATTTGACAGGGCCTTGAGCGGAGAAGCATACCACGTCTTTTTTCCCAGGGCGAGATACTCGGATATGGCCCGTGAAGCGATCCAGGTCTTCCCTGATCCCGTGGGGGCACTGACCAGGACATCGTATTTCTTGATGTTATCCAGGGCCTCAAGCTGGAAGGGGTCTGGTCGGAAAGGTGCAGGATCGGGAACGCCGATCATTGCGAATGTCTGTTTGAGTTGAGGCTCCAATCTCGGTGCGTCGTAAAGACCCCGTTTCCGAGTTCCTCTGTATCTCCTGTGACTTGATTTTGCTGCACGGCGATAGTACTTCTTAGGGCTTGTCATAGATTGAGTGCCGGGGATCTCAACGGCCTCAGGGTGCGTGCCAGGGTCGATATGATCCCACAGTCCTCCATGTCAGGCCAACAGGCCGGGCGGGCGTCTTTTCGGCCGCTTTGCTCATTGACCCGTATTCGGTTCTTAAACGACTTGCATTGTCTTTTCATTCGCCTACTCGACCAACTCCTTTGACACAAGATCCATATCCATCATATGGTTTTCCATGTTTCCCTGTAGATTCAGTTTATTGAGATTTTCAACCAGATCCTTTATGAAGGGACCGCAACCCACCGCAATTTTCTGGCCATTGAGGTAGACCTTCTCCGCTGCTTCCCTTGCAAAAAGCCGAGAAGCCGCCTTCATGAAATCCGGGGTATATCCGGGGCCCTTATAGGACGCAGCCTTTTTACAAAGGGCTTGACCGACCTCGATCCAGGTCATCATATCTGCGAGGAGAAACATGACATATTGGGATTTTGTCAGTTTGGATTTTCTGCCAAGAAGAATTGCGTCATTTAAAATACGGGCTGCAGCCCCCAGCAGTTGTGCCCCGCACCCTTCCGAAAGGGCTTCCAGGGCATCGGCCATACCGCTATAGTAACCGCCTTTCGAGCGCACCGTTGTCCGCATTCGAAACATGGCGATAATATTCAGCTGAATTTCACTGGTCCCCTCAAAGATGGTCGTGATCTTAATATCCCTCTTGATCTTCTCGACCTCGTATTCACGCATGTAGCCATACCCGCCGAGGGCCTGAATGGCATCATTGGCCATGGTATCACCCACTTCCGTAGCAAAATACTTGGCTATAGAGCCCTCTACCTGGAGGTCCTCTTCATCGGTATCCAACCGGACCGCCACCTCCTCGATATAGGCCCTTGCGGCTTCCAGGCGAACCGCATTTGGAACGAGAAGTTTATGTGTATATCCCTGTTTCTGTGCAAGCGTGGTCCCGAACTGAACACGCTCCTTGGCATAGGCAATGGTCTTTTCAAGCGCAGCCATACCACCACCCAGTCCAAAAGTCGCCACCATCAGCCGTGTGTAGCCGAAGACCTCATTGGACTGTTTTAAACCCTGCCCTTCGACGCCCCCCACGAGATTCTCCGCAGGAACGTAAAGGTCCTCCAGGGTCAGGGAACAGGTATTGGATGCCCGAATGCCGTGTTTGTCTTCATGCTTCCCCGGAGTGAGCCCTTCGGTCCCCCTTTCCACGATAAAAAAAGAAGGACCATCGGGGGCGTCAGCCAAAATGGTGAAGACCTCCGCCACACCACCATTGGTAATAAATTGCTTTTGCCCGTTGATGTTGTAGCCCTTGATATTGCCGGCCTCATCCATGACCCTCGCAGCCTTGGTCTTCAGGGACTGAACGTTGGATCCGGCCTCGGGTTCAGTGACCCCGTACCCTACAATAAGGCCTTCTTCAGCGATCCTGCGAATGTATTTTTCCTTCTGTTCGAGGGTGGCTCCCACCCGAAGCGGATCCATTCCCAGACAAATGGCCAGGAAAGAGGTTGCCAACGCGAGATCTACTTTAGCCATCTTTTCAGAAATAATAGCGATGTCAGCGGCGCCCGCACCCAAGCCGCCATATTCCTGCGGAATAAATACCAAGTGAAGCGCAATCTCCGGTCCAAGCATGAATCGTATGAGTTCCATGGGAAAGTCGCCACAATAATCCATGGCCATTTTGGTCTCCGGGGTGATCTTCTCCCTCTCCAGCTTGGATATGGTGTCAAGCACCATGGAAAGCATTTCACGATCCATTTTTGAATGTTCCATCTCCGATATGTCTCCTCATCACATTATATTTTCATTATCCTGTTTGGGGGCCAATTGAAACCCGATCCTATTGGTCGTGTCAGATTCCCGCCCTCAGGGACTCCGGGACCAGTCACTTCCAGTTTTAGTCACTTCAGCTCACTTTAATCATTTGTAACTCCCCTTCGGAATTATCCCCCTTAGAGGGGGAAGGCATCAAAGCCGTGACCTATCAGGGTGGATACCTTACTTCTTCTCTTTCCAATCGGGCCGCCGTTTCTCGAGAAAGGCGGAGATACCCTCCCGAGCATCATCCATGACGGCATTTGAAGAAATCACCTCTTTTGCCAATTCATAGGCCTCTAAGTCTGCCAGGTAATTTGCCGATAAAAACCACGCTTGCCGATCCCTAGAATGACGGCGCTGTACCGGGCGATATCTTCGGCCAATTTTCGGGTTTCCTCATCCAGTCTCTCAGGGGCAACCACTCGGTTGAGCAAGCCAAAATCTCTGGCCTCCTCCGCGCTGATGAACTCCCCCGTCAAAAGCATTTCAAGGGCGCGCTTTCTACCCACGGCTCAGCTCAAAGGGACCATAGGGGTGGAACAAAACAGACCGACTTTTTCCCTTTCCTCGTAAGCTATATATTTGTATGCCATTTCACACTCCTGAGAAAAGTTCCGATTCAACTAACTACGGCACCCTGAGGGGTACCCCAAAGGTGACCTCCCTAGGATGTTGGCGGATCCGGCCCTTTTCTAAAGGATGATATTCACAAAGAGGATACGGCCCATCTCGTGTCCAGGGGTGTTATGGAAAGGCATTCTTTGAACGGCTTTTTCGTATGCTAGCATAAAAGTTTTGGTTGTGCAAAAGTTTCCTTACACCCGGAATCATGAAGATATTACCTCAAAACGGGCCCCGGGCAGAGCTCCTGACCCACCATTAAAGTGTCCCCTCTTTCGTACATCACGGTAAAACCTAAACGGTCCTCCACCAGAGGTGGAGGTTTTAGATGACAATAAGCCCATTCGCATCAATCGTAACGCCCCGCTTTTATCTTATCCTTTGCCGTCAACCGGGCCTTCCCCAAATCTACTGATTTCAGGCATGATACGAACATTAGACGGGGAATTCAGGGGCGCATCGACATGTTGCATTCTCGAGAGATTTCTGATAATTTTTTTAGTCCGTTTTTTAATTCAAACCTCACGAAGGCATCCCGCCCATCGCAGGCCGCAAGACTGCATTTTTCTTTGGAGGCATCAACATCTTATGAGTAACAACCCGCCCATCCATGACGCGTCCGCCCAAAAGAGCAATGATCCAGGCAAAAAGAGCGATATCAAGATACGAAAAACCATTTGTTCTATCTGCAACCCCATGTCCCATTGCGGCATCGACGCCCATGTGGCCGATGGCGTCGTCACTAAAGTCGAGGGAACCAAAGAGAATCCCCACAGTGGCGGAACCCTCTGTTCCAAAGGGGCGGCCAACCGTCAGTATATCTATCATAAAGATCGAATCCGTACCCCTCTTCTAAAAAAAGGGGGAAAGGAATCCGATCAGTTTGAGCCTGTCTCCTGGGACGAGGCCATGAATATCCTGACTGACCGCCTGCTCTCCATCAAGGAAAAATCGGGGCCGGAATCGGTTGTCTTTTATGCAGGGTATCCCAAATGGATGCGTCCTTTTTTAAAACGACTGGCCCATAGTTTCGGTTCTCCAAACTATTGCACGGAATCGAGCACCTGTTCAAAGGCCGTCGTCCTGGCCAACCAGTTAAACTACGGAACCGTGGGGCGCCCGGAACTCCCGAAAACCAAATGTCTCATGGTCTGGAGCAACAATCCTTTTTATTCCAACACGTCCGGTGTCCGAAAACTTCTCGACGCCAGGGAAAGAGGACTGAAGATCATTGAGGTGGGACCGTTGATTACCCCCCTCACACCCCACGCAGACATCCACCTCCGCATGCGCCCCGGCACCTCCGGCGCCCTGGCCCTCGGGCTTGCCCATGTGATTATCGAAGAAGACCTCTTTGACCACGATTTTGTTGAGCATTGGACACTGGGATTCGAGGAATACCGTGCGTATGCCCATGAATTTTCACCTCATGTAACGGAACGGATAACGGGCGTATCGTCCGATCTGATCATAAAGGCCGCAAAGCTCTTTGCCACGACAAAACCGGCAAGCATTCTGAGTGGGGCCAACGCCACGGTCCACCATACCAATGGGGTTCAAAATCATCGTGCATTGACCTGTCTGATCGGCCTGACCGGGAATTATGACAGGGAGGGCGGCAACTATGTGATTCCACCCTCCTACCTCTATGTCCCCAACGGCCTGATCACACGGCAATTCCAATTCGAAGAATCGCGTCCCTACGAGGAAATGGCACCCAGGGTGGGGCAAGACCGATTTCCGGTGTGGTCCCGACTTGTGCCCGAAGTCCAGGCCATGCATCTTCCCTTTCAAATTGAAAGCCAAGAACCCTACCCCCTTCGGGCAATGGTGGGCTTCGGCCTGAATCATCGCATGTGGCCGGGCTCGGATGCCTTTGCCGACGACTTGAAAAAACTCGATTTTTTGGTCAATGTGGAGTTGTTCTTGACGGATACCGCCAAACTGGCCGACCTGGTACTCCCGGCCTGTACATCCTTTGAGAGAAGTGAGTTGAAATTCTATCCCGAACAATACGTAATCTGGACCTCGCCTGCCATAGAGCCCCTGTGGGACTCCCGGCCGGACTGTGATATCATCTTTGATATGGCCCAAAGACTTACGCCTGACGATGACCTCATGCAAAAGGGATATGAGGCCTGCGTGGATTGGATACTGGAACCGACAGGCCTTACGGTAGGACAACTCAAGCAACATCCGGCCGGATATGCCGTGAAGGATGTTGTCATGCCGCCCTATGAAAAATATAAGGCAAACGGCTTTGCCACACCTTCAGGAAAAATGGAATTCACCTCCACGATCCTCGAAGAAGCAGGGCTGGATCCCCTTCCGCGTTTTCAGGAACCCGTTCTGGGGCCCCATTCCGCACTCGAAACGGCCGGAAATTTTCCTCTTATCCTGACCACCGGGGCAAGGCTTCCCATGTTCATACATTCCAGAACCTTTCGTCTGGCATGGACCCGAAGCCTGCGACCGGCACCTATGGTGGACCTCAACCCAAAGGATGCCGAAGACCGGGGCATCGCTCCGGGGGACCCGGTCGAGCTATCGACACACCGCTCTGCCATCCGGGTAAAGGCCAACCTGACGGAAATCGTTCCTCCCGGGATCGTCAACATGTATCACGCCTATCCGGATGCAGACGTCAACCAGTTGATAGACCGGGATTATCTGGACCCCATTTCAGGGTATCCCGGATTTAAGTCCTTACTCTGCGAAGTCAAAAAAATATCGGCATAAATGAGGAGTCATATCACACAATGCAACTAGGATTCTCCTTTGACATTTCCCGCTGTAGCGGCTGTATGGCCTGCATGGTCGCCTGCATGGATCAAAACGATTTACCCGGTAACGGTGCAA
>CAZXWJ010000073.1:0-16848 GCA_964644375.1 uncultured Desulfobacteraceae bacterium | reverse complement strand
CCTGGCATCCGACAGGCCGGTTCTGTGAGTCGTAAAGAAAGGCCACCTTCAATTCCCCCCAGAAGGTGGAACCGTCCTTACGGATATACTCGTATTCCATGAGTGGGATATCCTGCGCCTTCCTTTCCTCGGCCAGGGGTATCGCCCTCTGAAAACTGCTTATCGCCCTTTGGTAGGATTCGGGCGTCATAATATCCGGCATTTTCAGTTCCGGCGCCTCTTCTGCACTGTAACCGAAAAGGGACTCTACGGAAGGGCTGACATAGGTCACGTTGAGTGCCATGTCCTGGACAAAGATGACATCGGTTGCATTCTCGGTAAGAAAACGATATTTTTCCTCGCTTTCCCGGTGGGTGGATATCCTTTCCTTAAGCCTTCGGTTTTCTCCCTCAAGTTCATTCACCCTCTTTACCAGTTCATCCGGGTTCGGTCCTTCAGACATTAGTTCATCCTCTGAGCAAAAAGACGATTTGGCACCAGATCTCTATTCGGCATCCGGTTTTGAAAATATCATTTTGGGGTCGCGGCCTTCATGGGTGCACGACATCGAATAGTTCATTCCCCAATAATCTTGATAAGCACCCTCTTTTTCCTTCGGCCGTCAAACTCCCCGTAGAAGATTTGCTCCCAGGTCCCAAAATCGAGTTTTCCCTGGGTGACGGCCACCACGACCTCCCGTCCCATGACCTGACGCTTCATATGGGCGTCGGCATTGTCTTCACCGACATTATGGCGGTACTGGGAGACCGGTTCGTGGGGGGCCAGTTTTTCCAGCCAGACCTCGTAGTCATGGTGGAGGCCGGATTCATCGTCATTGATAAAGACCGATGCGGTGATGTGCATCGCGTTACACAACACGAATCCTTCTTTGATGCCGCTCTCCCTCAGACATTCTTCCACTTGGGGGGTAATGTTGATAAAGGCCCGCCTTGTGGGAACATGAAACCAAAGTTCTTTACGATAGCTTTTCATCATGGCCTCCTTTTTTCGGTGAAACCCGAATCCTGTTCAGTTTTCGGGGTTTGCCTTGCGACCGTTATAGCGATGAAACAGGAACGGCGCAAATGCCGTATCCCTCTCAAGGGCCGTTTTAACCCTTTCCGCCTTGCCCCTATCCTCGTAGGGTCCGAGAAGAAGCCTGTGCCAGATATGGCCCTTTAGGGAGGCTGTTTCAATCCTTACTGCAAGACCCCGCTGTTGGAGTCCCTTCATGGCCTCCTCGGCCAGATCTCCTTCGAGAAAAGAAGCAACTTGGATTTCAACAGAGAAGGGAGAGATCCCAATGGGCGGAGGATTCGGAATATCTCCTACGATTTCTCTGATGGCCCGGTCGACAAGAATAATGGTCCCCTCTTTTCTTAGGTGATAACCGGATCGAATAGAGGCGGGTATCATCTCGAGGGGATTGAAAGGGATGCCGCCGTCGTGTGAGCGTTTGATCAGCGTCTTCCTCCAGACACCCTCGCCGGTCTTGCATTCCACAATTTCAATGCCGACTTCCAATGCCATCTGGGAATAAACTCCTGCAAAGTATCGCTTATATCCCAATACCTTTCCATAGATGAGCAGATCCGTGTGGAAGAGGGCCCCAAGGTCATCCGGCGAAAGTTCTCGCCATGCCCGGGAAGTGATTTCTCTGTGGCTTTCCAGAATGCGGTCCACCTCGCCAAGCTCGATGTCGGGGTAATTCTTGGTGCTGAAATGGGCGTAAAAACTCTCCCTTACAAATTCTGCCAGATTTTTTTCAGGGGTCATATTTTCAAAAGGAAGAATGACGGCAGTGGGGGGGGCGGGATATTTTTCAAGCCAGCCGGAGGAGGACGAAACGACAGGGGTTTCGGTCAGTTGCGAGGCACAGGATAGCGGGATCACGAAGAGAAAAAAACACAGGAAAGTTCCGTAAAAATTCTCGACGATGTTCCGCAATGTCACCCCTTGTCATTCCTTGAATACGGGTAAGAATATGGCCCGAAAGTATAGGGGAAAGGTCTGCCCGTGTCAAAAGCAAAACACCGTGAAGGTTAAGTGTACGGCCTTTGGCAACCCACTCAGCTGTTTCTCCTCCGGAAAGGACCTCCGTGCAAGTGTTAAGTTCTCAATTCTTCGCACCCTTTGGGTGTCGCAGTCCCACAGTTGCGCAACGGGTTTCCGCAAGCCATTTCCGGATGAAAACTACTTAGCGGTCCATAGGACGGCCGTCACCCCCGTCGTGACCTGGTAAATCCCGAAAGCCACCAGGGCCAGGGCGGCCATACAGGCCAGGATTTTGGTTGTTCTCGGACCGAGTTTCCCGGCCGAAGCGAATAGGATGATGAGGACAACCAAGCTGGAGACGAAGGTCCCGTAAAAACCCGCCAGAAACGTGATCCCGAGGGCGGGCGAGGTCCGCCAGCCGGTCAGCACGATGGGCCCGGCGACCACACTCCAAAAAATGTAGGGATTAGGGTTCAGAAAATTCATCATCAAGGCATGCAGAAAGGCCTGTCGGCCGGCCCCTGCGGGAGGAGCCAACATCTTATCGGCCTGACGAAGGGTCAAGAAGATACCCCGAGCCAGATAGAGGATAAAAAGACCTCCGGCAATACGCAGTATGTCCAGGAATTCCTGAGGCGTTCGGGTGAGAACAAACAGCACCAGCGAAATAATCGGTCCGTCCGTGACCAGGGGCGCCAGGGCGGCAGGGAGGGTGCGTCTCCACCCGTGCCGGAGTGCCCGGGAAAGCAGAAAGGCCTGGAAGGGCCCGGGCATGATGGCTGCAGAGAGGGCCAGGGTTGCTCCCTGGAGAAGATAAATAATGAAAATCACATTTCATATCCCGACATAGTCATTTTCTCGAAAGCGGAAATATCCTTTTTCCGTTATCCGCATGAAGGGAATGGCCGCCGAGGTCAGGGTGATGAGGGTAAGATGGGGTGTCGGGCTGGTTACACCCAATTTGGTGAGCCTTTCTTGCAGCTCCCTCAACTCTTCGGCAAGGTCTTCGATCTTTTTTTCGGATACATATCCCCCGACAGGAAAGGGGACGGCCAGCTCTATTTCATTCTCCACGGCCAGGACCGTACTTCCCTGGTCTTTAATGACCCGATTGATGGCCAGAGCAAGGTCCCGGTCGTCGGCGCCGATGGCCACCACGGCGGAGACATCCCAGGCGAGGCTGGAAGCCACGGCCCCTCTTCTTTGTCCCCAGCCTCTCACAAAACCAACGAACATCTTGCCCTTGCCGCTCACCCTTTCAATAAAGACGACCTTTAGAAGATCCTCCTTGGTATTCGGCGCTATCTTCCGGCCGTCGGAGTCGACGCGTGCGCTTCCTTCACGAATGACCAGGCCGTTCGCCTGGATATCCAAGGTCCTGACGGACCCCTTCTTTTCGCAGGCGGCGGAAGGCACAGAGAGTTGTTGCGGTGTGATAGGCGGTATGTTCACCGTCTTCAGCAACGTGGCCGGATAGGGCACTCTGGGCAAAGGAACCGTGACGTGTCCGTTATCGGATACGATGCGACCCTGCGAAAGGACAAGATCCGGTTTCATGTGACCGAGCGCGGGGAGGAGGAGGATATCGGCGAACCGCCCGGGCGAAAGTCCCCCCACCAGGTGATCAAGACCGAAGTGCTCCGCCGGGTTGAGACTCGCCATCCTGACGGCCTCAATGGGATCGACGCCCATGTCGACCGCCTTTTGGACCACCTCATGGAAATAGCCCCGGGTGAGGAGCAGTTCGGGATCGACCCCGTCGGTGCACAAGGTACACCGCCTTAGGTCGATTTTGCCGATAAGGGGGCGAAGGCTTTCGAGATCACGGCGAATATAGCCTTCCCTGAGCATGGTATAGAGCCCTGACTCCAGCCTTGCCAGGATGTCCCGGGGAGACACGGCCTCGTGGCAGGATTGGGCCCCTGCGGCAACGTAAGCGGCAAGTCTTTTTTCGTAGGCCCCTGCTGCATGCCCCTGGACCGATTTGCCGGCTTTCAAGGCCTCCCGGATAAGTCCCAGGACCCGGTCATCGGGCGGAAGTATGGCATTCTGCCAGTAGGATTCCCCAAGACCCAAGACAAGGTCATCTTCGAGAAGCGTCGAGAATTCCTTTCCACCAATGAAAAGCGGTTCCACAGCCGGGCTGAGGGTCACCATCGGGGGCACCAGACAAAAAATTTTCACGGGCCGGTTCCGAATCTGTTTCAGAAAGGCCCTGAGACCCTCAGCACCGCTGGAAAAAGCATAGCTTTCCACTTCGGTCACAAAGGTCGTCGTCCCGCCCGGGATGGCGTATTTGAGAAGGTCCGAAAGATCACAGTAATTGGCAAAATGGGTGTGTGGATCGATATACCCCGGCGACATGATGCGGCCCTGAGCCTCAATGATCCGTGTTTCCTTCCCGATCATGGGGCCGGTATCCGTGCCCACATAAGCAATCCAGGATCCTCGAATCGCTACCGAATAATGGGGCAACAACCTCCCTGAATAGACGTCGATCAGTGTCCCGTCCCGAATGATCAAATCGGCGGGTTCATGGCCCAGGGCGGTTTCCAAAAGGCTGCGGTGGGGTCTGTCAATGAAATACATGGTTTGAAATACCTGTAATTTTTTCGGAAAACCTCGTCGTTTCCAGCACTTGAAAATTTTTGAAGAGGGTGGCCGAATCCAAATGGTTTTGCCCGTCGCTATTGGGACCTTGACGTCGGCGCCATGAAATCCACCGAAGGCGGATACACTCAACAAACAAAAAGTTCTTGACGATACCGAATTTTTATAAAGGACGCAAGTCGGAAGCCGTATTGAAAAACGCCGATCGATTACCGCAACAGGGCTCGCCATTGAACCCTGTCGCAGTCGCGGCTTGCTCTGATTGCTGATAGCCATAAACCGGAAAAGGCCTTTCCGGATGCGTACTAATTAGGTTGACATCCCCCGGTCTGTTTCAGTATTTCTTTTCTAATGAATGGTCTTCATTTTCCTTTTTCCAATACGTTAAAAATTTTTCTGCCGGTAAAAGAGTATTTCAGCAATAACCTTTGGCGCCTGGTCATAGGCCTTTCCGGCCTCCTTGCAGTGGACTTTCTGCAACTTATGATCCCGCTTGTTATCAAAAGGGCCATTGATACCCTGACCGTTGGAGAGGCAACCACAGGCATCCTGTTTCGCTATACCCTGGTAATCATGACCATCGCCTTGGTGATGGCCGTACTGCGGTATGTCTGGCGGTATCTTCTTTTCGGCATCTCGAAAAAGATCGAGGAAGGATTAAGAAATCGATTTTACAATCACCTGCAGACCCTGTCGTCGTCATTTTTTCAAAGAACCAAGACGGGGGATATCATGGCCAGGGCCGTCAATGATATCAATGCCATCCGCATGGCCACAGGCATGGGCCTGGTGGCCTTGACCGACGGCATGGTCCTCGGCATGGCCGCCGTGGGTTTCATGCTGAGTATCAGCCCAACCCTCACTCTGATTTCCCTTGTCCCCGCCCCCGTTATCATCATTTTTTCGAGGATTTTGACCCGCCGCATGTCAACCGGCTACGAAAAGGTCCAGAAGGCCTTTTCGGATCTGACGGAACGGGCGCGGGAGGCCTTTTCAGGCATCAGGGTCGTCAAGGCCTATTCCAGGGAATCCTGGCAGGAAGAAAAGATCAAGAGGACGGGAAGGGCGTATGTCTCCGAAAATGTGAAGCTGGCCAGGACCTTTGCTCTTTTTTTCCCAATGGTAGCCATTTTTACAAATCTTGGGCTGGCGATTGTGATCGGTCTCGGGGGGCGGTTGACCATCCTCGGCCACATCACGACAGGGGATTTCGTGGCCTTCATCAGCTATCTCAATCTTCTGACCTGGCCCATGATGGCCCTGGGCTGGGTCACAAATCTCATGCAACGCGGCGCCGCCTCCATGCGCCGGATAAATAATATTCTTGAAGAAAATCCTGCGATCAGCGACCCGCATGGTTCCTGTAAGGATTTCCGAATCAAAGGACACATCGAGTTTAGAAGGTTCAGCCTGAGGTATCCCCAACAATCGGCCTATGCGGTGAGAAACCTCGATTTGATCGTGGAAGAGGGTCGGACCGTTGCCATTGTCGGGAGGGTGGGTTCAGGAAAGACCAGTCTCCTTCATGCCATTGTCAGACTCTTTGACACCCCGCGGGATAAGGTATTTATAGACGGCACGGATTTTCATGACATTCCTTTGAAGACCCTGAGATCGGGTATCGGTTTCGCGACCCAGGAAGCCGTCATTTTTTCGGACACCGTTAGGAACAATGTCCTTTTCGGCAGGCATGATATCCCTGAGGAGACCCTGGCCTCCGCCTTGAGGTGCGCCCAAATTTGGGAGGATGTCCAGGGTTTGGAAAAGGGATTGGACACGATGCTGGGTGAGCGGGGCATTACCCTTTCCGGTGGTCAAAGACAGCGTCTCACCATTGCCCGGGCCATCCTTTCCGATCCCCCCGTTTTAATCCTGGACGATGCCCTGTCCATGGTCGATACGCGTACCGAAGAACGTATTCTCAATGAAATTCTGGCCTCAAGAAGCAAAAAAACCAATCTGATCGTCTCACACAGGCTGTCGACCATCAGCAGAGCGGATAAGATTGTCGTCCTGGAAGGTGGGGAGCTGCTGGAGGTCGGGGATCATGAGACCCTGGTAAAAGCCGGCAATGTGTATGCCAGGCTCTACGAGAAACAGATTCTGGCTCAGGGACTGGAAGATTAAAGACCGATAACCGATATTTCTGTTTGGACGAAGGAGGGTATTCATAACCACCATGCACGGCGAATATGGCTATATGGAAGAGGACCAACTGGGCAAGGCCTACAATTTCAGGCTGCTGAAAAGGCTGGCCCGTTATGCCTTTCCATACAAGAGGATCATTGCCCTGGCCCTTCTCCTGACCATCCTGATGACTCTCCTGGATCTGGCACTCCCCTATCTGTCCAAGATAGCCATAGACCGTTACATCCTGGGCTCCTGGTACAAAATCGATCTCTTTGCGATGGATGACACGGAAATCAGTCCTTTTGTTAAACGATACGGCCACCTGCTCGAGAAAACCGGGGAGGGGGCCTCGGAGTTTCTCATTCATCAAACGGACCTCAGAAAAATAGACCCCGCTCTTGTTCACAGGTTCAGGACGCTGGGCATTGTTTCGGAACAAAGGTTTTATAAGACCGACCCTGAATCCCTGAACAGGCTATTCCCTGAAGGGTTTTCCCGGAATACCATGGTCATGGAGGACGGTTCGGTAGCCGTTGGGCTGCAAAAACTTGAGACCCTTGAGCAGAAAGAAATTTTTGCATTGAGATCGAAAGATCTCAGGGGACTAACCCTTATCAGCTTGATTCTTCTCTCCTTTATGGTGCTTTCCTTTGCCTTGGGATACTGGGAATACTACCTGCTTGAAAAGACCGGCCAGAATATCATGCTGGACATACGGCTGCAGCTTTTCTCGAGAATGCAGTCGCAGTCCGTGAGCTTCTTTGACCGTCACCCTGTGGGGCGCCTGGTGACACGGGTGACAAACGATATCGAAAATTTGAACGAGATGTTCAAGTCCGTCATTGTGACCGTTTTCAAAGACGTTTTCATCCTCTTAGGCATCCTCGGAGTGCTTCTTTATCTCAACTGGCGCCTGGCCCTGGCCTGCTTCATCCTCCTTCCCGTCATCTTTGTGGTGACCCTGCTGTTCAGTAACCTGGCCCGGGAGGCCTTCAGGCGGTTGCGTGTGACGGTGGCCAAGATCAACACCTTTCTTCAAGAGCGGGTCACGGGCATGCGCATTGTCCAGCTCTTTGCCAGGGAAGCGGATCAGATGGAGACCTTCAGAAAAATCAATCATGACAATTTTCTGGCAGGGATGAAGCAGATCCGGGTCTTTGCGGTCTTTATGCCGGTAATGGAGCTTTTTTCGGCCTTTGCGGTGGCCCTCCTGATCTGGCACGGCGGAGGGAAGGTGATCAGCGACCAGTTGACCCTCGGCTCACTCGTTGCCTTTATCAGCTATATTCAGATGTTTTTTAAACCCATTCGGGATATTTCGGAGAAGTACAATATCATGCAATCCGCCATGGCCTCCACTGAACGCATACTCGAATTCATGGACCTTCGGGAGGAAATAGAGGATCCAAAGCACCCGCAGGTGCCCGACAGAATTAGGGGACACCTTCAGTTCCAGGGGGTGACCTTTGCCTATCATGAAGAACATCCGGTTCTCGATCGGGTGACCTTTGAGGTCAAACCCGGTGAAATGGTGGCCGTCGTGGGTGCGACCGGGGCGGGCAAGACAACGGTGGTCAATCTCCTTGAACGTTTCTACGACCCCCAGGAAGGTCGGGTGGTTCTGGACGGTATCGATATTCGGGAGTGGTCCAAGAAGGAACTGCGATCCCATATCGGTCTCGTAATGCAGGATGTCTTTATCTTTTCCGGTTGCCTGGCGGATAATATTTCTCTGGATGATGAAGGAATTTCAAAAGCGGCCGTCGAAAAGGCCATAGAGGAGGCAAATGCCGGCTCATTCATCGAGATGTCGCCAAAGGGCCTCCGCCAGGAGATGGGTGAGCGGGGCAGCAACCTTTCGGCAGGGGAACGCCAGCTCCTGTCCTTCGCCAGGGCCCTGGCCTATGACCCCGAGGTACTGATCCTGGATGAGGCCACTTCCAGTGTGGATCCTGAAACGGAACGTCTCATACAGGCAGCCATTTTTCGAATGACCAAAAAGCGAACGACCCTGGTCGTGGCGCATCGACTCTCGACCATCCGGAGGGCCGACCGGATCCTGGTCATGCATCAGGGACGCATTCGGGAACAGGGTACCCATGAGGAACTCATGGCCCTCGGTGGACGTTACTACAAACTCAGCAGGTTCCGTGAGGTTCAGCATGCGGTTGACGGGGGCATGAAACAGTAGGCCTTCCGGAAGGGCCATTGGAAGAGAAATCCTCATGTTGTGGAATGATGGAAGGGAGCGCAGGATATGGTAGAAGACAACCTGCCGAATGAAGAAAAACGGGACGCAGTGCCGGCCAAAAGCGACCTTCACAAGAAATATTTTTATTTCAGAAGGCTCCTGGGCGCCAACAACAGGGCACTTGAAATTATATCCGATCTCGAACAGATCATCTTTCAGGACAAACCCTTCTCCTTTGCCTATGTCCTGATGCAGACGGAGTTGTTGATGGGGGAGGTCTTCTCCATAGTGGAAGATGTCAACACCATGTCCGGCGTCAGATATACCGGTCTCTTTGATACGATGGAGAGGGTCTGCGAAGCCGTCTTTTCCAAACTCCGGAAAAAGAAGAGATTGGTTGAGAGCAGTCTCGTCCTTTCCCTTGAGCGGGTTAGCCTCGAAAGCGCAAATGACGTGGGAGGGAAGGCCGCCAATCTGGGTGAGGTCTGTAACCGCGCCCATCTTCCCGTACCCCCGGGCTTTGCCGTGACGGCCTATGCCTTTCAGCAGTTTTTGGATTTCAACAATCTGACCGATATCATTGACACCAAGTTAGAAAATCTCGATGTCAATGATACGGAAACTCTGATTCATACCAGTCTTGAAATCCAAACCCTCATGATGAAAGGCGAGCTTCCCCCGATGCTGGAGAAGGCCATCCTCGACGCCGCCCGGGCACTCAAAGGGCGGATCGGGGAAGACCTGCGTGTCTCTGTCAGGAGCAGCGCGACCAGTGAAGATTCAGAGGCCAGCTTTGCCGGCCAGTATTCGACTGTGTTGAACGTAAGAGAAGACGGCCTCATCCGGGCCTATAAGCAAGTGCTTTCCAGTATTTTCAATCCCAGGGCCATTTTTTATCGCCGCCGAAAGGGTTATCCCGATCATGATATCATCATGAGTGTGGCCTGCGTGAGGATGATCGACACCAAGATCAGCGGAGTCATGTATACGGCAGATCCCAATGACAGACGAAACGGCCTTATCCTGATCAACGCCGTGTGGGGGTTGGCGGTGAGTGTCGTGGAAGGTTCCGAGAAGACCGACTTTTTTCAGATCGATAAAAGGACAAAAGAAATCGTCGTTTCCAGGGTGGCGCCGAAGAGCAAACGGATCACGCCGGACCCCATTGGGGGGATCCGGGAGGAGGCCTTGCCCTATGAATTGAAAAACAGGGCCTGTCTTGATCGAGATCAGGTCCGAAGAATCGTGGACTGGGGACTGCGCCTTGAAAGACATTACGGCCATGCCCTCGACATCGAATGGGCCATAGACCAGGACGGCAGATTGTCTATCCTCCAGGCCCGTCCCCTGGGCCGTTCCAGAAGTTATGGCGAGAGGGGGGAAAAGACGTGTCCCAAACGGGAGTTCCCGAACCACCCCATCCTGTTGCAGGCAGGGACAACGGCCTCTGACGGAACGGCCTCAGGACCGGCCTATGTCCTTGAATCGGATCACATGTTTCACCATATCCCGGAAGGCGCCATTGTTATAGCCAAACAGACCTCTCCCCGCTATGTGCCTCTCATGGGGCGAATTCGGGCTATCGTGACCGACGTGGGGAGCGTCACCGGGCATATGGCCTCCGTGGCCAGGGAGTTCCAGATCCCGGCGCTGGTCGGCACCGGATCGGCCACGAAAAGGATTCCCCACGGCTCGGAAATTACGGTGGATGCCGCCAACATGGCAGTGTATCGCGGGCGGGTGGCCTCGCTTCTGAAAGAAAGAAAGCCTCTCAATCCGATGAAGGGAAGCCCGATCTATAAAACGGTGAAGGAGGCCTTGACGAAGATCTCTCCCTTGAATCTCACGGATCCGAAACAGGAAGATTTCAGACCCGACGGCTGCCGGACCATTCATGATATTATCCGGTTTTCCCATGAAATGGCCATGCATCAGATGTTCCGAATCGGAAAAGATTTGGATTCCGGGGAGTCCTCCGCCGTTCCGCTTCAGACGTTTCTCCCAATGAAAATCCTCATCGTCGATCTGGGCAAGGGCGTGATGCTGCGGCCGGGGGGAAAGGTCGCACGATTCGAAAATGTCGCCTCTGTTCCCTTTAGGGCACTTCTTACCGGAATGACCCTCAGGGCCGTGCCCTGGAACCGGGATGCAGCCGATGAGATGCTTCATCGTTGTGCGTCTGAAACCGGGGTGGAAGATGAGACGGTGTTGGTCGAAGAGACCGGTGTCTCTCCGAATTATGCCATTGTCAGCGGGAATTATCTCAATTTCAATGCCCGCCTCGGGTACTATTTCGCGACCATCGATACCTATTGCGGACCCATGGTCAACGACAACTACATCACCTTTCATTTCAAGGGTGGAGCCGCGGATATGGGCAGGCGATCAAGGCGGGCGCAACTCATTTTTATGATCATTCGGGAGTTGGGGTTTAAGTCAGAGCAAAAAGGGGATATGGTTAGAGGGGATTTGAAAAAGTACTTGAGCAGGACTTTCGAAGAAAAACTCGACATGCTTGGACGACTTCTCGGCTATGTCGGTTACCTGGATTCGATCGCCATGGACGATGAACCGGTTGAATGGTACGTGGATCAGTTCCTGGAAGGGAACTACAGCCTTAAATAATCGTTGCTCTTTTGTCCTTTATACCGGTTCGGCCGTTATTTTTGTGTCTTGTATCCAACGCTGCTCTTTACGCCAAGAATCAGAGGCTTATCGTCCCCTGCGCAGGAGTTTTTGCCTTTACTTAAAGGGCCTCTTCACCTATACTTTTTTTGTCGGAAATGAATTTTTTACAAAGCGGGAATATGGAAAAGGTGATGTCCACAATCTCTGACCGGAAACCGAAAAAATGCAACCCTTCGATGGAGACGATCGGACAGAGGGAAGCCCGGCTGCGCATGGAAGAAATGAAGGCGTTGGAGTCGTCGATCCTCGATGCCATTCCGCAAGCCGTCGTGGGTCTGCGCAACCGCCGGATCAATTTTGTCAACCATGCCGTCAACGTGGTATTCGGATGGAAGCCGGAGGAGTTGATCGGCGAAAGTGCAGGGATCTTTTACCGCAACGAAAAAGAATCAAACAAAATTGCGCAAATCTTCTACTCCGCACTTGAAAAACAACGTACCTATTCCGTCGAATATTTTTGCCGCCGGAAGGAGGGAACCGAGATTTTTTGTATGATGAGGGCCTCGCGGATCGGAGAAAAACTGGAAGACCGGCGAATTGTGATCACCTATGAAGACATTACCGAACAAAAGCAGGCAGAAGAAGAACTCGAACGTTCCCGTGAACAACTCAGAAACCTCTCCGCCCATTTGCAGGTAGCGCGTGAAAAGGAGCGCACCCGCATTTCTCGGGAGCTTCACGACGAACTGGGACAATCCCTGACGGCCCTTCAGATGGATTTTTCGTGGCTCGACAAACACTTTTCGAGAAAAACCGATACCCTGAGGGAAAAAGCGAGGCGCATGAGCCGCCTCGTCGATACGACCATCGAAAGTGTTCACCGGATTTCAAAGGAACTCAGACCCATTCTTCTGGACGATCTCGGCCTTACTGCGGCAATGGAATGGCATATCCAGGACTTTCAGAAGCGATCGGGCGTCCGGTGCGATGCCTATCTTGAATGCGATGACAGTGTCATCGACAAGGATCTTTCAACGGCGCTCTTTCGCATTTTTCAAGAAGCACTTACCAATATCGCACGACATGCCGATGCCACAGGAGTTCGGATAAAGTTGAGCCGAGAGGAGAATGAAATTTGCCTGGAAGTCACTGACAACGGAAGGGGCATTCCTCCCGAGCAGGTCGGTGATTCCAAATCTCTTGGCATTATCGGGATGCGCGAAAGAGCTCACCTTTGGGGTGGGAGGGTCTGTCTGAGTGGGAAGTGCGGCAAGGGAACGATTGTCACCGTAAAAATACCGGTTTCCCAAGGAGAGACATCAAATGCTGCGAATTCTCGTTGTCGATGATCATGCTGTAGTTCGAGAAGGGGTAAAGCAGATTCTGGCCGACGTGAGCGATATGGTCGTCCAGGGCGAAGCCGGGGATGGTCGGGAGGCCCTCGAAAAGGCCATGCAGCACGACTATGACCTGATACTCCTTGATATATCGATGCCGGGCAGAGGGGGGCTTGAAATCCTGAAGGAGATCAAGACCCGTCAACCTAAAATGCCCGTCCTCATCCTGAGCATGCATCCTGAAGAGCAATACGCCATTCGGGCACTGCGTGCCGGCGCCGCGGGATATCTTACAAAGGCCAGTGCGCCTCAGGAATTGATCGGTGCAATCAGAAAAGCATCTCGAGGGGGAAAATATGTAACGACGTCACTGGCGGAAAAACTTGCGTTTGAACTGGATGTCGATACGGAAAAACCGCTGCATGAAACACTTTCAAATCGCGAATACCAAGTCATGCTGATGCTGGCGTCTGGTAAAACGGTCAGCGAAATCGCCGAGGATCTATGCCTCAGTGCCAAGACGATCAGCACCTACAGAAGTCGGATTATGGAAAAGATGGGGATGAAGAAGAATGCCGAATTGACGCTATACGCCGTCAAGAATGATCTGGTCACCTAGGGACCGCATGAAAAAAAAAGAGTCCCGCATCGAACCCCCGGTGCGGATTTCCCTATCTTGTTATGAAAAGCCCTTCAAGATATTCAGCCCCCTTCCTACAAAAAAGACCGTACCCGCCTGATAGCATCTCTTCGGTAACCATGCTAGTAAACCGGGGAGTCTCATTCTTGCTATAACTCCGACAACTCAATTTATAAATGGACCTCATCCGAACTTCCTATGGGTAAGGAGACGGGGCATCTTTGTGATTGTCTTTCATCTCCGGACGGAGAGGCGGTTACGATTTTTCGGCACTTCAAGCAGGGATGGCATCGAAAGAGTAGACAAGGGGAAGAATATGGAAAAGGCAATCAGCTTGCTGAAATCAACCGGTCATTTGTCCGGGGAAGAGCAAGGTCTTCGAAAAGAGTCGATACAGGAGATCTTTCAGCGGGCATTGAGCGAAAATCGAACCTACCTGATGGAACATGAGTGCAAGGAGATTCTTGAAGGCTTTGGTGTAACGACAACGGGGTTCCTGGTAGCAGCCTCTGAACATGAGGCCGTTACAATGAGCAGACGCGTCGGCTATCCCGTGGTGCTGAAAATCCTTTCACCCGACGTGGTCCACAAAACGGACGAGGGTGGGGTAAAGCTGAACCTGACAAGCGATCGGGCCGTGCGCGCGGCATACCGGGACATTGTAGACACTTTCAAGGATCACCCTATGGCCGGGGTTTCGGTTCAGACAATGGCGAAGCCGGGTATCGAAGCGATTATCGGGGTGACACGGGATCCCAGTTTCGGGCCTGTTCTCATGTTTGGCCTGGGTGGGGTGTTTGTAGAAGTCTTAAAGGATGTTACCTTCAGGGTATTACCCATTACCGAAAATGACGCCGCAGAAATGATCAAAGAAATCAAAGGGTATGCCATCCTCAAGGGACATAGGGGACAGGCCGTTGACCTTTCTGCTCTGATAAAACTGATTCACGGAATCTCACGAATGGTCACCGAGTACCCGGAGATCAGAGAGCTGGACCTGAATCCCGTCTTTCTCTATCCATCGGGGTATATGACCGTGGACGCCAGGATATTTCTGGACCCGGCCCCATCGGAGCATCGGATCATTCCAAAGAGATCCGACGACCTTAGGGATTTGTTTTATCCCCAAAGTATTGCGGTTATCGGTGCCAGCAACTCAATAAATAAACTGGGATACAATGTCTTTCGAAATTTGCTCTCCCATGATTTTCACGGGGCGCTTTACCCCATCAGCCCCAAGAAGGAAACCGTCCAGGGCATAAAGGCCTACCCCTCGATTCTCGATGTAAAAAACCGCATCGATCTGGCCATTGTTATTGTCCCTGCGGATGCCGCACTGCAGACGATCGAGGACTGCTGCACAAAAGGAATCCGGTATGTGGTTGTCGAAACGGCGGGGTTTGCTGAAACCGGTGAAAAGGGGAAACAGGCCCAAGCCCGAATCGGGCAGATCACGGCGCAAAAGGGTGTTCGAATTCTGGGACCCAACTGCTCCGGAATCATCAATACCCATCACAACATGGTTCAATCTCTGGGCATTCTCGACACCCTCAAGAAAGGAAATGTAGGCCTCATTGCCCAGGCGGGGGTCTATGCGGCAGGCATTCTTACGGGATTGCGAAATGTCCTCGATTTCGGAATCGTGGCAACCATTGGTAACAAAATGGATATCACCGAAACGGATATTCTGCAATACATGGGTGAGGATGAGAATATCGATGTGATTGCCATGTATATGGAGGATGTGACCAGCGGTAGACACTTTATTGATGTGGCAGTCCGTGTGACATCTCAAAAACCGGTTATCGTACTCAAGGCGGGTATCACGGAGGCGGGCAAAGAGGCGGTCTCCTCCCATACGGCATCGCTTGCCGGGAATGATGAAATCAACAACGCCGCTTTCAGGCAGTGCGGGATTATCCAAGCCAGGGACAACGAACACCTTTTTGCATTGACAAGGGCCTTTTCCAAACAGCCCTTGCCCAAAGGACCGGGTGTCATGGTCATCACATACACGGGTTCACTGGGAGTCGCCGCCACCGATATGCTCTACCTGAACGACCTGAAGCTCTCGGAACTGGAACCGGACCTGAAAGTGCGAATGAGGGAGATCCTTCCCGATTATCTGAATCTCCGGAACCCCGTGGACTGCTCCTTCAGCATGACACCGGAACAGGTGAAGGCCCTGATCGAGATCGGCACGGAAAGCCGTGAGGTGCAGAGTTTTATCGTCATCATCCAGGGTGAGATGCTGGGCTCCTTTGTGGCGCCACTGAAATCTCTGAATACTGGAGGCAAACCGATTCTGTGCTGTGTGGCCTGCAAGGAGTTTATGATAGACGATGTCATCAAGATGGAACAGGCGGGCTTCCCTGTCTACGCCACCCCGGAAATGTCCGCCGAGGTTTTGGGCGAAATGTGTCGTTATGCCGGGCGGTGCAAAAAAATGGAGACGCAGGCGGTCGCAACGCCCCTGACCGACGAAGTGGTCGTCATTGACAATATGTCGCTCAATTTGCGTCCGATAACGCAAAACGATATCGACCTGTGGATCGAATTCGTCAACGGCTGCTCCCCCCGTTCTTTGTGGTTGCGATTTCTGTCCCCCTTCAGCGCCACCCCCGAAAATGCGGAGCGTTTCTGCACCGTCAACCCGGAAGAGGAACTGGCCGTCGTGGCCGAAATTACAAGCGGTGATCATCGGAAGTTGGTCGGTATTGCCCGTCTCATCAAAAATGCCCCTCATCACAGTGATGCGGAGTATGCGGTCATCATTTCCGATCAATGGCAAAGAAGGAGGCTGGGAGGTATCCTGTCCGAGCGGTGTATGAAACTGGCCAAAAGTTGGGGTGTCAAGACCCTCAGGGCGGAAACCATCCATGGCAACTACCGTATGGTAAAGATCCTGAATAAATGCAACTTCAAGATGGAAGGGATAGACGGCAATATGGTCATGATGAGTGCGAATTTCTAAAGGCCTGAGTAAACCTTGAATTCAGGGCCTCATGCGCATATCACTTGAGACATAGGCCTCTGACCTCAGAGACCGATATCAGTCAAAAAAAAGGCCGGAAAATGATCCGGCCTTTTATCTTTGGATTTACGCTCTTATATTTTGTAGATTTCCAATCCGGAGCGGCTTCAGGGTGTGCCCCTAAAGCCGCTCATACTCTCCTTCTAACCAATGGCCTTTCTGCTTCCTATGAGCTCATCGACAACGGCCGGTTCCGCCAGAGGCGACAAATCACCAAAATCTTTGTAATCTTTGGCTGCGATTTTTCGGAGCACCCTGCGCATGATTTTTCCGGACCTGGTCTTGGGAAGTCCATCCGCCCATT
>CAZXWJ010000072.1:0-17047 GCA_964644375.1 uncultured Desulfobacteraceae bacterium | reverse complement strand
TTAGCCAGATTAGATTCGCCCGGTGTTTTACACCACATCATGATCCGGGGGATAGAGCGTCGAAAGATCTTTCGGGATGACAAGGACCGGAATGATTTGATTGAACGCTTGTCCCTCATCCTGCCGGAAACCAATACCTCCTGCTATGCGTGGGCACTGTTGAGCAACCATGCCCATTTTCTATTCAGAAGCGGTGAAGCCGGAATCGCAAAGGTGATGAGAAGACTTCTTACAGGCTATGCCGTGACCTTTAATAGAAAATACAGGCGTCACGGCCAGCTATTCCATAACCGCTATAAATCGATCGTCTGCCAGGAAGATACCTATCTGAGGGAATTGGTGAGATATATCCATTTGAATCCGTTACGGGCCAAACTGGTACCCGATATTTCAGAACTGAACCATTATCCGTATTGCGGTCATAGTGCCTTGCTGGGGAACTGTGCAAGGGAATAGCAGGATACGAAATATGTCTTGGCGACTTTTGCAAAGACGGTAAATAAGGCTAGAAACGAATATTTGGATTTTGTAGAGGCCGGAGTTTCTCAGGGCCGCAAACCAGAGTTGACCGGTGGAGGATTGATACGAAGCCTCGGGGGGTGGAAAGAGGTAAAAAAGCATGGACTGAGCAGACAGGATCGTATCAAGAGCGACGAAAGAATATTAGGGGGACAGCAGTTTTGTCATGGAGGTGCTGGCGGCGGCGGATGAAAGATATGAGCGAAGGTACATGCTCAAGAGTCTCGGGTATGATGTTTCGAGAGCGGAGCGGAAAGTCATAGCGCTATTTGGTATTGAAAATAAGGAATTATATTCCGGCAGCAGAAAGAAGCCGATATCCGAAGCCAGAAGCCTCTTCTGTTATTGGTGTGTCAGAGAGCTTGGAGAGAGTATGACAAACATGGCGAGGTTGTTAGGCCTTACACAACCGGCTATTGGTTATGCCGTTGATAAGGAAGAACGACTGGCGAGGAGAGAAAAAATCAATCTGCTTGATTAAGTACTTGGTCTTTTATAGACGCTCCTTCCTTCTTGCGAATCGACTTTGAAAGACAGGCTGCGTGAGCATCTACGACCGTTATCCTCAATCCCTGTCTAAAATGCCGCGGGATTCATAAGCGTGCCGTTTTTTTGAATATGGCGATAAGTGTTTGATGGAGTCATGTTTTATCTCGGGTTTGCCTGCGCGCCCATGTGATTTTGTATGGATATCACTTCACCCATGCACGGATACAATTGAGAATTGGAGTTAAGTGACTACATTTGCGGGGAATTAAAGGCGAAGGCATTTTCCTGCATGTGCCGTCGGGTTTTTTCAATCCTGCGCTTAGTTTTTTCCTTCTTTGAAAAGAACATATGAACTTCAGGCTATTTGCCCTGCCGAATCCATGATCATGCCCTCATTCAATAAGAAACCACATGCTTTTGTTATGAAATCACGTGATCCGGTTTTCCTTTCTTGTATGATTGGTCGCCCCCGTTCCTGGCTTGTTTATTGCAGCCACTACGGAAGAACTGAGTATACAGGGAGGCAACAGGATGGGAAAATTGAGGAATGCTCTATTCGTCCTCGTGCTGATGATGGCCATTCCTTCATCGGCATTTTCAGCGCCCAGCTTGCAGTGGGAGGCAAGCACGGGGGAGGTTGATGGTTATCGAATTTACTATGGCACAAGTCATGGGAATTTTTTTATGAATAAGGACGTCGGCAATAGGACGCTCTATTCGCTTTCCGCCCTTTCTCTTCAGAGGGGCACTACGTACTACTTTGTTGTGGCGGCCTATAATGGGGCAGGAGAAAGCGATCCTTCCAATGAGGTGTCGTGGACCGTACCTGCGGATTCAACCCCCCCCGCTCCCCCTCAAGGCCTCACTGGCTTCTTAAATGATAAAGGGGTTGTCGTCCTGAGTTGGAGGGCCAATTCTGAATCGGACCTCGGTGGTTACAGGGTCTACTATGGAACTTCAAGCCGGGTGTATGGATCTTCCCAACAGATCGGTAACCAGACGGTCTGCACCTTGGCCGGACTGGAAGGAGGAAAGACGTATTACTTTGCCGTGACCGCTGAAGATACATCCGGGAATGAAAGCGGATATTCAGTGGAATGGCGGCAAAATATTCAAGCACCTGATACCGTCGCACCATCCGTTCGCATATCTTCACCGACTACGGCCGATACCTACACCTCGAATAATCCCTCAATTTCTCTTGGCGGCATGGCCAGCGATAATATCGGTGTCACCATTGTGACTTGGATCAATTCGACTGGAGCGAGCGGTACCGCGAGTGGGACAACGTCGTGGCACATCACCGGGATTCCACTTGTGCAAGGCAATAACGTGATCACAGTGACCGCGCAAGATGCGAGCGGAAACAAGGCCTCCCGGTCTTTGACCGTGCGATATTTGATGTCTACCGATACCATTCCACCAAGTGTCACTATCATGCATCCTACAACAAGCCATTACTACGTATGCCAAAGTCCCACCTTGGACCTTTCAGGCAATGCCTCGGATAATGTTGAAGTGCAAACAGTCAGTTGGTGGTATGCTTCCCCCTATACCAGTCTCATCGGGGCGGCGACAGGAACCTCTTCGTGGTCGATCAGCGGCATTCCTCTTTCATCGGGATGGAACTATATCGTCGTAAACGCTTTAGATTCGTGCGGGAACCGGGGCAGTGCCCCATTGTGGGTATATCGCCAGTAACCCGAAATGCGTATCCCGGGTTCCATTCTCCCAAAGAGCTGGATTTTGATCGGGCCTTCCCGATCATACACATGAGCCCCTTCATGCCGGGATAGCCAAGGGTGCCTTCGCGGCGGCAGGAGGGGATCACAGGAGATTGGGACTGGCCTGCCCCGGCTACCCGTGGATCACTTCGCCTTCGGCCGGCCCCCTTTCGAGGCAAGCCGATCACCCCTCGGGCCGTTTCGGTCATATCCCTGTCATGGACGACTCGAAGATCGAGTTTTCGGAACCCCTTACCGTCCGCCAAAGGAGAAGCCGACCACCGCCCAGAGCGCAGGCCAGGATAGTCCACAAACAGAAACCCGTTCAGCCCCATGCGGGTCAGCACCGATCGCCTGAATTTTATGGGCATTGCGAAAATGGTCCTAAACCGGGGGCGAAATTGTGCTTCTGCCCAATCAAGGAGTGTCTCTCAGCCGACAAGACCTTTTCAGACATCGAAGGCAAATCGTCTCTTTGACCACCGCAGGTCCGAAACTCTATCCAAACCACTGGTGGACTGCCTTTTATTCGTATTTTTAGATGAAAAAAATCGCGTAAGCGGGTAAGGGGACAGTGTTGCCAAAAGTGGAAAGGATTCTTCCCGTTAACGTACTTTTGGTAAACTGTCCCCTTTTCGTTGTCTTCTCTAGGGTGGATAGGTCAATTTGTCGAATTTCACCTAATCGTGAGGGTAAATCAAGACCAAAACCGGTCTTGAGACTATATTACAACCGGGATCGATTCAAGTTGGGTGTCTGATTGATCAAATTTTCCTCAACAACCGGGAAAAAGGAAAGTCCGGCAGACTCCTGGCCAGGGTTTTTCTTTTGTGCGCCTTGAGCTTGAGGGACCGGCTCTTTTGTATTGGCGCTCTCTTCCATGATTTGTCTGAGTTTGCCCCACTTCGGCATAAACAATTCCGCCGGCATTTCTTTTAACGCCGGAGAAATTTGGGGCCTGAACTCCATGGCGGAGATGATGTCTTTTTCGAGATCAAGGCCTGGTGCGATTTCGATCAGCGTCAGCCCGCCCTCTTCCAGGGAGAAGACAGCCCGTTCGGTGATATAGAGGATCGGTCTACCGGTTTTCTGGGCGTATTTGCCGCTGAAGGTGAGTTGTTCGACTTTTTTGACAAATTTTTTCTTGTGGCCCTCTTTGACGATAACGATTTTGCCGTCCTTCACCGCGTATTTAGCCCCGACGGTCATGGTTCCAACGAAAACGACCTTCTTCGCACTGGTCGAGATGTTGATGAAGCCGCCCGGTCCGGTTACCCGAGTCCCGAACTTGCTGACATTGAGGTTTCCGTCCACGTCGGTTTGGGCCAAACCCAGGACGCACATGTCAAGGCCGCCACCGTCATAAAAGTCGAACATAAGGGCGTGTTCGGCGGTACATTCCGAATTGTGGGTTGCCGGAAAATCGGGCCCCTTCCCCGGAATGCCGCCAAAGTTGCCTAACTCGGTGGTAAGGGTCATCATATCGCTTACGCCTTCCTCGACGGCCACGCTGGCCGTGCCCTCCGGCATGCCGAGGCCGAGATTGAGGGTCGAATTGGGCCTCATTTCCATCGCCGCCCGGCGCAGGATGATCTTGCGCTCGTCAAGAGGCAGCGGGGGCAGACTGCCGAGGGGCGAAGTGGCCTCACCGCACAGACCGGGATTGAAGACGGTGGTCGTTGTCTGGAGATGATTTTCCGGTTTGGCGACAACGACGTAGTCGATTAGAACGCTCGGTACCTTTACTCTCCTGCAATTAAGGGTGCCGGATTTGGCGGTATACAGGACCTGGGCTATTACGATGCCGCCGTTGTTCTTGACGGCGGTGGCCAGGGACAGCGCTTCGAGGCACAGCGCCTCATGAGTCATCGTCATATTGCCTTTTTCGTCGGCGGTGGTGCCTCGAATGACAGCTACATCAAGGGGAAAGGTCTTGAAATAGAGATACTCTTCCCCTTCGAATTCGATGAGTTTCACCATCTCATCCTTGGTGATAGCGGACACCTTTCCGCCCTCCAAACGGGGGTCGACAAATGTGCCCAAACCGACTTTGGTGATTACACCTATTTTTTTGCCGGCCATCTGCCGCCACAAATGGGTCATGACGCCCTGGGGCAAGGTATGGGCCTCAACCTTATTATCGCTCACCAGCTTTACCAGGCGGGGAGCCTGGCCAATATGGCCGGCGATGATTTTTCCGACGAGGCCCTCATGGCCGAGATGGTTCATCCCTTTGACATCTCCGAAGGGGTAGTCTCCGGATCCGCAGCTGTAGGTGAGGGTGAGATTGCGGGGAGTTCCTGTTTTCAGAAAGCGTTCTTCAATGGCCGCCGCCACCTCTTCGCCAAAACCACACATGCTCGCCGTGGTCCATGCCACCGTTGCTCGGTCTTTGATCAACTCCGCCGCCTGCTGGGCGCTAATAACTTTGGATCTCATCTTTTCTCCTTGCTCATATAAATGGAAGTAAATAGATCGTTATTTATGTGTTAAACTACTAGTCACGTCGCCGCCCACCTCAACCCGTGGAGCGGTGCTATAAACACAAGCCTCAAAGTTCTGAAAATTATCCAAAAAAAACTGATAATCGTCCCGAGTAGGAACCTGTCAAGCATCCTGTAATATCTTTGCCGTAAGTGATCAGAGGCACAGCATCCGGGGGGTAATCGAAAAGCGCAAGAACTGTAACGGCGACGGGAAGGGCGAAAAGCACTGGGCTGTGGCCGGTGGACGAGGCCAGAATCGCAATAGGCGGTATAGCCACCGGGGGGATCACCGGATTGATCGGCATCACCAGGTCAATGATGACGGTAAAGACGCCGATCAAAAAGATATTCATTTCGGGCAGAGGAGGTATAATCAAGAGCACAAGGAACGCAGAAAGAAGCCCGAGGATCTTGGCCTTGCCAACCGATGCAGCAGTACCCGTCTGCCTTGCTGTGTGTCATGTTGTTCAGTGTGATCTCCATGAAACCCCAAAAACTATCCTCTTTGAATTACTCTGCCTGTTTTGCGCTGGAAAACAGAGAATCGTTCTGTCCTCGAACCAAGATGATTCCATGGATTTGAGGACCCTTATCATGTGATCACGCTCGGCCCTACAAAGTTTAGGAATTGTAACTCCAGCAAGGAGCGTGCCAGACATTGAAGAACGGTCAGGTCTAATAACATTGCGATTTAACATGTTTTTTTCGCAGTTACAGGCCCGGGCATCAAATGTCGGGACGACACCCTGTCAGATTATTTTGCAGATCGGAAAAGAGTGATGGCTTTGGCAACCTTTTGTTTTTGTATTTTTCTGTCAGAAAAAGGTGAGTCAGGGCGCTCGAATTGTAAGGTTTTATACACGAAAAAAATCCTCCATGAAGCGGCCGGTTCGTTGGATCGGGCTCAAAATGGCACGTCACCAATGGTTAGTCCGACAAAGAAGGCGTCCCAAATCGCTTCCTGGATTTTTCGGGGTCTCTGTCCGTCCCCCACGATGTAAATTTCCGCCACAAGATCCTTCAGGAGGTCGTAAAGATCCCGGTCCGCCTCAAGCCCGGTGGCAAAAATGACGCTATCGCATTTAAAGGGTTCTCCCTCCCCGGCCCCTGTCAGGATCACCGTACCCGGGTCCCCGACCTCTTTCAGGGTCGTACCGGTCAGAATTTCGACGCCTTGAACTGTGAGCATATCCAGTAGCATCATCTCATTGGCGGCAAAAGCGCCGGTGTCGACTTGGGGCAAGATTTCCGCAATAGTGACGGATTTTCCTTGCCGGGAAAGCCAAAGAGCGGTCTCACAGCCCACCAGGCCGCCCCCCACGACCAGGACCTTTTTCCCCGTGGCCTTCCTTCCCAACAAAACGTCGATGCAGGAGATGAAGGCCTCCCGGTCGAGACCGGGGATCTTCGGAATGACGGGCCGTGAGCCGGTGGCAAGGATGACCGCATCGGGCGCCTCGGCCTCGACCCGTTCGGCGGCGACCCCGGTGTTCAGGATTACCAAAACGCCCAAACGATCGAGCTGGGTTCGGTACCAGTCACAAAGCCTCCCGATATCCTTTTTAAAGTCGGGCACCTGAGCCGCAAGCAAGTGCCCTCCCAGGGCCGGGCCCTTCTCGTAGAGGCTCACCTCATGGCCCCGGGTTTTCACCACCCGGGCCGCTTCCATACCGGCGATCCCGCCGCCGATAATCATGATTTTTTTAGGATGGAATGCACGGCTGATCGCACAGTGCTTCTCCCTCCCCACGACCGGATTCACTGCGCAGCCGAGGGGTTTCCCGAATTGCATCATGCGTTGCAGGCAATACTGGCAACCGATGCAGGGCCTGATTCCCGCGATATCGCCCTGCTTCACCTTTCGGGGCCAGTGGGGATCGCAGAGGAAGGCTCGGCCAAGGGAGATCAGGTCCGCCCTGTTTTCCTCCAAAGCCCGGTGTGCGATTTCAGGATCATCCAGCCTGCCCACGGCGATGATCGGAACCGAGACCGCTTCCTTGGCCTTTACGGCCATATCCAACATGCAGCCGTGCTTCTGATATCCCGGCGGATGGGCCCAATACCAACTGTCGTAACAGCCGGCATCCACATGAAAAGCGTCGAATCCGGCCTTTTCCAGGAGCTCGAGGGCGGCCAGGCCCTCTTCTGTGTCACGTCCCGCCTCTTCGTCGACCTGCCCGGGCAGGATACCGGACCAGGGCCCCGGCCAGTTGCCCCGAATGTAGTGCTTGAGTCCTAATTGATAGATGACCGGGTAGTGCTCACCGACCGCCTTTTTGATGGACCGAAGGGTTTCCATCGGGAACCGGAGTCTTCCTTCCAGACTTCCCCCGTATTTGTCCTGCCGTTTGTTCCAGCAGGCCGATGCAAACTGGTCGAAGAGATATCCCTCGTGGCCATGCAAGTGGATGCCGTCGATTCCTGCTTCAGCGAGCACCCGCGCCGCCTTTCCAAAGGCCGCCACGATGTGCTCCACCTCCTCTGTGCGAAGGGCCCGGGTGGATATCCGGGGGTTCCAGAAGGTGGGGAGTGCACTCGATGAAACCGGACGTCCCACCAAGTCTATGAGGCCCGAACCCAGAACGCGACCGAAACCGGCCGTGAGCTGAACAAAAATTTTTGCGCCATAGTGGTGCACCGCCTCGGCCAACTCACCGTAGGAGGCCTTCGCCGCCGGCCCGGGTGGAATGTGGATGGGGATTCTCTCTATCTCGTTTTCCGCCCTGGTACAACCGCTGATAATGAGCCCTACGCCTCCCCTTGCCCGTTCGGCGTAGTAATCGATGCAGCGCTGAGTAAGGCTCCCGTCACTGTTGGTCAGCCCCCCGGTTCCCATGGGGGCCATGACGATACGATTCTTGAGAGCCACTTCCCCTATCCGAACCGGCTCGAAAAATTTTGGATAGCTGATCGCCATAAGGCGTCTCCTATAAGAGATGCATCATTTGCGTTTACCCTATCAATGCAGCGTCAGGATTTATTGATCCTTGCCCTTATTCTTGAAAGGATTCTTGATGGGCTTTGCAGCCAGGCAAAGTACCTGATTCCTATTTTCCAGTTGCAGGGCGGCCTGCAGCCCCACTCCACCGATGTTTTGATTGATCGCTTCCTTGGTCATCCGCAGCCCGAGCACTGATTTTTCAAGCATCTTGCGGGCCAGCTCCTCAGACTTTGGAATGAGTTGCTCCACGGGAACGACATAATTGACTAAACCGATTTTTTCGGCCTTTTCTGCATCTATGGGTTCCCCGGTCAAGAGGTACTCTGATGCGAAGCCCAGGTTCACCTCCCGGGGCAGATAAAAACTGCTTCCCATGTCGGCTGCGCTGAGACCGATGTTGATATAGGCGGCCATAAATTTTGCCGTGGGATCTGCAATGCGGATGTCCGTGGCCAGGGCGAAACTAAAACCGCCCCCTGCGGCCCATCCCCTGATCGCCGCAATAATGGGTTGCGGGGCTCGCCGCATCAGGAGAATCACTTCTGAGATCCGGTCCTGGAACAGGTAAATTTCCTCCGCATATCGCTTGTAGAAGGGACGGTATTCATCGTCCATCTCGTCAATATCCGACCCTGAGCAAAAGGCCCTTCCCTCACCGGTCATAATGATGACACGGCATTTGTCCTCGTTGTTCTGCATTTCCCGCCAGAATTCCAGTAGTTCGTCCCTCATTTGGAAGGTATGGGCATTCAATTTTTTGGGCACGTTCAGGGTCAAATAACCTATGCCGTCCCTGACCTCAAACTTGATGGCTTCGTAGTTCATAGCATCTCCTTTACAATAAGTAGCAGTTCCCTTTTTAGGATTTTATTGGTCGTCGTCATAGGAAGACTTTCCATGAAGATCACCTTTTTAGGGACCTTGTAATTCGCGAGCTGTTTCGAACAATAGGTGATGACGCCCTCTTCTTCGGGTTGAAAACCCGGGCGAGATACAATGCAGGCGAGAATTTTTTCTCCCAGTTTGGGATCCGGGACACCCACAACCGCCGCATGGGCAACGAAGGGCAATTGGTAAAGGACTTCTTCCACTTCGAGGGGAAAGACATTGAATCCACCGGCCACGATCATGTCCGTTTTACGACCGACAAAAGTCAGATACCCCTTCTCGTCTATGATTCCAAGGTCTCCGGTATAGAGATAACCTTCACGATCCAAAGTCTCTTGGGTCGTTTCCGCCCGCTTGTAATATTCCGCCATCACATTCTGCCCTCTGAGAACGATCTCCCCGGGTGTTCCGAAGGGTACTTCTCTCCGGTCGTCATCTACGATTTTCACCCCGGCCTCACGGATGGGTTTTCCCACTGTACGGGCTTTGACCTCCGGGGGGTCTTCGTATTCGCTGATGGTATGAGAAGGGGCTTCCGAAAGACCGTAGGCTACGCTGATATTGCAACCCATGTCCTCCTGTACATTTCTTACCAGTTCCAAGGGGCACGTGGCGCCGGACATGTAACCCGTCCGGAGGGATGAGAGGTCCGTCTTTTTATAGATAGGCGAGTTCAACATGTAGGAAAACATGGTCGGAACGCCATAAATAACCGAAATTTTTTCCGATTCGATGTGCTTCAGGGCCTCATCTGCATTAAAAAGCTCCATAATGACCATCTTGCAGCCACAAATGATGGCATGGGAGACGATAGTGAACCCTCCAAATTCGTGGCAAAAGGGCAGGGGATTCAGCAAAATATCCTCGCGTGTGATCCGCATTCTTTCGGCGATGCGCAGCCCGCACCAGACACGCGCCCGGTGGGACATGACGACTCCCTTGGGCTGACTCGTGGTGCCGGAAGTGAAAAGCATGGTTGCGGGAGCGGTATCCGCTACGGGATCGTTGCGAAGTTGCAGAAGCTCTTCCGATGTGGCCCTGTAATTATACAGTGCATGAATATCCAGCATACTGTTCGGAACGCCGGTCCCGTCTACGTAGATTTTCTCCAGGTTCGGAATGTCCTTCCGGATCTCACGAAGGGTCTTGATGAAATCGGCCTTCAGGTAGGCGTCCACAGTAAAAAGAAAACGCGCATCCGAGAAACTCAGCATAAAGGTCAGTTCGTGGGCCCGATAGCGCGTATTCAAAGGAATAAGGACGGCACCGAGTTTCAGGACAGCGAATTGAAAGAGAAGATACCGGACGCTGTTGGGAAACAGGACGCCGCAGGACTCCCCCCTTCGAAGACCGGCTTTTTTCAGGGCGACCGCAAGGTGATCGGTCATCTCACTGAAGTGCTTGAACGTATACCTTTCCTTTCCGGAAATCAGCCATTCCTTGTCCGGCATTTCCCTCGCCTGATAGTCGAGAACTTGGGGGAAATTCATGCCCTCAAATCTCGCGTAATTTGCGTAATCCGTTACTGCTCTGGTTTTTTCCATACATTATCCTCTCTTTTCTGCTTTTACTTTCCTTCTTAAGTTGAAAGAGTCTTTTGATTTCAACCGCAGCTTTATACTTTAATAGCTGATCAGGCCGGGCAAGAAGGTCGAGATTTGAGGAAACACGATCAAAATAGTCAGGCTGATGATGAGCGCCAGCAAAAAGGGCAGAATGCCCTTGAATATCTTTTCAATGGGAACCCCCGGGGCGATACCTTGAATCACATAGACGTTAACGCCCACAGGCGGAGTGATAACGCCCATTTCAGTGATCAGAACAATGATAACGCCGAACCAGATAGGGTCGAAATGATAGGCCAGAACCGTGGGATAGACGATGGGCACGGTGAGCACAATCAAAGGCAGGGAGTCCATGAAACAACCGCCGATCAAGTAACCCAAACAGATGAGCAGCATGATGACCCCGGGAGAAACATCCAGACCGTTCAGCGATTCAGCCAGCATGGTGGGAATTGCGGATAGTGTCATGAATTTTCCGAAGACCGTTGCACCGGCGATGATAAACATGATCATCGTGGAGGTCAGTAATGCGCTTTTCAGCGCCTCAAAAAAGTTTCTCCAACTGAGAGAACGCCTTATGAGCCCCAGGAAAAGGGTGCCGACGGCTCCGATGCCCCCTGCGGCGGTTGGGCCGAACCAGCCCAGAAGCAACCCCCCGATGACCAGCAGAAACAACAGGAGGGCATCCGTGAAACCGGCCAATGATCGGATTTTGGCCTTGATGTTCGTCGCCTCCCCCGGGGGAGCGATAGCAGGGTTGCGCCAACAAATGACAGTCACCGTCAGGACGAACATTATGGTGAGTAGAATCCCGGGCAGAATTCCGGCTACGAAAAGCTTGCCGACGGACTCCTGCGTCATGAGACCATAGATGATAAAAATGGTGCTGGGAGGGATGAGTATCCCCAAGGTCCCCGCTGCCGCCACGCAGCCTGTGGCCAGGGTGTCGCTATAATGATACCTCTTCATCTCGGGTAAGGCCACGGCACCCATCGCTGCAGCCGTAGCTGTGGTGGATCCGCTCATCGCCGCGAAACTGGCACAGGCCACCACAGTGGCGATCGTCAGGCCCCCGCGCGTTTGACCCAGGACCTTGTATGCGGTGTTGTAGAGTCTGTTGCTGATCCCGGAAGAGGAAGCAAAGGCCCCCATCAGCATAAACATGGGAATGCACGTCAGGGGGTAGGAGTTGAATTGTTGAAAAAAATCCTGACCGAGGATGTTCAGTCCCACTTCCGGGCCCAGGATGTAAGAACACCCAATGATGCCCACAAAGGCCATTGCAAAGGCCACGGGCATTCTCACGCAAAAAAGGACCAGTAAAAGCACGATTCCCGTAAGGCCTACGGATGCCGTGCTCATTTGGTTCCCTCCTTTTTCGCTAACTTGATAAATATCTGGGCTGCTTGAGCAAGACTGACCAATGCAAAACAAAAGCACATGAAAAAGGCAAGAGGGTAAAGGGGAAGATGCGCGGTGGAAGTGATCTCTCCGGCCTTTTTTAGTGAAAGACCAAGATCCCGGCATTTCCAGAAGAGCAGAACAAACAAGACAAGCACAAGGATATCAACCCCTATGCTCAATCCGGTTCTAACCCGTCGGCCGAGCCTATCCACAAAAAAGGTTATTCCGGTATGTCCCCCTGAGACATGGAGAAAAGCCGCGGCGCTTGTAATCGCCAAGACTTGGAGAGCGGCGACAATTTCCGGTGCTCCGGGGACCGGTTTCAGGAAAATCTTTGTACCAACAGTATCCAAGAAAGTGATGACCAACATCAGGAAGAAAGGAACAAGACCCAAAAGGGCCAGCCACTTTGTGGTTTTTTTTACCCAAAATTCCACCTCGCCACTGAGACGATTCAATGTCATAATCTTTTATTCGGTTACGCTTCAGGGCGACCTTGAGAAGCCTTCTACGGGGCATGGGTCCCATGCAGAAAGCCTCTCCAGGTCCGCCCTCTTGAATTCGAGTTACATGCCGCCACCCGTGGGTGCCCTAATCCCCTTCTCTTTTTGATATTTTGCCCAATATCGGATTCGTTCCTGGAGGTAATCCACCCTGACCTTCATCTCTTCTTCTGAATATCCCTTGGAAATCATTTGTTCTACATAGGTCCCGATGACCGGGCTGATCGCCTGTTTCCATTTGCCCACTTCCTCCGGTGCCAACTCGAGAAATCGGCACCCGGCCTTCTTACCGTGTGTCATGCCTTCAATATCGCTATTAAGGTAGGCTATCGCAGCTGCATCTATCCACTCCTCGCTTGTGTCCGTAAAAATTTTTTTCACGTCATCGGGAAGCTTGTTCCAGGTTTTTTTGTTCATTGTAGAATAGAAGGCATAGACACCGCCAACCTGCCACGTGGAGGTCACATATTTAGCCACATCGGCAAGCTTCCACCCGAACAGGGTCTCATAGGGCCACATAATGCCGTCAATCACCCCCCGGGATATGGAGGTATACACCTCCCCTGCAATGGTCGACTGAGGAACGGCACCAAGGGCCTTGAGTGTGTCCCCTACCCGTCCCGTGCCTCGCACCTTCATGCCTTTGAGTTCCTCCAGGGTTTTGACAGGTTTGGACAGAATCAGAACGCTCGGTCCGGAAACGTACCAGTAGTTGAGATGGGTTTCATCGAATTCCTTGGGTCTGAATTTATGAAAGAAATCATTTGCTGCGTGAGAACTGACGATGCTGCTGGGATATCCATGGGGCAGTTCGATAAGCTCCATTTCGGGAAAACGCCCGTGGGTGTAACCGATCATGACCATACCGATATCGGCAACACCTTTTGTAACCCCTTCGTAGATTTCTTTGGCCTTGAGCAGGGTACCGCCCGGGAATATCTGTATTTTTACCTTTCCGGCAGATCGGTTTTCCACCGTGCGCAGAAAGGCTTCCCAACTCTTGTAGAGCGCATGAGTATTCGCAAAATAGGTTGCTGCCCTCAGCGAGATGACCTCGTCAGCGGCGTCTGCATTTTTGGGGATGCCGACCAGGATTAGAGGTAAACACAGCAATGCAAACAGGATTATTTGCCGTTTGGATATCTTCATGGGTCCCTCCCTTTGACTAAATTATGGTTTTCCCCTCACTGTTCGCAATGAACAGATTCTAAATCCCACCGAAAAGCACCTAACCCCTTTTGATCGGACATCGGTTTTTTTCGTTTCATCAGATTCAAATTAAAAAAATTAAATAAGACATATTTTTAAAGGACAGGGCAGGGTTAGGACCTGCTCCTGTTTCTTTGGGTTCGCGTCCTCCTGCTCTGATCCCCGGTGCCGTTCTGCGGCACTGGAACGATGTGGAGGGCTGGGGCGATCTGTAATTTTTTTGGACTTGGAATACAAGCTGTGGTGGTGTCAAAAATCTGTGCGTATTCAGCCTGCCAGAGGACCGGGTCAGATGGCAATAGGGGAGGGAACCAAATTTGCATCAGGGAAAAGCGAAATATTCACTCAGGGAATAGAGAAAAGAGGCCATTTGCTTATTCATCAAGAGATGTTATGCCTTCACGAAGAGCAAATTTGGTCAATTCCGATAAGGATTTAAGATGTAGTTTCTGCATGATGTTCTGGCGGTGGCTTTCTACGGTTTTTACACTTACGTATAGACGTTCAGCGATTTTTCTGGTACTGAAACCTTCCACCAAGAGCTGCGTAACCTCTCTTTCCCGGGGTGTGAGGGTTGAGGTTGCTGAGGGTAATCGGCCCTGCTCCAGGCTGCTGACCAGTCCCTCGACGACAATGTCACTGATTTCAGGGCTCAGATAGGTCCGCCCTCCCGCAACCGTCTTGATCGCCTGTATGAGTTCGTCAAAGTCGCAGTCCTTTAAAAGATAACCCTTGGCTCCGGCCTCCAGCATACCCACAACAAACCGGGATTCACGGTGCATGGAAAGGGCGATGACATTGAGCCCCTGCATCTCGGAAATCAATTGACGCGTTGCCTCCATACCATTCAGGCCGGGCATTGTGACATCCATGATTATAAGGTCCGGCTGCAACTCACGGGCCAGATAGATCGCTTCCCTTCCTTCCTCTGCTTCGCCCACGACCTCGATGTCAGGCTGATCCTTCAACAGGCTGATGAGTCCCTTGCGAATAATCTTGTGGTCGTCGGCAAGTATCATTCGGATTGTCATGGTGATTCCTCCTGCGTTTGGGCCGAATCGGTGGCCAGGGGAATCCTGATTTTGACGGTTGTGCCATGAAGGGGTTCGGAGTCTATCTCCATGCGGCCCAACAGCGGCTTGAGCCGCTCCCGTATACTGAAAAGGCCAAAGCCCCTGGCGTGGCGATCGTTGACTTCTGAAGGCGTGTAACCCTTTCCGTCATCCGTGACTACGAGGATGATGGTTTCATCCACTCTGGTCAATTTTATTAAGGCATGATCGGCCTCGGCATGTTTCACGATGTTGTTCAGAAGTTCGGCGGCCGCACGGTACAGAAAACCACTGAGTTCATCGCTCAGGGGTTTGGGCCGGTTATCCTTTTCAAAGTCTGTCCGGAGCCCGGTGTGCTGTTGGTTGCGGTCGGCCAGCCAGTTCAGAGCATCCTCCAAACCGAATTCATAGAGTACCGGAGGGCTCAAATCTACGGTGAGGGACCGGGTGTCCGCTGCCGCACGACTGATAAGTTCTATCACGTCATCCAGAATGAGTCTCAAGCTTGAATTTACGGTACTTCGGACTTTACTTAGCTTCAGCTTACTGATGGCCAGGTACTGGCCGACCCCGTCATGCAGATCACCGGCAATGCGTCGTCGTGCCCTTTCTTCAGCGTTGGAAAGTTCCAGGGCAAGGGATCGAAGTTGTTTCTGATTGGCAAGCAAATTTTCTTCGGCCTGCCTTCGTTTTGTGATGTCCTGGGTATGTTTCAAGACCAAATCAGGGGCAACCCAGGCAAAGGTCGCAATAAAATAGGCCTCCTCACCCGTGGTTCGAAATCTATACGGCCATTCACGCCTGATGACCTGTCTTCCCACGAAACAGCGCATGAGATCTTCCGTGATATCCGGCCTATCCCAATAAAATTTTTCTGCCGTGGTCCCAAGAAATTCCCTAATCCCGCTACGCGTGATCTCGTCTGCAACGTAGTTGTAATCCGCGAGTATGAAATCATCGCCCGACCATTGCCAGGTAATGGTGGAGACCGGGATACACTGGTAAACGGTTTTCAGTTTGTTTTGAGTCTCCTTAAGTTCCGCCATCGTTGATGCAAGCGGGGACCTATCCGTTATCCAGAGGAACAGGCGAATAACCCTTAATGTCCGATCCCTTTCCGGGAAGCAATCAATCCTGGCATGACGAACTGCGGTGTCTCCCGTTGTGATTTTGATCTCGCAGGTGCTTTCCGACGCACTGTTCAGACATTTTTTCAAAGGGGAGTGATCTCTGTGATCGACGAATTCTATGAATGTCCGGTTTACCAATCCTGCAGGTTCGGTTCCGAAAATAAGTGCGGCCGTCTTGTTCACCCGAGTTATCATACCCTTTTGATTCAGGACAACGCAGCCGTGAGGAACGCGTTCGTAAAAGGGCCAGGCATCTTGTCGGGGCCGGTCGTCGGCCGGTGATTTTTGTCCGAGGGTTTCCATTTCGCTCCAACAAATTTGAGGTTTTTTTATTCGCGGATCAAAAGGAGAAAAGTGTCTTTCCGCAGAACCCTTACCGTCCACCATGGAACCTTTTTCCGTCCCCCGGGCTTTTTATCCCGGTCGGGCCGTATGCCTCTTTTTTCTTTAAGATATCCATTCCGCTATCGTGTGAAATTGTCCTTGAACTTGCGAAAAATTGCTCATTTTTGAAACCGGGAACCCGTTGCGCAACAGTGGGCCTGAGTCACCTGAAGGGTGCGGAGAATTGAAAATTCACGCGTGCCCAAATTTCATTTCCGAATGGGCACAAGATAGCATTAATGAGGGGGGAAACCGTTTGTCGGAGAACGCGTGTAAAACGGGAATGCGGTAAAATATCGTTTGATGATTCTAGTGAAAGGAACCTTGTGTGTCAAGGGTGCAGCAGGCTTCTGAATCCAACGCCTTATTTGAGTATTGCGTCTTAAATTAGACCCTTTAGAGTTGTTCCTGGTCATCCGGATGAGTGTCTTCATGTCGGAATAACCAAGGATGCCTCAGCGGCAGCAGGCCTTGGCCTTCTCCCGCCTGCCGCAAAGAGCATAGTCCGCTGCGCAAACAGAAAGCCGTATGCCTAGGGCCGGTCATGGGACCGCCGTCACAGGACAGAGATGGCGCAGACGGCCTTTATCAGGCCCGGTCAGGGATTCGGCTATTTGGCAGGACCCTCTTCCAGCAGTGCCTTCAGCATCCCCTCCAATTTATCCTCTGCGTTCTCATCCGCATAGGTTGGTCTTTTGATATCCGGGTAGAGACTGAACAGGCCCTTCATCATCACCTCGGCATGGGGGGGGC
>CAZXWJ010000071.1:0-17521 GCA_964644375.1 uncultured Desulfobacteraceae bacterium | reverse complement strand
TGACCAGGGTCTCGCAGGCAACGCGGGCTTTTGGGTCCTGATTCAACATTTCGTCTAGAATGTGATCGGATATCTGATCGGCGACCTTGTCGGGATGACCTTCAGTCACGGATTCAGATGTGAACAGGAAGCTTGATGATGACATGGTTGTCTCCTTTCTATGGCAGAGTCTGCCTTTTTGCTGATGTATCAGCCCTTTTCTTCCCTTATGACAGCGTTGTCGATGAGCCTGGTCTTTCCGACCTTGACCGCCAGGGCTATGAGCGTGTCCCCCTCCAGGATGTCGAGGTCTTCCAGACTGAATGGATGGCAAAGGTTGATATAATCGATGTCGGTGAAGGGATGGCGTCGGATCAAGGCCTCGACCTCCTTTTTGATTCTGCCTGCATCTCTTTCACCCTGCCTGAACAGCTCGTCGGCCAGGTCCATGGATTTCTTGAGGCAAAGGGCGGATTTTCGCTCCTTCGGATTCAGGTAGCTGTTTCGGGAACTCATGGCCAGGCCGTCGGGTTCCCTCACGGTCGGGACCCCCACGATCCGAATATCCATGTTCAGGTCCTGCACCATGCGGCTGATGGCGGTCAGTTGCTGGTAGTCCTTTTGCCCAAAAATGGCCATATGGGCCTTCGTGGCGTTAAAGAGTTTGGCCACGACCGTTGTCACGCCGTCGAAATGCCCCGGTCGCGATAGGCCGCAGAGGTGGTGTGTCACCTTTTCCACGGCAATAGTCGTCTGATAACCTTCCGGGTACATCTCTTCTACTTTGGGGAAATACACGATATCGACTCCGACTCCCTCAGCCTTTGCCAGGTCCCCTTCCGTATCACGGGGGTACTGTGCGAAGTCCTCATTGGGGCCGAATTGTGTGGGATTGACAAAAATACTGATGATGACGACATCGGCATGCTTCTTCCCGACACGCATCAATTCGAGATGACCCTCGTGCAGAAAACCCATGGTCGGGACCAGGGCAAGAGTCTTTCCTGATAATCGAAGCTCTTCGGCTTTTGTCTGCATGGCTTCGACAGTTTCAATAATTTCCATAAAATATGTCCTTTAAATCATGCTTTTTATTTTTGAGGGCATGCCGCTCGATCTATCGCTTTTCCTTGGAACTCATCGGGACATAGTATTGGGTGCCCGACTTCATCCTCTTTATCTGTTCCACCAGATCTTCAAAATCATCGGGAATGTGAACAAAATCGATTTCAGAGGCATTGACCACTAGAAGCGGACAGTCGGAAAAATGGAAAAAGAAATCGTTGAATGCCCGGTTGATCTGATCCAAGTACTTGAAGCCGAGGGATCTTTCGAATTTTCGATCCCGCTTTTTAATCCTTTCGAGCAGTACCTCTGTCTTGGCTTGAAGAAAAATGACCAGGTCCGGAGTCGTCACCCTTTTTTTTAAAATCTGAAACAATTGCTCGTAGAGCCAGAATTCATTGTCATCGAGGTTCGCCCGGGCAAAAATCCTGTCCTTTTCAAAGAGATAGTCAGAAATCGTGGCTCTCTTGAAGAGGTCGATCTGCGATATTTCAACGGCCTGTTTATAACGCCTAAGCAGGAAAAAAATCTGGGTCTGGAAGGCGTGTTTCTTCGGATCCTGATAAAAGTCCGCAAGAAAAGGATTTTTTTCCACGTCCTCCAGTAATGTCTGGGCTTTCAACCGCTCGGCGAGTTTGACGGCCAGGCTGGTCTTCCCGACACCTAATGGGCCTTCGATGACGACATAATGATGCATAATATTCTATGAATGATTTAGAATCACGTTTTGTGTCATGTCAGATATATTTAAAGCTTGCAGCCTTGTCTTTATTTGCTGTTAAAAATTTGTTACTTAGGGCCAGGCTTTCTTACTCTTGTCCCAAAACCCTAAAGATTTAGCATTGAATGACATGTTTGTCAATAAAGTGATTTCAGATCCGTGGCCAGAGCGGTGCTGAGGGACAAAAAATCATCGATATCCAGGGCTTCTGCCCTTATTTTCGGATCAATATCACAAATTTTCATGGCCTTTAGAAGATCCTCTTTCCTGTATTCGGGCAGGTTGGCACTGAGGGAATTGAGCAGGGTCTTACGCTTGTGGGCAAAGGCCCCTTTCACTACTCGCCTGAAATGCTTTTCATCATCCGCACGCCTGGGGTGAGGACTGTCAAAGTCAAGATGCAGGACCGTTGAGGCGACCTTGGGTTGAGGGTAGAAGGCTTCTTTCGGTACGCTCAACACGGGCGATACCTTCGCAAAATATCTCAGGGCGACTGTGATGGCGCCGTATGCCCTGTGCCCGGGAACCGCCAGCAGCCTATTTGCGAGTTCTGCCTGAAACATGAGGAGGGCCCGGCCGAGAATATCCCGGTTCGTGATGAGTCTTTCGAGCAAAGGGGATGAGATGTTGTACGGCAGATTTCCGATGACCTGGATCTTCCCCGCGGCAGGAGAGGAAAGTGTTCGGAAATCGAACTTGAGGATATCCTCATTGATAAGCGTCACGTTGGCAATGCCGGCCCCGGCCAGTCTTTTCTCCAGCATTTCGAAAAGTTGCGAGTCCTTTTCTACGGCGGTGATCCTGCTGACTTTTCCGGCAAGGGGAAGGGTCAGCGCCCCCGGCCCCGGTCCGACTTCGAGGACCTCATCCATGACATCAAATCCGGTATGTTCGATAATGTCACGAATAAGTCCCTGATCTTGGAGAAAATGCTGTGCAAGGCGTTTCTTGGGGCGGAAGGCCGTTGTCTTGGTGTTCAATCTCATGGTTTATGAAAATCTGCTCTTGGTGAAGGGGTTAATTTTTGTCAACGAATCGGGCTTTCCTTTTTATGCGCCAGTCTTGAATGCGCTGAAAAATATTGAGAAAAATAAAATAGGACGGTATCGCTCCGATCAAGGCCATTACAAGGCCTCCCAAGAAAAAGGAGCCCATCATGGCACTTCCCGCGCCGATAATCTTCCCGATAATCACCATGGGTTCTTCACCCTGGCGCACAGAGGCCATAACCGACGCAAAAATTTTGCCATGGCTGGAAAGTCCGAGAAGGGATGCGCCGATTTTGAAACTATAGTAGTAGATGAAATACCAATTCAGGGGATTGCTGATCCAGGTTCCCAGGGCAGCCGTGATCTTGCTTCCCTTGAAAAAAAGGGCCAAGGCTACGGCAAGAGCCATTTGAAAGGGCATGATAGGCATCAGACCGGCAAAGATACCGAAGGCTGTGCCCAGGGCCAGTTCACGGGGTTCGCCTCTGAGGCGGAGAAACCTGAGATAGTAGTATCTGATTTGCCTGGAGTATTTCAACGGCTGTCCTGTCTCGCTTCACACAAAGGATGAGATCTCGTCACGGGCGAACTCGCTGATCGAGGCTAAGAATGAACCGATCAAGACAGTCCGTTTTGGTCCTCATGGGTGCGTTCTTCCGTATTGATTTTTGATGGGCGCCAGGTCTTCGATGGGGAATCGAGATCTTACGTCAATGGCAAGATCGGCTGTCTCACCATTGATCATACGATGAAAGCCAGCCGCAGCGATCATGGCGCCGTTGTCCGTACAATAGGCCGGACGGGGATAGTAAACGTCCACCCCTGACTCAGCCGCTCTTTTTATGATAAGATTCTTCAAGGCCTGATTACAGCCCACCCCACCGGCAACCACAACTGATTTGACCCCTTTTTGTTTTCGGGCCTTCAGAGTCTTGAGGGTCAGCACATCGATGACGGCCTCCTGAAAAGAGGCTGCAATGTCGGCCATGGTGACTTCGGCCTTTTCCCCCTCCTTTGCCTGCCATTTCTTTACATAGAGAGCCACAGAGGTCTTGAGACCGCTGAAACTGAAATCAAAAGAATCGCGTGCGAGCATGGCCCTTGGAAAGGCAATCCGATCATTTTTTCCGGACCGGGCCAATTTTTCTATAACGGCCCCCCCCGGGTACCCGAGGCCGAGAATTTTTGCCACCTTGTCAAAGGCCTCTCCTGCGGCATCGTCGAGGGTTTGTCCCATTAGATCATAGTCGCCGTATCCTTTCACGTGATAGATCGATGTATGCCCCCCGGAAACGGTCAGGGCGACAAAGGGAAATTCCGGAACCTTTTCCTCAAGAAACATGGAGAGGATATGGCCTTCCAGATGATTGACGGCCACAAGCGGAATTTGATGGACGTAGGCCATGGCCTTGGCGTAATAAAGGCCCACCAAGAGCGACCCGATGAGCCCGGGACCAACGGTCACGGCAATGCCGTCTATACCATCCAAATCCATATCGGCAGAGGTGAGGGCTTCCTCAACCACCGGGACCAGGTTCCTCAGGTGTTCCCGTGAGGCAAGCTCGGGAACCACGCCCCCATAAGGATGGTGAAGTTTGACCTGGGAATTGACGGTGCAGGAAAGAACTTTGCGCCCGTCCGCCACAACCGCGGCCGAAGTATCATCACAAGAGGTATCTATTCCAAGGATGTTCATTTATTTTAGACACAGAAATAAGCGGGATAAAAAATCGGAGATCATTTTTATCACGCCATCAGGAATAGAGTCGATGGATGGGATGGTGTGAGCCTAGCCCTTTGCCATGAATCTCTTCTTGAATCTCTTCCATTTCCCTTCTTCTGCGACCTCCACTAAAATGACAGAAATATTGTCGCCCCCACCCCCCCGATTCGCGAGATCGATCAGCGCTTCGGCCTTCTGTTCTATCGAGATGGCGGCATTGCTTAACACTTTTTTAAAGACTCTTTCGGGTACATAATTCGTGAGTCCATCCGAGCAGAGCATGATGACATCCCCTGCATCGGGTTTTATGGGATTGAGATAGACCTTTACTTTTTGGTGTAATCCCAAGACCCTTGTCAGGACGTTTTTGAGCATCGGACTCGTGGCCGCGATAGGATCGGTAATACCCAGAGTCTTCTGTTCCGCTTCCACGGAGTGTTCCTCCGAAACCCTGATCAGGCGCCCCTGATCAAAGAGATATACAGGGCTGTCTCCCACATTGGCGGACCAAAGGCACCTGGGTCCTACGAGTAGGGCGGAAACCGTGGAACCCATTTTGTGGTACTCGGGTCGCTTCTGGGCCTCATGAATGATGATATTGGTCAATGAAATGGAGTTTATGAGGTGTTTGGCCTCCTCCGGTAAATCTTCATCCATGGTTTCAAGAAGGGCGGGAGGGGTGCCCTCATCAATCTTGTTCCAATAATCCGCCATAGTCTCCACAACCATACGGCTGGCCACTTCTCCCGCCGTATGCCCGCCCATGCCGTCGGCAACCACGTAAAGGCCCAGTTCCGGTGCAACGAGAAGGCTGTCTTCATTGCGTTTCCTCTTCAGTCCAATGTGTGTTTTCCCAGCTACCTTAACCTTCATCGTTTATGGGGTCCTCTTCGAGTTGGGAACAGCCATGGGGATAAGACTCCGATCACAGGGCGATCGTCTTTAGGACGTCATTTTTGCATCTGGCTTTCTCCCTTCTTTCGGGATGCGATTTCATCGATCCTAGAGATTACCTTTTCCAAGTGGTAGGCCATGAGTCCGGCTCTCTGATAACGTTTCTTCGGATCCTTTTCAAGGGCTTTGTTTATGATTTTTTCCAAAACCGGCGGAATCCTCGGATTAATTTTTCGGAGTGATGCATGGTCCTCTCTCGCGATGTTAAACATCAGGGCCGTCATATCCTCGCCCAAAAAGGGCTTTCGGCCTGTGAGCATTTCAAAAAGGACAATGCCCAGGGAGAATATGTCCGAACGCCCGTCAACCTTTTTCCCCGCAATTTGTTCCGGGGACATGTATGAGGGTGTGCCCAGGATAATACCTGTCTTTGTCTTGGATGATGAGGTGATACGGGCAATGCCGAAATCGGTGACTTTCACAACCTTCGATTCCTTGATGCGCATGATATTGGCCGGTTTGATATCCCTGTGGACAATTCCCTTGCTGTGGGCGTAGTCCAGGGCCCTGGCCACATGAGATGCAATCGAGAGGGTTTCCCTCAGAGGTAGGAGGCGACCCTTTTCGGTGAAACCATTGAGGTCCTCCCCGTCCAGGTATTCCATCGCGATGTAGGTCAGGTCGTGCTCTTCCCCGCAATCAAAAATGGTCACGATATTGGGATGTGCCAGGAGACCCGCCGATTCGGCTTCTCTGAAGAAACGTTCCTTTATCTCCCCTATGGCATCGTCATCAAAGCTCGATAGTCTCAGGGTCTTGATGGCAACAGTGCGGTGTATCTTGGGGTCCTGTCCTTTGTAGACGACCCCCATGGCACCTCGTCCCAGTTCTCCGATCACCTCATACCGACCCAGCAGGGTGGGTGCGGAATCCCTTTCCGTCGGGTTCGCCTCAATGTCATTCTGAGGGCCGTTGCCAAGGATCAGGGTCGGCTCAGACCCCTTTAGTTCGGCCAGCCTTTCAGTGACATCCTTAAAATTCGCATCATCCAAGGCAATGAGTCGGTAGGCGGACTGAGCCTTGGATGTCTGTTTCTGTCGTTCAAAGTCAAGGCCCAGATTGTAAATCAAATCCTTGACCCCTTCTTCGGCAAGGGGCAGTTCACGAAATTTTTCAAGGGCAAGGTCCAGCATGCCCTGCTGCTGGAAGGAAAGGCCGGCTGCCTTACGGGTTTCAATGGATGCCGCTTCTGCCTTTTCCGTAGACTTGTCCCCCGCTAAAAGACGCTTGGAAAAAATCAGGAGGTATCCCAGAACCAGGAGCAACAAGGGAGGGGTTATTTTCAGCCAGATATTGTGGGAAAAGAAAAGTAGTGTTCCGAAGGCCCCGCAACAGACAAAGAGTCCCAACGTGGTAAAGGCCCCCGTGAGAGCCTTGAACCTCGGCAGGACAAAGCTGACATGGAAACCCAAAAGGAGCAGTATTCCGAATTCCAGAAAACGTCCCCAGCGAGGCCTTGAATAAAAGCGCTGATTGAGAATATTCTCCACGGAATTAGCGATGATCTCAATGCCCGGTAGATTCCTCGAGATGGGCGTGACAAGACGATGTTCCATGTCTTGGGCCGTCAGGCCCACTATGACGATTTTATCCCGGAAAAGGCTGGTCTGGAATGCGTTGTTGAGGACCATGGAAAAAGGGGTTTGATGGAAGGCGACCCCGGGACCTTTGTTCCAACTGATTCGGGTCCGCATCAGGGAATCAATGACCGGAACGCGCAGGGAGTTCGGGGGGGTTAATCGTAACTGAAGACCTTGGTTTGGAATGAGGACGATGTTTTTGTCCTCGATGCCCTTGAAAATTTGTACGATGGCTATGGGAAAGGAAGGAAAAACGATGTCTTTGAGGTATCTGAGCACATGAATCTGGTTTCTGATCCTGCCGTCATTATCATGAAAAAAGTTTTTGTGGCCGATGCCGGCCGCGACCTCGGCAAAGGCCGGAAGAAGGGGCTGAACCTTTGATACCCGTTTCAGAGAAGAGATCGCGTGGTCATTATCCGGCCCCTTTATCCCCTTAAGAGAATGCCGGAGGATGCATTGAGGCGCCTTACTGTCGGCACCCGCTGTCTCGGTATTGAAATAGACGGGAAGAACAACGTTCCCTGCTTCTTCTATGGCCGTGTAGAGCTTGGTATCATTGTCCAGGTCAACAGCCGTTTCAGAGAGCCGCCTGTAAAAAGCCAGTCCGGATCCTTCCTGGGCAAGGCCCTGTGTCTCGAAGTTTTCCTTCAGGCGTCGAACGGCCTTGAGCCCGGCGTTCTCCTCGGGTTCGGTCAGGAGTATATCGAGAGCAATGACCCTCGCTCCGGCCAGTGAAAGATTATGTATCACACGGGCCAGGAGATTCCTCGGCCAGGGAAAGAATCCCGGTTCCCGCATGTCCTCCTTCGAGATCGCTACGAGTTCAATGTCCGGATTCCTTTCATCAGGGGCCGTGATTCTTGCCCTGATATCAAGGGTTTTCCTTTCGATAGGATCGGTAAAATCAAGGATTCCGGTAGTGGCGATGAAAAGAAAGAAGGCCGTGAGCATGAGACCGATTAGCCGGTCCGGAATCATTTTTGCAAATCTCGTGATAGTCATTCTCTATTCAAGATCCTATGCGTGTTCCCTTTGATCCATTTTGGGCATCGGAAAAGATCAGAGTTCCAGGAAAGGACGAATTTTTTCTAGGCGTTTTTTGCTGATACCCTGTATTTGAATCAGTTCATCAAGATTTTTAAAGCCGCCCCTCTTTTTTCTTTCACGGACAATTGATGCCGCCAGTCCGGGTCCGATACCCGAAATTGCCGTGAGTCCGACCGCGGATGTGCCGTTCAGATGAAGGGGCAGCCCCAATGTCATCTTGTGAAATGCGGACATCTCTTCCAGTGTGGCGGTATATCCTCCAGGAGCGTTTCTAAAATAAACTTTGGTCCCGGAAGCGAGGACGGTCTTCAAATCCGCCGCTGAAAGGGCGCATGTCATCACATCGAGTCCGATTTGCTTCATCACGTCCCTCAGGGTGACCGGGGTGGGGAATTGGATGACCCCGGGGGACGGCACGTTTCCCTCAACCTCGATGAACAGGGGATCCTTGACGGGGGGACTCTGAGTTCCTGCATGGCCGAGCAAAGATTTCAGGGAATAAAGGCCCAAGACAATCAGAAGCAGAAACAGAGCGCCCCCGGAAGTCCTAATGTTCTTCCGTAACCTCTGCATCTTCCAACCCAAAGGCCTTGTGGAGGACCCGCACCGCCAGTTCCGTGTATTTTTCGTCTATGGCACAAGAAACCTTGATTTCGGAGGTGCTGATCATCAAAATATTGATGTTTTCCTTTGCCAGGGACATGAACATTTTTCGGGCGACACCTGCATGATTACGCATGCCTACGCCGATAATAGAAACCTTGGCGATGTTTTCGTCTCCCAGAACTATTTCGGCGCCAATGTCTCCGGCAATGCCCTTGACGAGTCGCATGGTCTGGGCAAAGTTAGCCTTAGGGACCGTGAAGGTCAGGTCAGTTTTCCCTTCGACACTCGTATTCTGGACGATCATATCCACAATAATTCCAGATTTGAAGACAGGGTCAAAAATTTTGGCCGCAATTCCCGGCTTGTCCGGAACGTTTGTTATGGTGACTCTCGCTTCGTTCTTGTTGTAGGCAATGGAGGATACCATAACCTTTTCCATATCTTGGGTTTCTGCAACAACCATGGTTCCCCTTTCTTCTGTAAAGGTTGATCTGACATGAATGGGCACATTGAATTTCTTGGCAAATTCAACGGCTCTGATCTCCAGAACCTTGGCACCGAGACTTGCCATTTCAAGCATTTCATCATAGGAGATCCTGTCCATTTTTTTGGCCCTGGGACAAATGTTGGGATCGGTTGAGAAGACACCCTCCACGTCGGTAAAGATTTCGCAGATGTCGGCCTTAAGGGTTGCGGCAAGGGCCACCGCAGAGGTGTCGGAACCGCCTCGACCAAGGGTGGTAATATTGTCGTGTTCATCCAGACCCTGGAACCCCGCCACGGTTACGATCGTGTCCTTATCGAGTTCCCTCATGATCCGGGTGGTGTCGATTTCCTGAATTCTGGCCCTCCCGTAACGCGGGTTGGTATGTATCGGCACCTGAAACCCGAGGAAGGATTTGGCCCGATAACCCATGGACTTCAGGGCCATGGAAAAAAGGGCGATACTGACTTGCTCACCGGTCGACAGGAGGACGTCCAACTCGCGCGGATCAGGACTGTCCGTCAACTCCCCGGCAAGTTTGATGAGCCCGTCGGTTTGGCCCGCCATGGCCGAAAGGACCACAACCATTCGGTTGCCCTGTTTGTGGTACTCTAGGACCCGTTCGGCCACTTTTTTTATCTTATCGATGTCACCGACCGAAGTGCCACCGTATTTCTGAACAACAAGTGCCATAATTATCCTCTATTGATTTACGCTTTGAGATTTTCCATGATCTCAGCGGTCCTGAGGTGGTTGCCGGAGAGGGTGATCTCCCTCTGTTGATCATCAATGATAACAAAAGTGATTTTTAAGGTCTGATCCGGAAGGATTTCCGGCCAGCGATCCCCCCATTCCATGACGGCGACACCCCCACTGTAAAGATACTCCTCAAGACCGGCGGCGATGAAATCCGATACGCTTTGCAGCCGGTAAACGTCCATGTGGTATAAAATACACTGTCCTTCATATTCATTGACAAGAGCAAAAGAGGGGCTCGTGACGACCATATGGGGAGATACCCCCAAGCCAAGGGCAATTCCCTTGGTAAGCCAGGTCTTTCCGCAGCCCAGTTCACCTGCCAGGGCCAGGACGTCCCCTTCTCTCAGGAACGACCCTATCTTTTTGCCGAATTCGACTGTTTCCCTGTCGGAATTCGATACATATGTCAGGTCATTTTTCATTTAGTTTTCATTCTTTTCCAGAACCACCATGGCCACTCCATAGTCGCCCTCATCCGACAGGCTGACGTGGGAATGCTGAATGTCGTTTTCATCGCAGATTTCATGAGATCTGCCGAAGAGCCTCAGCCCCGGTTGTCCTCCGGGAAAATGATAGACCTCTATATCCCGCCAAAAAATCCCTTTTCTCATGCCAAGGCCCAGGGCCTTGGAAAAGGCCTCTTTGGCGGCAAACCGCAGGGCAAAGGCGGAAGGGGGGAAGGCCCTTTTCAGGCAAATAGCGGTTTCATCTTCCGTGAAAATTCTACGGATGAAACGATCTCCCCAACGCTTGAGGACGCTTTCCATACGACTGATTTGCACGATATCGACACCAATTCCGTAAATCATGCCTGAGTCTATTCTCCAAATAAAAAACTATGCCCAATGGCATTTTCCTATGATGATGACAACGAGCCATAGCGATTTGACATCGAGTCCCCCCTCAGTCGTGATCTCCTCTCGCTTTTCAGAAACCAGGGTGACGAGCGAGGGCTGTCAGGAGACAGGCAATCGCAACCATTTCTTCCACTGCGGCCATTTCCAGGTTGAGCCCGGTCTTTACCGTCTTACGAAGGATCTCCGGATACCGGTCGTTAATGTGGCGCCTGTCTTCTCTAAGATGACAAATGATACCGTCTGCACCGGTCAGCTCAGCAATGCCGGCGGCAAAGATAGAATCGGGTTCGTGGATTCCTCTTGCCTGACGTATGGTGGCGACATGATCCACCTTCACCTCTAATCGGGCCGGGGGTTCAACCCTCCTTTACCAAGTGTAATAGCCTTGTTTGCTCCTTTTCCATTCGGCGTGATTCTGCCGAAGATCTTTCATGATCATAATCCAGAAGATGCAGGATGCCGTGAATCAGAAGTCGATAGATTGTCTCCTCCAGGGGTTCCCCCTGACGCCTGGATTCATCACGAGCCGTGTCAACGGAAATCACCACGTCTCCCAACATTTTGGATTGCACATCGGGCAGAGGTCCTCCCGACATGGGAAAAGCGATGACGTTGGTCGGACCCTCCCTGTCGAGGTATTGCGCATTGAGTTTTGCCATACGGGCATCATCCGTGAAGACAATGCTCAATTCCTTATCATGACAATCCAAGTCGTTTAAGACTTTCTTCAAGCCCTGCCTTATCTTCGGGTTTCTTAGCTCCGGAATCCTCTTTTGTGATTTGATCAGAATTTCCATTTTTTGCCTTTTTGGAGGTCTTGGAAGCCGTTTCGGGATACTCCACACGGTGGTGAAAAATGCCGCTCAGGGTTTTGTTGAAACTCTTCGCGATTTCGTTGAGATCCTTGAGCGTCAATTCGCATTCATTCAGTTGCCCGTCGGAAAAGGCCTTGTTGATGATTTTTTGCACCATACCCTGGATGCGGGCCGGCGTCGGATCCACAATTGACCTAGATGCGGCTTCCACCATATCGGCCAGCATGACCAGTCCCGCCTCCTTGGTTTGCGGTTTGGGACCGGGATAACGGAAGTTCGCTTCCTCGATCTCACTGGATTTGGTTCCTTTTGCCAGCATGCGTTCCTTTGCTTTGTGGTAAAAGAAGGAAATGAGACTGGTGCCGTGGTGCTGCTCGATAATGTCGATGATTTCCTTGCCCAGCTTTTGTTCTCTGGCCAGTTCAACGCCGTCCTTTACGTGAGCGATGAGGATGAGACTGCTCATGGACGGGGCCAGTTTTTCGTGCTTGTTCTCTCCTCCAAGCTGATTCTCAATAAAATAGAGTGGTTTGGTCATTTTACCGATGTCATGATAATAGGCGCTCACTTTGGCGAGGAGAGGGTTGGCCGAGACGGCTTTCGCCGTGGCTTCCACCATGTTACTGGTGATCACGCTATGGTGATAGGTCCCCGGAGACCTCACCATGAGTTCTCTCAGAAGAGGCTGGTCCAAGTTGGCCAGTTCCAGAAGTTTGATATCCGTCGTAAATCCGAAGGACATCTCTATCAGGGGAATGATTCCGGTAGCGATCACCCCGGAAAGGATACCGCCCGCGAACCCCGATGCGGCCGCAATGATCGATTCCGGGGTATAGAGAGATCCGTAGATCATTTCTATGGCGAGACTGAGTACCATGTTAATGAGACCCACCATAAGACCCGTTTTGATCAGGATGCCCCTTTCCGTGCAGTTTCTTACGCCATAGGCCGCCAATAGGCTGCTGATAAAAAAGTAGACAAAAAACTCCACCCTTCCTCCGATGATCAGGGAGGCCAGAACCGAACTGAGCAGGGAAAAGGCGGCTGCAATGCCGATCCCCTGAAAGATGGATGTCAGCATGGCTCCAAAGGCGATGGGCAGTGCGAATAACAGGGCCGTGGAGGTGAAATAAGGGAAACCCCTTGCCACTTCCTCTGCGATAAAACTGTAGGCCCAGGAAAAAATGAAGATTCCCAGGAGGGTGACGGCATTGAAGAGGAGATCCCTTTGGTCCTCCCCGAAGGGGGTGGACCCTCTGGAGGCCGTCAGGTAGATCACAATTAAAAGGGTCCCGATGAGGATGGCCATGGCGGGGACTCTGCCGACCATGTCGATCCGGTTTTGCGGTTGGGTCTGAGCCGAGAGTTTGAGAAGGTGTTCCGGCCCGATTCGCTCGCCCTCTCTGACGAGCATTTCACCCTTTTTGATTTTGAAGTAGATAGGTTTGATGGATTTTTGCGCAAGATCCTTTCGTAATTCGGTTTCCCTCTGATTGAAGGTCACATTCGGTTTAATGAGCCATCGGGCCAACTTGACGGACGCCTGGGCCAGTTCGGGGGATCGGATCATTGCCCGTATGGATTTTGCCTGCCCGGCTATAAATCGCCTGGCACTCTCTAGGTTGTAAAACTGATCAAAATCGACGGTGCGTTTTTCTTTTTTGGAAGAAATGTCATGCAGGGTGATGCCGCCCTTTTCGATGTGGTCCTTCAACATTCTCCTGTTACCGACAATTCCCCTTTCCAAGACCTCTCCGGTCAGCCGGATGACTGTTTCCTCTACCTGATAGGGAAATTCGGATTTTAAGAGGGCATCGAAGGTGTCGGGATCGGGCGGGATGCCGAGGAGTCCGAAGAACCGGCTTGCACTTTCCTCCTCGCTTCCGGGGGCATCGGAGGGCGGGGCGATATCCGGGATGGACGGCGCCTCCGTCTGTGTTTCCTGCTCGGACAGGCTGTCAATGTATTCCCTCCCGGATTTGAAACTTTCACGGATTGCGGATAGGAGATTCGAAGAAGTCATGTCGAAGTCATAGACAGCCAGGACCTCCTTCAGTGCCTTTTCTCTATTTCTTTCCGTGAGTTCTTTGTTTTCGATGAGAAAATCATCGGAGGCCTTGATATCTCTTTCCGCCACATCTCCCAGATTATAAATGTGGGGCTTGCTTAATATCCCGGGAAAAAGGGCGACAGAAACAACAAGGCTCAGAAGGGACAGGATAAACCATCGTAGGCGTTCCGGACGAGAAAATGCGCCGAGCAAACCTCTCAGTTTTCTATTGAAAACGGGCTCTTTATCGGCCCTCTTCAAGGGCTTGACTCTTTTGGGAGTATTTGATTTGTTCTTTTCAGGCATATCAAAACCAACGATAAACCGACTGCGATGATGAAGATGTTAAAGGAGCAGCCGAGAAAAATGTCTGTGCCTATCCTGTTATTCGAACCCTAACGGGCACTCAGGCTTACGGGCCTTTATGCGGGCTGTCGGGTTTTTGTGTTTTTCCCGCCTCCCGTCTTTCGTAGGCATCGATGATTTCCTGCACAAGAGGATGTCGGACCACATCATCGCGGGAAAAATGGACGAATTTGATGCCCTCGATACCGTCAAGAATTCTTCCTGCCTCTATAAGGCCTGAAGCCTTTCCCTCCGGCAGGTCCGTCTGGGTTACGTCACCGGTGATCACGGCCTTTGAGCTGAAACCCAGTCTGGTCAAAAACATTTTCATCTGTTCGGTGGTGGCGTTTTGGGCTTCGTCCAGAATGACAAAAGAGTCATTTAGTGTTCTGCCTCTCATGAAGGCCAGTGGTGCGACTTCAATAACACCCTTCTGGATAAGCCTTGAGGCGTCCTCAAAGTCCATCATATCATGAAGCGCATCGTAAAGAGGCCTGAGGTAAGGATTCACCTTCTCATAGAGATCGCCGGGCAGAAAGCCCAGATGCTCTCCCGCCTCAACCGCAGGCCTGGCCAGAACGACCCGCTTGACCTCCTTTTTTGTCAGGGAAGAGACGGCCATGGCCATGGCCAAATAGGTCTTGCCCGTTCCTGCCGGGCCAATTCCAAAAACAATATCAAATTGCCTGATGCTGTCTATATAGGTTTTTTGATTGATGCTCTTGGGATTGATGACATTTTTTGCGGAGGAGATGTAGACTTTGTCCATGAAGATTTTTTGGAGGTCCGCCGATGGATCACTGCTAAGAATGCTTATGGCATAACCTATATCGTTGGAATAGACCGGATGATTTTTTTCCAAGAGGCGGTAAAGTTGATTCAGGACATTTTCGGCCAGTTCGATCTCCCAGTATCCCCCTTGGAGAATGAGATGGTTCCCTCTGGAATTGACGGAAAGACCGATTCTTTTTTCCATGGTGCGGAGATGGGCATTCTGTTCCCCGCACAACATAACCAATAGCCCGGGGTCAGGAAAGGTGAGTTTTTTGGTATCCCGTGAGGATTTCCCTGCCGGTCGATTACCCAATCACTTCTCTCCTGTTGTTTGCATATTCTATGGTTGTCAGGGCCGTCGTAGAGCCCGGGACGAAAAGTGTTACTGTTCCGGATGTGATGCCGCTTTTTTGAAGGCCCTCGTTGACTTGAGGCGTCAAATCGATAATATCCGTCTTTCCTGTGGTATCGGTGTAAATGTGAGTTACTTCCGCCTGCATGCCTGTTCTCCTATCCGAACGCCCGGTTAACTTGTTGAAAAATGATTATAACGCCTCTATCTTGATTCCCAATATGAAATCGAAACCTGCCCTTTCAGGCCATACCGTGATGCGAGCCGCATTTTTGTTTCCTTCTACCATGCCCTTTTTTATACGAAGGGTATGATTTGAACGTCAAAATTTACTATCATAGGCCCGTATTACATGCAAGCAAAAGTAACCGGGCGTTCCGGCCTCCAAACTGACCTTTTTTATTGATATCTCATCGTATTATCGCTCTCCTGCGGCCGGTCTTGCTTCCCCTTTGAAGGAGGCGTCGCCTGAATCCCGTGGTACCGGTAGACGGCCGATGGATTCAATCATTTTTTTGATGCTCCGAAACGCGGGTTTCCTTTCAGAGAATAAGTGAGCCGGTGTTTCCGGAGCCAATTTGAAACGATGTGTGATCGTTTTTTTAGGACAAAAAGACACTGAAACCGTCACAAACAACACCCGAAACCATTGGGTTTGATCGACTCGAGGTCCTACATCAGAAAATCGGTATGCCGTTATAGATGGCTGTTGATATGTCGCTCGATTTCTCCCTTAGAAAGGGCGCCAACCAGTTTGTCGACCAGGTTGCCTTGTCGGAACAGGAGCATGGTAGGAATGCTCTGAATGCCATATTGAGAGGCGGTTGCGGGGTTTTCATCCACGTTCAGTTTGACGATTTTCAGCCTGCCCGCATATTCCGAGGACAGTTGGTCAAGTAAAGGGGCCACCACCCGGCAGGGCCCGCACCAAGGGGCCCAGCAATCTACCAGGACGAGCCCGTGATGAGCGATGACCTCCCTGTTGAAAGAACCGTCGGTGATTGCCTCGGGACGGTCGAAAGTGCCTCCCATGGGCAAAGGCGCTTTGCATCTTCCGCAAAGGGGCCGGCCGCCCGGTCGCCGGCTCGGTATCCGGTTTTTTGTTCCACAGCCCGAGCATCTGATGATGACTGTCTCTTGATTCATTTGACATCCCTCCCGGCTTCAATAATAAGTCCTGTTATTTTTATGGCAAGGGGGCACAGTTCTTGATGCATACGGGTAAAGACATTCGCTTTTTTTTGACCCGGAATCCGTCGGAGGCGGGCAAGCCCTCTAACCTGTGAACCCGGAACCCAAGGCGTTCACTCTTTGTCTTTCTGAACCAGTGGTGTGGACCGCATTTTCCCCCTGGAAAGGGAGGCAAAGATGCCACTGAAGCAGAGAAGGGTGAAGACCCAAAAGGCCGCTCTCACACTCCTCAAGAAGAGGTGATACTGTCCGGGGGTGATTTGAACCCGTCCAAGGAACAGCGTAAATAGGAGAGTAACGACACCCATGCTGGCCATCATGCCGAGCAGACGCATGGTGCCGACGGATCCTGAGGCAATTCCGTAGAATTTTTTGTCGACGGATCCCATGATGGCATTGGTATTGGGGGATGAGAAGAGTGCGGTTCCCAGGCCCAGAACAATCAAACCGACCACGAGGAGGCCTTGAGAAGTTCGGGCGCTGATGAAGGAAAAGAGTAAAAGGCCGAGGGTCGTCATCGCCATGCCCAGAGAGGCGACGATCCGAGGTTCGATACGATCGGAGAGTTTTCCTGCAAAAGGTGAAAAAAAGGCCATCATAACGGGCTGGGCCATGAGAATCAAGCCGGCGCTTTGGGGGCTTAAGGCCTTGATATTCTGTAAATAGAGGCTTAGTAGGAAGGTGACGGCAAATGTCGCACTGTAATGAATCAGGGCTGCAAGATTGGAAAGGGCAAAGGTCCTGTTTGCTGTGAAGAGACTGAGTTCAAAGACCGGGCTCTCTGCCTTGAGTTCCCATCTGATAAAGGCTGCAATCCCTGCAAGGCCTAATAGTATGACCCAGAGAGCCGTGAGGGTGGGAAGGAGCGAAATGCCGTACATGATGGCCACAACGGCCAACCCATAGATCAGGGATCCGATAAAGTCAAATTTTTCTCCTCTGGCCTCGGCCCACTCTCCGGGCAATTTTTTCCAAACAAGAAAAATGGCCGTCATTCCAAGGGGTAGGTTGGCCAGGAATACGCTTCTCCAGGTAAGATGCTGCGTCAGTAGACCGCCCAGTGAAGGCCCCAGGGAAAGGCCTACATAGACGGCGGCCACATTGATGCCCAGGACCTTGCCCCGCTCCTGGGGGGGGAAGACAGACGTGAGAATGGCCATGCCTGTTGCAAAAATCATGGCGCTTCCGATGCCCTGAAGAATTCGGAAATAGATGAGCATCGGAGCG
>CAZXWJ010000070.1:0-17744 GCA_964644375.1 uncultured Desulfobacteraceae bacterium | reverse complement strand
AAAGGGGGCATCCTGGTGCTCGACGATTTCGCCCATCATCCCACTGCCGTGAGGGAAACCATACGTGCCGTCAAAGAAAAATACGGGAGGCGGCGCCTGATCGCCGTGTTTGAACCAAGATCAAATTCCAGCCGAAGGAACATCTTTCAAACCCGATATGCAGATTCTTTTGACGACGCGGACCTTATCCTGATGCCGGAACCGCCCATGACCGAAAAGATTCCCCCTGCCGAACGGTTCTCTTCCCCAAAACTGGTGCAAGACCTGACGGCAAAGGGACTGAAAGCGGTCTACTGCCCGGACACTCAGGACCTGATTCGAAGGCTCCTCACCGAAAGCCGAAAAGGGGATGTCATTCTGATCATGTCCAACGGGGGGTTCGACAACCTCATAGACAGGCTACTGAAAAGAATGGACAATTCATAATTCATCCGAGACCTATACGGCATCGACTCCCTGCAATAAAATTAATGGTTCAAAACAATGTCATTTTCCTCTTTTCTGTGTTAAGGGTTTTTCCAAGTGAAATGCTTTACTGAGGACCGGTAAAAGGGACAGCCACTCCGGCCTCGGTGGAAAGGAACATGCATGGTCCACGACTATCGTCTGGCCAGAGAAAGGATGGTGAAATCCCAGCTCGTCTCTCGTGGAATCGACGACAAAGAGGTGTTGAAGGTCATGGGCAAGATACACCGGCACCTCTTTATGGAAGAGGCGCTCGAAGGAGAAGCATACAACGATCATCCCCTTCCCATCGGTCACAAACAAACCATCTCCCAACCCTATATCGTGGCCTTGATGACCCAGGCCCTGGGGCTCACCGGCAAAGAAAGGACGCTGGAACTGGGCACGGGCAGCGGTTACCAGACCGCGATACTGGCAGAGCTTTCGAGGACGGTCTATACAATGGAGAGAATCAGGCCGCTCTTGGAGAAGGCAAAAAAAGTTCTCGACGCCCTGGGATATACCAATCTCCTCTACAAAGTCGACGACGGCACGACGGGATGGAAGGAATTTTCGCCATACGATGCCATCATGGTCACGGCCGGCGCCCCCCAAATACCCGATCCCCTTCTCGAACAACTGGAGGACGGTGGAAGACTGATCATCCCGATCGGCACCAGGTCCAGCCAGGAACTCATCAAAGTCGTCAAGGTGAAAAATACCTTCAAAAAAGAAAGCCTTGGAGGATGTCGCTTTGTGGATCTCATAGGCATCCATGGCTGGAAAGAGTAAAGAGCATTCCCGCAGAAGGCTTTCGACGGCCGTCGAAAGAAATGCCCGTCAAAAAAAGCTTCAACATTTTTCCCTGCCCATCTCGCAGCTCAAAGGCGTTGGGCCCAAGAGGGCGGAACTGCTCGCTCAAAAGGGCATTCACACTATTTTAGACCTTCTTTTCTTCACCCCGATCCGTTATGAAGACCGCAGCCATACCGTTCCCTTTGGATCGGCGCGGGAAGGTTTTCCCGCCCTGGTGCAAGGCCGGGTCATTTTCGGGAAAGAGGAACGCTTCTACCGAAACCGAAAGCGATTGTACAGAATCCGCATCGAAGATGGAAAGGATATTCTCGATCTCCTCTGGTTCAGATACAAAAGGCCCTACCTGGAAAAATTCATATTCCCCGAAAACACACTTCTTGTTTACGGCAAGGTAACCGAAAACCACGGGCAACGCCAAATGATCCACCCGGATGTCACCCTGTTAAAGGCAAACGAACCGGGTGGCGTCCCCAAGGGACTCGGATTTTTCCCGGTCTACTCTTCTGTGAAAGGGCTTTCGGCAAACCTGCTGAGATCCATGGTTGAGGCGGCACTGGACGACTATCTATCCGAATTGATCGACCCCGTGCCCGGAAAGATAACGGCCTCACTAGGTCTTCCCGACCTGCTCAGTGCCGTCAAACTGGTGCACCGCCCTCCTCCGAAGAAATCCTGTGATGATCTGAACCGTTTCGATACCCCCTTCCATAAGAGGCTTCTCTTTGACCGTTTTTTTCTGGTCATGGTCGCAATCTCGTTTCTCAAGAAGTCCAGGGAAATGAAAACATGTCCGGTCATGAAACACCCCTCAATCCCGGCAGACGACCTGAAAAAATGGTTTTCTTTCAGGTTGACCGATTATCAAAAAAAAGCCGTCCAGGAGATCGTCCGGGACATGACTTCCGGCAAACCCATGAGCCGGTTGCTTCTTGGTGATGTCGGGTGCGGAAAGACCGTTGTGGCGGCAGTTGCGGCCTATATCTCCGCCTACAACGGCAAACAGACGGCCTTCATGGTACCGACCCGAATTCTGGCCGAACAGCACATGGAATTTTTCTCCGGTCTTCCCCCTGAGATGGGCCTTCGCCCTGCTCTCCTGACAGGGAAACTCGAGGCGCAAGAATTCAGGGACCTGCATGATAAAATCAGGACAGGGGCATGCAATCTCGTCATCGGGACCCAGGCCCTGATCCAGGAGCGCATCAACTATAATGACCTGGAACTGGTGATCATAGATGAGCAGCATCGGTTCGGTGTCAAGGAACGGACCGCCATTCAACAGAAGGGGACAAATCCCCATCGACTGGTTATGACGGCCACACCCATTCCCAGAACGCTCGCCATGACCCTTTACGGTGACATGGACCTCTCCGTGATCGAGGGCTACCCCGAAGGACATCGGCCCGTAGCCACGCGATTAGCCAAAAAAAATCATAAAAACGAGGTCTTTGAAACCGTCAAACAGGCCATGGCCTCCAAGCAGCAGTGTTTCGTCATCTGCCCTGCCGTCGAAGGCTCTGAAGAGATCGGCCTGAAAAATGCCGTGGACATGTCGAAAAAGCTGCAAAAGCTGTTTACCCCACCCTACAGGATAGGGATGATCCATGGCCGTCTTGATCTGCAAAAAAGAGAAGACATCATGGATCGATTTCGAAAAGGCAAGATCGACCTTCTGGTGGGTACGACCGTCCTCGAAGTGGGAATCCATGTCCCCAAGGCCACGGTCATGGTCATCGAGGATCCGGAACGATTCGGTTTGGCCCAACTTCACCAGCTAAGGGGAAGAGTGGGAAGAGGTTCGGAAAAAGGGGTATGCTTTCTGATGGTCTCCGGGAATCTCACGGAAAAGGCCCTTTCCCGGTTGAAGATCATCGCGGAGAGTCACGATGGATTTGATATCGCCCAAAAAGATCTGCAATTGCGGGGACAGGGCGAACTCATCGGTCTCAGGCAGACGGGTGTCGGAGAACTGAACTTTCAGGAGATCATGAAAGAGCAGGAACTCTTTTTTCAGGCCAAGGAGGCTGCCGAGCATCTCCTGAATACCGATCCGGAGCTGATCCTTTCCGACAATGAACCCTTGCGCACCTTTGTCACAACCTTGCTGCCGCCGCACTCAATGGCATAATACCGGGCGGCAAGGTGGAAAGATGGCCAAGTATTTAGCAGGATAACAGGATTTTTTTGAACCAAAGCAAATATTCGGGTCCAGAGCAACAACGATTGTTCGGCACCGGATTCGAAGTCAAACCAATTCGTTGACGAAAACCCGCCTTTGATGTAATGTTCTTGCTCATCATTGATTCCGTCCCCACATAAGGAGAGTCTGTTTATGCAGGAATTCAGAAGAATGGTCCGGCTGCCTCCTTACGTCTTCAAAGTCGTGGATGCCTTGAAGATGGAGCTTCGTCGCAAGGGAGGAGATATCATCGACCTCGGCATGGGAAATCCGGATATCCCCACGCCCGGGCACGTGGTGGAAAAACTGGTAGAGGCGGCTCAGAAGGGACACAATCACAGGTATTCGGCATCTGCAGGGATCACCAAACTGAGAGGAGCCATTACGGACTGGTACAAAAGGCGATTCGACGTCGACCTTGATCCCGATGAAGAAGTTATCGCAACCATAGGCGCCAAAGAGGGCCTGTCCCATCTGGTGCTTGCCACGACAAGCCCGGGCGACGTCGTATTCGCCCCGAATCCGACCTATCCGATTCATCCTTATTCCGTCATCATAGCAGGCGGCGATTTGCGCAGCATTCCCATCGGCCCGGACAGAGATTTTTTTGACGATCTCCTCTCAGCCACCAAGCAAACCTGGCCGAATCCCAAGATGTTAATCCTCTCCTATCCTCACAACCCCACGACCTCGGTGGTGGACCGGGCGTTCTTTGAAAAAATTGTCGATTTCTGCCGGGATCACGACATGATGGTCATCCATGATTTTGCCTATGCCGACCTGGTATTTGACGGATACAAACCTCCCAGCTTTCTTCAGATTCCCGGGGCCAAGGAGATCGGGGTTGAATTTTTCAGCCTTTCCAAGAGCTACTCCATGCCCGGCTGGCGGGTGGGATTCTGTGTGGGGAACAGGGACATGATCGCGGCTTTGAGGCGGATCAAGAGTTATCTGGACTATGGCATGTTTCAGCCGATCCAGATCGCGGCCATCATCGCCCTAAACGGTCCTGATGACTGCGTCCATGAGATTGTCGAGACCTATCGCCAAAGACGCGATGTACTGGTTGATGGGCTCAACAGGGTCGGCTGGTCCATTGAAAAACCCAAAGGCACGATGTTTGTGTGGGGCAAGATTCCCGAACCCTTCAGAGAAATGGGCTCCATTGAATTTGCAAAAATGCTGATCAGGGATGCCGGCGTTGCGGTATCCCCCGGCATCGGCTTCGGGGAATACGGCGATGACCACGTCCGATTTGCCCTGGTCGAGAACCCCCACCGCATCAACCAGGCCATAAGGGGGATCAAGCGCGTCCTGCAGGCGTAGCAGAGGCCTGCAAATGAAATCGTTGAATGTTTTTGTCGGTCGTACTCTCGTGATGCGTTCGGTTATGCAAATCCGCTACCCTGCAGACAGGCAGGGACATTTAGACGAACCTGTAAACGCCTCAACGGTGTCGAGTATACAACGAGCCCTTCAACGAAGGGCTATCTTTTTCTGAGAAGAGGTGGATTGAACCATGTCAAAAATTAACGTTGGAATCATCGGATTTGGAACAGTGGGATCCGGTACTGCTGAAATTCTATTGAAAAACAGAGAACTAATCTGCAGCCGGGTCGGATCTGAAGTTGTGTTAAAAAAAATCGCCGATCTGGATATTCAGACCTACAGAGGGTTCGATGTCGATTCCCGCACGCTTACAACGGATGCCGCGGAGATCCTCAATGATCCCGATATTCATATCGTTGTAGAACTCATCGGCGGGCTCGACAGGGCCAAAGAATTTATTTTGAAGGCCATTGAAAAGGGAAAACACGTTGTTACGGCCAATAAGGCACTTCTTGCGGAATTCGGAGAAGAGATATACGAGGCCGCCGAAAGACGGGGGGTCTCCCTGGGTTTCGAGGCGAGTGTCGGCGGGGGAATCCCCATTATCCGTTCGTTGCGGGAAGGGCTTTCCGCCAATCGTATCAATACGATCATGGGCATCCTGAACGGGACTTCCAATTATATTCTGACTCAAATGACTCAAAAAGAACTTCCCTATACGCAGGCCGTTCAGGAGGCCATTGAACTCGGATACGCCGAGGATCCACCCACCCTCGATGTCGACGGCACGGACGCCGGGCACAAACTCGCTATTCTGATATCCATCGCCTTTGGAGTCCCCGTTGCCTTCGACAGTATTTACCGGGAAGGTATCGACAAACTGACCCCGGAAGACATCCGCTTTGCGGGGGAATTCGGTTATTGCCTCAAGTTACTGGCTATTGCCAGAAACCTTGGAGATAAGGTCGAAGCCCGTGTGCATCCCGCCATGATCCCCCGCGACCACATCATGGCAAACGTCAACGGCGCCTACAATGCCATCTATCTCGAAGGCGATTTCGTGGGGCCCAATCTCTACTATGGGCTCGGCGCCGGGAAAAACACCACGGGGAGCGCCGTGGTATCGGATATCATCGGCCTTGCGCGGCAGATTCGTCACGGTATCAAGAGTCTGCTCCCCCCCCTGGCCCACGCCCGTCCCCAGGGGAACACCCTGTCCATACAGCCCATGAAGGACGTGGTATGTCCCTACTATTTCCGTTTTTCGGTCAGGGACCAACCCGGTGTTTTGTCAAAAATATCAGGTATTTTGGGCGACCATGATATCAGTCTTTATTCCGTAATCCAGAAGGGGCGAAAAATCAACGGCTCAGTCCCGGTCGTGATGCTGACCCACGAGGCCAGGGAAAGCAGTGTCCTAAAGGCCATGTCCCTGACGGATCAGTTGGATGTGCTGACCGACAAAACCATGGTTATTCGCGTGGAAGAAGGCTAGGTTTCAGGCAGAAACGTTTCTATCGTTATTGTCCACACTTGAAAAAGATAAATAATGAAAAAGATATCCAAAAACAGGAAATATATCATCTTGGTTGGAGACGGGATGGGCGACTATCCCCTGGAGGAACTCGAGGGCAGGACCCCTCTTGAGGTGGCCCGCACACCCTTCATGGACCGCATTGCGGCCTGTCGGCTGGGCGTGGTCAAGACCGTTCCGGAGGGAATGCAACCCGGCAGCGATGTCGCGAATCTTTCACTACTCGGATACGATCCCGACAAGTATCATACCGGTCGCTCTCCTCTTGAGGCCGCCAGTATGGGAATCACGCTCAGCCCTACCCAGGTGGCATTCAGGATGAATCTCGTCACCCTGGAACACCGATCGAACGGAGAGGTCATCATGGTCAGCCACAGCGCAGGGGATATCACGACCGAGGAAGCCGCGCCCATGGTAGAACACCTCAAGACCGGCATCGATCAAGCAGGGATCGCCATGCACCGGGGGGTGGCCTACCGACACCTTCTCCTCTGGGACAACGGACCTGAAAAGGCCCGAACCATCCCGCCCCATGACGTGCTCGACCGAAACATGGGCACCTATCTCCATGACTCACACGACGACCCCGTGCCCCAATTAATCCGCCAGTCCTGGCCGGTTCTCGAAGATCACCCAATCAACCGCAAGAGGAGAGAGGCAGGGCTCAAGGAAGCTAATTCCATCTGGCTTTGGGGGCAGGGCAAGGCACCGACCATGCCCTCCTTTAAAGACCGATATAACCTTACAGGCGGCGTCATTTCCGCCGTGGATCTCTTGAAGGGCATCGGGATCTACGCAGGTTTCAGGCCCATCCAAGTCGAGGGGGCCACAGGGTATCTTGACACCAATTACAGAGGAAAGGCGACGGCTGCACTCCAAGGCCTCAGGGATCTTGATTTTATTTTCCTTCACGTGGAAGCTCCGGACGAGGCGGGACATGCGGGCAGCATCAAAGAAAAAATACTGGCTATCGAGTATTTCGATGAAAAAATAGTGGGTGCGATCCTCAAGGGATTGGAGGGCTTTGAGGACTATCGCGTCATGGTCGTAAGCGATCATCTCACCCCCATCGTGAAGAAAACCCATACCTCCGAACCGCCCCCTTTCGCATGGGCAGGAAAAAAGGAACTGGAATCCAACCCCCCGGGACGTCGCTTCAGTGAGGCGGAGGCTACGTCGAGCGGGCTTTACCATGAAACCGGAGACGCTTTGATGAAGGCCTTTCTCGCCCCATAGCAAGGCCACTTTTCATAATTCTTCGGCCCTGCGTGCTCCACCTTCGAGGTCTGCGCCTCCCACCCTGCAGCGGGCATGTCACGGACGTTAACGCCTTGACAGAATTGTGGTTTTAAAATATTTTGCTTGCATCGACTGCCCGGTTAAGACGAGTGGATTTCAGCGGAAAATTCAAATTCAGTCAAAAGGAGAAGAAACCATGAATATTCTTTTTTTTGGACCCAACGGAAGCGGGAAAGGGACACAGGGCGCAATCGTCAAAGAAAAATTCAACATTCCCCATATCGAAACCGGCGTTATCTTTCGGGACAATATTTCTCGGGGCACGGATCTTGGTAAAGAGGCCAAGGGGTATATCGATCGCGGGGAACTCGTTCCCGATTCGATCACGATTCCCATGATTCTCTCTCGTATCAAGGAAGATGACTGCAAGAACGGATGGCTCCTGGACGGATTTCCCAGGAACCTGACTCAGGCCCAGGAACTGGACAAGACCCTTCAGAAGGAAGGGATCAATCTGGATATCGTGATTGATATGGTTCTTGACAGGCAGATCGCCAAGAATCGCATCATGGGCCGTCGGCTCTGCGTGAACGACAACAACCATCCCAATAACATCTATATTGATGCCATTAAGCCCAACGGTGACACATGCAGGATCTGCGGGGGTGAGCTCAAGGCCCGATCCGACGACCAGGACGAAGATGCTATCGATAAACGCCACGACATCTACTACGACACCGAAACGGGCACCATGGCCGCCGCCATTTATTTCAAGGACTATTCCGCCAGAAACGACGGCAAGCCCAGGATCGTCGACCTTGACGGCAGACCCGGCGTCAAGGAGGTCTCCGAGGATCTGCTGAAACAACTCGGGTCATAAGACCTGCGCCCGAATCCCGGATTCGTTACCGTTCCCGGGTAAGCACGCTGTAAAAAAAACAGGGTACCCTTTAGGGGTACCCTTTATGTTGACTGTGCAGCGACAAGGGATCAGGCTCTATGAACCTTCTTTTCGTGATCGAGGTCACGCCTCCTCCCAACCTGCACAAGTTATCGTTAAAAAAATCCGGGTCTCATTCGAAAACAGCTTTTTTTGACGGGTGCAATCAGCGATCGGATTCAAAAAGACTTGAGCCCGTTCCTACCCCAGGATATCCATAATCGTTCCCATCATTTCATCCCTGGTTTTGATGGCTGTCAAATTAGCCTCGTAGCCCCGCTGTGCGGGAATAGTATCTGTGATTTCTTCTGCCAAATCCACATTGGATCCTTCTCTTACCACCGGTTCCCCGTCCACATTTTCGACCTTGCTATCCCCGGGTGTCTCTATTGTTCGAATATCGACCTTCAAACCGCCGCTGTCGCCCTCCTCAATCAGCGCCCGACTCTTTTTAAAACCCTCCGATTCCACGTTGGCAATATTGTTCGCTGTCACAGTCAGTTTTTGACCTATTGCGGACAAGGCCGAGATGTTGCTGTTTATTGAAGAGATCATCCTTTGACCCTTTCGTTTTCTCGAGATGACGCCACCAACATGATATAAAACCTGCCCGGGGGATGTATTGAAAAATTTTCAGACGAAACGCATACGGCATTTTCGGGAGGAATCAATAGGAAGGTTGATTCATCGCCAGGTAACCCTGCCGCCTTTTCCGTCCGATCCGGGATTTAGGCCGATGGCTTTGCGTCCCACCCTTTCGGATGGTTTGCCCTTGACTGACATCAGTTATATCGACCGATGCAAGCTGAAACTTAAAAAAAAGTGTGAATCCAGCCTTTTGAGAAAAAATCGACGCGACCCATCCACAGCTTGTGCGCATCCATATGGCACAGACATATCCATTAATAGGCCATCGTTTATTCCAAACGCTACAAGGCTCTTGTAATCGTCCTTCCCGTGATTTAAACTTCCCCCTTTGCGTCTTTCATCCTGCGAACCGATGATGAATTGGCTGGCAGCTTTTCATAAAGGCTTAGGAGCCCGCTTACGGGCTTAATTGTGTCGATATATTTAGGGGTTAAGATATGGGAGTTATCAAACAGGACGAGAAAGGGGTATTCAAGGAAATGTCGAAGCTGGGGGAGCGCCTGGGCAAGACGGTGAAAACCAATAGCGGCCTCACGAATCAAATCGAACTTTGGCAGATCTTGCAAACCGCTCTCGATGTTTCCTTCAATGCTATCTACCTTACGGATCTAAAAGGGAACTTGATTTATGTGAACACCTCGTTCCTCAGGATGAACGGATATGACCATAAAAACGAAGTCCTGAACAGGCGCACATCCGAATTCTGGGGAAACGATGAAGAGTGCCTGGAATTCATGAAAAAGGTCTACAGGAAAGGTTCTTGGAGCGCTGAACAGGTCATCAGAAAAAAAGACGGAACATTGTACCCGGTGATGATTTCGGCCAACACGATCTTTGACAATGAAGGCAACCCTGTGTGCCTGATGGGCGCCTTTATCGGCGTCAAGGAACCCATACGAAATGAAAAGATCATGAAGACCTTGTTTGAAATCTCCAGTGCCCACAATTCAACCAAGAAACTAAGCGAACTCTTCCACTTGATACACCGAAGCCTGGGCTCCATATTAGACGCCACAAACTTTTTTATCGCGATGTACGATAAGGCCACGGACGCCATCTCCTTTCCCTATTTCAAGGATGAAAAGGACGCTGATTTCACCCTTATTCGGGCCAAGGAGTCGAACTCTTTGACTGCGGAGGTCATCCAGGTCAAGGCGCCTCGATTTTATCAACAGGAGGAATTGAAGACCCGATATTCTTCCGGTCATCAACGGCCTCAAGGCACCCTTCCAAAGGTCTGGCTGGGCGTCCCGCTGGCCATCAAAGGGGAAGTCATCGGTGCCGTCGGAGTACAAAGTTATGATGACCCGAACCGCTTTTCGAAAAAAGACATTACCCTCATGGAATCCATTTCGGAACAGATCGCCATCGCCATTGACCGTAAACGAACCGTAGAAGCCCTGAGGGCAAGCGAAAGCAAATATCGGGACATCCTTGAGAGCATTCAGGACGGCTATTATGAGTTGGATCTTCGAGGTCGCTTTACATTTTTTAACCGGGCACTGACGACGATCTTCGATTGCTCGCAGGAAGAATTGGACGGGGCCCATATTCGCGCATTCACCGATGAGAGAACGAATAAAATTGGGACCGACCTTTTTAATAAAGTCTACACCTCAGGAAATCCCATCAGCGGTTTTGGCTGGAAACTTATCAGAAAGGACGGTGAGGAAAGACATGCTTCGACCTCCGTATCCCTCCTCAGGGATGCCGAGGGCCGGGGAATCGGTTTTCAGGGGATTATTCGGGATATGACGGATCAAAAGCGTCTGGAAATCGCACTGCAACAGACTCAGAAGATGGAGGCCATCGGAACCCTTGCTGGCGGTATTGCCCATAATTTCAACAACCTGCTCATGGGGATTCAGGGAAACATCTCACTGATGCTTTTGGACATGGAAAAAACCCATACATTTTTTCCCCGATTGACCACAATAGAGAAACTGGTTCAGAACGGTTCAAAACTGACCAGTCAGCTCCTGGGTTATGCCCGGGAGGGAAGATATCAAGTCATGCCCATCGATATCAATCAACTGGTTCTGGAGATGTCTGAAACCTTCAGCATGACAAAAAAGGAGATCAGGATTCATCCCGAGCTCTCCGAAGAGGTAGACGACATCATGGCCGACCACAGCCAATTTGAACAGATCATGCTGAATCTCCTCATCAATGCAGCGGAGGCCATGCCCAAGGGCGGTGATCTGTATCTGGTGACGAAAAATGTCACCCATCGTGATATGGATGGCCAGACCTATAAACCGAAACCCGGCGAATATGTCATGTTATCTATCAAGGACACAGGAGAGGGCATGGACCGTAAAACCCTGGATCGAATCTTCGACCCCTTTTTTACGACAAAGGGACCACGGGGCACAGGCCTGGGACTCGCTTCCGTTTACGGCATTGTGAAGGCCCATAGAGGGTATATAGACGTCCATTCGAAAAAAGGATCCGGGACCACCTTTAACATCTTCATACCCGCCACGAGAAGAGCCATATCCAGAGACCTCTCGAATGATTCCCTCGAAGGGATCGACACGATCCTCCTGGTCGACGACGAACCCATGATCCTGGAAATCGGAGAGGAAATGTTGGGGCGAATGGGTTATCGGGTCCTTGTTGCTCAAGGCGGGGAAGAGGCGCTTCATGTCTACGAAAAGGAGAAGGACAGGGTAGGTCTGGTCATACTGGATATGATTCTGCCGGACATGAACGGGGGAGAGGTTTATGACAGGTTGAAAGAGATCGATCCCCATGCAAAAGTCCTTCTAGCCAGCGGTTATAGCATTGACGGTCAGGCCAGTGAGATACTGGATCGGGGATGTGACGGTTTTATCCAGAAGCCTTTCAATATCAGCGACCTGTCCAAAAAAATCAAAGAGACGGTAGCGGGCTGAGAGCGGAATAGGAACCCTCATCGGTTTAAAATTGGAACGCCGAAGGGTGAAACGGCGAACGGCATTTATTTAAAAACTCCTTCAAAATTGTTTATCCACCAACACCAATACATCTCACACACGGGAATACGGAAAATGAAAGTTATCAAAATCGGTGGAGGCTGTCTCAAAGGTAAAAAACAGATTGCCCATATTCTGGATCTGATCACCGAACGCGGCCGGGGCCATATTTTTGTTGTTTCGGCCCTGTATGGGATCACGGACATGCTGATCGAAGGCATGGCCAAGGCCATCAAAGAGGAGGAAAGCATACCCGCCTTGATGAATCACTTGAGAAGCAAACACACGCTTATCGCCCGCCATCTGATGCCGAAGGGCACGCTTCTCAAGGACTTCATCCGGGATTTGAATCGGTCCCTGAATCAGGTCGAGCGTTTTTATTACGGGCTCAATTTTACCAGGGAAAGCACCCCGCGAATGAGGGATGTCATCAGCAGCTACGGAGAACGTTTCAGTGCAGAACTCCTTGCCGCGGCCGTCCGGGCCAGAGGGGTTCAGAGCACTTACCTCCTGCCCGAAAAAATCGGCATCATGACGGACGGGAAGTTCGAAGACGCCACGGCAGACCTGCGAAAAACGGCCCGGAATCTCCAGCCCAAGCTGACCCCCTTGCTCTCAAAAGGGATGATTCTCTTTCTGCCCGGTTTCTTCGGCGTAAGCGAAAAGGGGGATATTACGACCTTCGGCCGGGGGGGGAGTGACTACTCGGCTGCGGTCGTGGCCGCCGCCATGGAGGCCGACGGACTTGAGATCTGGAAAGACGTTCCGGGCTACCTGAGCACCGACCCGAATTTTGTCGAAGGGGCCCGTCTTATTCCGCTCCTCTCCTACAAGGAAGCGGCGGAACTCTCCTACTTCGGAGCTAAAATTCTCCATCCCAGGACCATGGAACCCCTCAAGGCAAGCAAACTGAACATCGCCGTCAAAAACACGCTTGATCCGGATGCCTCAGGGAGCCTCATCACCTACCGGGGCATCACCACGGAAAATGTAGTCAAGAGTGTCGCCCACGACACGGACATCGGCATCCTCAAGGTCCATGCCTCCGGCGTGGGGGCACGACCTGGCATCCTGGCGCTGATCGCCGGTCAACTGGCCGAAAAAGGTATCAACATCAAGTCCGTGGTCACCTCCCAGACCTGCATCAGCCTGCTTCTCTCCCATAAGGACCTCGAGGCGGGTCATGACCTCTTGAAATCTCTATCCCCCAAGCCCTACCAACGCCTGGAAAAGGTGGAAGACATTGCCCTGATCGGCATTGTCGGGGACGGCCTCGTTCGGCACAAGGGAGTGGCGGCGCGATCCTTCACGGCCGTGGCCGAGTGTGATATAAATATCGAGATGAGTTCTTTCGGGCCTTCCCGCGCGGCACTCTATTTTATCGTCAGCAATAAAGACCTGCAGGCCACCCTCACCTCGATCCACAAGACATTTTTCTCAGAGGAAGAGGCACGGTGATACATTATCCGGATTCATTTAATATTCACGAATTGAACCTTACCCGGGATGCATCCGGAAAAAAACCATTTTCCGGATGGAAACGGCCTGATCACTCGGGTTGCGTTGCCTCTTTTCGACAGGGCCAGGAGATGCCATGTTTTCCGAAAGATTAAAAAAGCTGAGTCCATATATCCCCGGCGAGCAGCCGCAGGACAGGACGTACCTGAAACTCAACACGAATGAAAATCCCTATCCTCCCTCACCGCGAATCAGGAATTTTCTACAAACCTTTGATATTGAGAATCTCAGGCTCTACCCCGATCCCCTGTTCATCGACCTTCGCAAAAAAATCGCGGACAGGTATCACCTCGACAGGGACCAGGTCTTTATAGGCAACGGCTCGGATGAAGTGCTCTCTTTTGCTTTCTATGCCTTTTTCGACAGCGCCCGAAGTCCCCTGCTTTTCCCTGAATTCACCTACAGTTTCTATCCCGTCTATTGTAATTTTTACGGCATTGATTTCAAAAAAATTGCCCTTTCTCCGGATTTTTCGCTAGATATCCAGGGTTTTTTGAACCCGCCTGATTCCTGCGGCCTCATTTTCGCCAATCCCAATGCACCTACGGGCATGTGCCTGCCGATCGAAAAGATAACGAATCTCCTTGACGGTTATCCCCGGGAAAAAACGATCATCATCGACGAGGCCTATATTGATTTCGGCGGGACGAGCGCGGTTGCCCTTATCGCAGATCACCCCAATTTACTCATCATCAGAACTTTTTCAAAGAGCATGGCCCTGGCCGGACTTCGGCTTGGTTTTGCCCTGGGAAGCAAGGCACTCATCGACGCTCTTTTCATGGTCAAGGATTCCTTCAACTCCTATCCGGCCGATTCCCTCTCCCTGAAAATAGGAGAGATCGCGATGGGTGACGAAGATTACTACCGAACCATTATTGCGAAAATCATCTCAACAAGGAAGCATCTCTCTTCGGAACTTCAAAAACGGGGCTGGTATGTGCTGCCCTCACGGGCCAATTTTCTTTTCGCATCAAAAGCGGGTATCCCGGGTCAGGACATCTATTTGAGGTTGAAACGGGAGGGCGTGCTGGTAAGGTACTTTGATGTCGATGGAATCAAGGACTTTGTCAGGATCACCGTGGGGACGGAAAAGGATATGGAACGGTTTCTTCAGACCGTTCAGGACCTCTTTTAGTTAGATCCTGAAAGCCGTATTCTTCTCCCTGCCGATAAAGGGGTAATTTTCGATAAACGTAAATTTTATGCGCAGACAAGGCTCATCTGAAAACAGCAACGGATCGTCATCCGGGAGATGAAAGGATTACCCCTGAACGACTACTCCTAACCCGATCGTTTGAGATAAAAAGAGATATGGAAAGAGAAGGTACAAATACATGGAACAAATGAATGGCGCCGAAAGGCTTATACAAACCGCGATCGAATGCGGTGTCGAGATATGTTTTGCCAACGCCGGTACGACCGAAATGCCCATCGTCCTGGCCCTGGACCGGATAAAGGGCATCAAAGCTGTGCTCGGGCTGTTTGAAGGCGTATGCACGGGCGCAGCCGACGGTTATGGTCGCATGTCGGGAAAACCGGCCATGACCCTGCTTCATCTGGGCCCCGGGTTTGCCAACGGCATCGCCAACCTCCACAATGCCAGACGCGCCCGCACGCCGATCCTGAACATTATCGGCGAGCATGCCACCTGGCACCGGCCGGCGGATCCGCCTCTGGCCATGAATATCGAGGGGCTGACCGAGACCGTCTCGGAATGGACCCGGACCAATACTGCGACCGACCATATCCCCCGTGACGTGGTGGAGGCCGTTGAGGCGTCCTGTACGGGTCGAATCGCCAGCCTGATCGTGCCCCATGATTATCAACTGGGACCCTGCGGGACCGCAGGGGGTGGCTTATCCGCACCCCCCCTTACTCCCGTGGACGACGGCCAAATCGAGGAGGCGGCGAAACTACTTCGATCCGGCCCCAAGACGGCCCTCCTCTTAGGGGGACGCGCCCTTCGAAAAAAAGGGCTGGCCCTTGCCGCCCGCATTCAGGGGCTGACCGGCTGCGACCTCCTCACCGAAACCTTCCCCACCATGGTGGAACGTGGGGCCGGCCTGCCGGTGGTGGGACGGATTCCTTACTTTCCGGAAGAGGCCAGAGAGATGCTCGCGGCCTATGAAGGCGTAATCCTGGCCGGTGCCGGGGAGCCGGTCACCTTTTTCGGGTACCCCGGTATCGAAAGCCGTATTCTGAGAGACGACCAGGTGAAGGTGGCCATAGGGACGGACCGACAGGACATGATCGAGGCCTTGGCCGATCTGGTCGATGCCCTGAAAGGGCCGACAGGAGGATCTGTCCGGGCGGGTGTCGTTTCTCAGCTTCATCGGCCCGGGATCCCTCAGGGAGAGTTGACCCCCTTAAAGGCATCCCAGACCCTTGCCGCCCTCCAGCCCGAAGGGGCCGTCATTGTCGAAGAAGGGCTCACGACCTCGTTTGCGTACTATCCCCTCACTGCGGGCATTCCCCCGCACACCATTCTGCCCCTCACGGGGGGTGCCATCGGCTATGGTATGCCCTGCGCCCTGGGAGCCGCCCTGGCCTGCCCGGATCGGCCCGTGATCGATTTCCAGGCTGACGGAAGTGCCATGTATACGATCCAGGCCCTGTGGAGTGAGGCCCGGGAGGGTTTGAATGTCACCACCCTCCTCTGTTCCAACCGCAGTTACAGGATTCTGCAGGCGGAACTCCAAAGAGCGGGCATCGAAAGGCCGGGGGAAAACGCCCGGGCCCTTACGGAGCTCAGAGAGCCCTTTATCGATTGGGTTAAGATTGCTGAAGGCTTCGGCGTACCGGCTGTTTCCGTGAAAGAGGTCTCCGGACTTGCCGACGCCCTGAACCGCTCATTCAGAGAACCCGGACCCTCGCTCATAGAAATGGTGTTGTAATCCCGGAGTCTGTTTTCCAGAATAAAAAGCCTCAGGTTCCGGTCGTGGGGACGCGTCAATCAGCGCGCGCCGGTGTAACCGGGTGGAAAAAGGCAAGCCCCTGCAACGGGGTTAAAAGGATGGCGCCCGAGCGCAAGGCTCCCTGCAGGGCCCCGGACAACTCGCCCTGCTCCTATTCAGGCAAGATGGACGAGTGATGTTCAATGATCAACCACCCATCGTCATATTTTCGATAGACGAAGGTAAATCGCCCGGCCGTGTCCGACCGGACCCTATTTTCCTTCAAAGAGAAGGTGTATAGGCCTGAATTTATTGCGATATCGCCATATATGCGGATGTTCTGCTCGATGATCCTTACAACCGGGCTCTTCGATAAAAAGTGTACGAAGTAGTCCCGTAACTCCGCGTGATTGTGGCACACTTTCGGAGACATGGTCGGCAGGAGAATGGCGTCCGGGGCATAACATGCCACCACGTTATCCGGATCTCCCGTCTGAAGCGCCGTGCTCCACATTGCGAATTGACCTCCGATTCCATCTTTCTTAGTCATTGAATTCACTCCACATTCGGCAAAAAAATCGGGCCCAAAGGGCCCGGTTTTGGATTAATCACAGAGGGGGGGGTGATGACAGGAACAGGAACATGTAATGTCAAACTACAAAGCTCAAAGGTCAAATGAATGCCAAAGCCCAAAAACCAAATGACAGATTCGGCAAGCCTATTCAATCAAAATATGCGGCCCATGGTGTTCCTTTCTAGGAATGAGCTCCCTGCCCCCTCCCGCATCTTGTGGCCTTTGACATTGGGATTTTGACATTTGAACTTGTGACTTATCTTGCAAGGCCTTACAGCAGAGCCGATCGTCTCTGACCTAGTCCTGAGGGCCAGGTTTTTGAAACCCAAATAAAAAAAAGGGCAAGTCTGCTCGGGAATTGTACCACGGTCTCCCGTAAAAGAGGATTGAGTACAAGATTTCATGTCACCACAATCCTTGTGGTTCAGTCCGCATCGTTGATATCTTCCATTTCAAGTTTAAGTGCTGTAAGAGACTGGTTAACATCGAGGATAAACACGAAAAGAGAGGCAGCTAAGCTTACCAGGCACAAAATAAAGAGAACGATAACAAAAAAATTCAAACTCAGACCCAGCAACGGCATAACGAAAAGAAGAATAATAATCAGGCAAGAGAACAGCACACAAAACGAAGCAAGGATAATCGAGCTCCGAATAAGGCGAGCCCTTCGCC
>CAZXWJ010000069.1:0-17832 GCA_964644375.1 uncultured Desulfobacteraceae bacterium | reverse complement strand
CGTATATCCAGCGCATGACGGCCATGGTGGAGCCGATCCTGATCGTGTTTCTGGGCGGCATCGTGGGGTTCGTGGCCTTTGCGCTGATCTCGGGAATTTTGACCATGTACAAGGTGTAGGGTGTTCCAACGGGTAACAGACTCCCCCGGAAGGATCCAGAGTTAAATGCCGGACTACAACAGGGGTTCAAAGTCTTTGAACCTCTTGATCGGGATTCCGAATGGTATCCGATGAAAATCCTCTTCAAAACGGAATATGCAGGAAATTGTGATCAAGTGAATAAAAAAAAGATTGACAAACAGTCTTTTTTTGCATATTCGCATATGTCGTGAACGATATATATCGATCTAGATATATGAACTTGAAGAAAATGGCCTTTTGCCTCCGCATGCCCCGGCCCTTAATATAGGCGGAATCCAATGTTTCAGGCCGCTGTTTTGTTGAATGTATTTTGGGGAAAGTCGGTACCTGTATTTTAAATTTGGAATGATCGTCGGAAGTCGATCACATGAATGATGAATTTATATAAATGCAATAGAAGAAGGAGAAATGGAGAAATGAGGTTCAAATTCAAAGCGAAAGCGGCGGTCTGTTTATTGATGGCATCAGGATTACTATGTGCCGGGCTGAGCTGGGCCGAGGAATCGGCGGTACCCCAGGATAGTGCCGCAGAAAAGGTCTTCAACCTGGGTGAGGTCGTTGTAACGGGTGAGGCTGAGACCATTACGCAGGTGACTACGGTGGAAACCGTGGACCGGGAACAACTCGATCTGATCAATGCCACGGATGTTTCCAGTGCGCTCGATTCACTTCCCGGTGTCTCGGTTTCAGTGGGCACCAAGAACGAGGCCTATGTCAACGTGCGAGGTTTCAATCAGAAATACGTCCCGATATTTTATGACGGTATCCCGCTTTATCTTCCCAATGACGGATATGTGGATTCCAGTGAGCTTTCGACAGGCAATGTCTCTCAAATCACCATGAGCAAAGGGGCGGCCTCCGTGCTCTACGGGGCCAATACAATGGGTGGTGTGATCAACATCGTATCCATGAGACCTCAAAAGACCATTGAGGGGTCATACAAGGTTGAGGCCAGTGAAAATGGCCGACAGGGAACCCTGAACCTGGGCTCAAAGCTGGACCGTTTCTATTTCCAAGGGGGGCTCACGGGCCTGACATCCGACGGCTATGAGATGTCCGATGGCTTCACACCCATCCCGACCTCAGACCCGAAGGACTGGTATGAAAATGGGGGTACGAGGGATAATTCTGACGAGGAGAGCATTACAGGGTCATTCAAGGCGGGGTTTACACCGACTGAGGGCCATGAATATGCCCTGGGTATCCAGCATGTCACAAGCGAAAGAGGATTGCCCCCCAATGTCTACGAAAATGAAAGACAACGGTATTGGAGATTTACGGAATGGGAAAAGACAACCTATTATTTTATCGGCGACAGCAAATTAACGGATGATTTGTCGGCCAAGACGCGCCTCTATCACGACACCTACTACAATGTTCTTGATGCCTATGACGATCAAACCTACACCACGCAAAATAGGAGATCTGCGTTTCATAGTACCTATGACGACTATACGAACGGTGGGTCCGTGGTGTTGAGGTCAAGTCATATCGATAAAAACACCCTCAGCTTTTCGTTGCATTACAAAGACGATGTGCACCAGGAACAAGACGATCGCGGGGCGGTCTGGGAAAGGTATGAGGCGGAAACTTTTTCTATCGGTCTGGAGGACGATATAAAGATCAATGATCATCTGGCCGTTGTTCTTGGAATAAATTACGACTTTCAGACGGAAAAAGAGGCCTTTGACGGGACCGGTCAAATGCCCTTGCGGGATGATGATGACTCCTGGAATGGTCTGGTCGGTCTCAATTATCGGTTCGAGAATGCTACCAAAGTTCATGCCTCCGTGGCCAGGAAGAGTCGTTTCCCGACCCTGAGTGAGCTGTATTCCGGTTACCTTGGCCGCAACATTGCCAATCCAAACCTGGAAAAGGAACAATCCACCAATTACGAGATCGGGGTGGAGAGGCCTCTGCCATGTGACAGCTATGCCGGGGTGAACTTCTTCTATTCGGACTTTCAGGATAAAATCGGTGAAGAGACCATCATCGTGGGTGGTGACACATATGATTACAAAAAAAACATGGATAAGGTCCAATACCGCGGCTTTGAGGTCAGCTTCAAAACGGAATGCCTCCCGAGAAATACATTGGGGGCCCATTACACGTACCTGGATGCGGAAGATAAGTCCGATAATCCTGAGGATCACCTGACGGAAACACCCAAACACCGCGTCTATGTGAGTGACCTTTTCAAGGTGAACGACTGGATCTCCCTGTTCGCTAAGGCGGGTTACAACAAGGGGCAGTGGGAGCAAAAATCTCTGCCGGACAGAAGCCTTGAATGGGTTGAACTGGATAGTTACTGGACGGTGGATGTGAAGGCCATGGCCGAGCTATCCAGGTATGCCACGGTGGAATTGGGCGTTCGGAATCTCTTTGATGAAAACTACGAGACGGCTTACGGCCTCCCGAGAGAAGGCCGAGAGATTTTTTTCGGACTTCGGGGCACATTTTAGGGCGCTCGATATAGAAGAAAGCTCAGATAAACCTCAGCAAGAACGCTAGATGAGAGGATGTGGATCAGGGGAGGGTTCCGTGATCCACATCCATTCGTATTTTTTTGTATATTGTGGTCAAGGCTTTGAAAAACTCAAGAATTTATGTCATCGGTGTGCTTATTTTTTCTCTTCTCTCTCCTGCCCAGACATTCGCCAAATCTTCACTCTATAAAAAAGACACCAACGGCGACGGTAAGATCGACCAGATCATCCATTTAGATAGTCATGACCGTATCGAGAGGCTCGATCTCGACAAGGACGGAGACGGGGTTATGGAGACCGTTCAGTTCTATAAAGAGGAGCAGGTGATCAGGATAGAGCGGGACTCCGATGCGGATGGCAAGATAGATTCCTGGGACGATTTCAGGGAGGGAAAAAGGGTCCGACACAGGCATCACTCGAATAAGACCGGAAAGATCGATATGATCATCGGTTTTGATGCTGAAGAGAGACCGAGTGAGGTAAAAAAAGATACAAGCGGGGACGGCGTTTTTGACAGCAACTATCACTATATGCAAGGTCGTTTGACCCTGCTTACCAAGGATACGGACGGGGATTCAAAACCGAATATCTTCCAGACCTATAAGGATGACAGGCCGCTGGAGCGACGTGTGGATCAGAACGGAAACGGACACTGGGAGAGGATCACCCTGTTTGATGCAGAGGGCCTCTCCTCTGAGAGCCGCCACGATGGAGATGATGACGGCAAAATGGACGAATTCCGGATTTATTGCCGGGGGGAACTCCTCGAACGGAAAAAGGACCAGGACCACGACGGGCGCTTCGAGGCCGTGACCCGTTATGACAAGGGTCAACCCGCTGAACAGAAAAAGGATTCCAATGGTGATGGTCGCTTCGATATCATCACCCGGTTCAAGGAAGGCAAGGCCTTTTACCAGGAAAAGGACACGAATTTTGACGACCGGATGGATTTTTTTTCTCACTTTGACAATCATGGGCTTGCTGAAAAAGTCGAAGAGGATACCCGGCATACGGGCCGGATTGACAGGGTAAGATTTTACAAAAACGGGGTGCCTGTTCGCGTGACCCTGGACAGTGACGGAGACGGATTCCACGAAAGCAGGACGATCTTCAAAAAGGGAAAGGCCCGCCTCCAGAGCATGGATCGGAACAGGGACGGGAAGCCCGATACCCGGGTTTTTTTTAATGCTAAAGAGCAGAAAGAGCGGGTCGAAAGCGATACCGACCTTGATGGCAAATTCGACACCTGGGAGTTTTATGGGGGGAAAGATCTCTCAAGGATAGAAAAAGACGATAACGGCGATGGAAACGTGGATCTTAAAATCTTCTATCATGAGGGAAAAAAACAGAAACTGCTCAAGGATCAAAACGGGGACGGGCGCTTTGAGGTGAGCCAGCGGTTCGACCGGCTGCCTTGGACCCGTGTGACGACTCTCGACCAGGACGGGGACGGCCGTCCGGAGGCAGGCTACCACTATAAGGATGGGGTGCTTCGGCTCAAGGTGATCGATGAAAACGATGACGGAACCCCGAATCTCAAAGAGCATTATAACGAGGCAGGAAAGATTTTTAAGAGCGAAGAAAACGAAGAAGATACCGGGGGACTGCTCACTTGGTTCTACAATGAATCCGAAGAGGCAATGCGTGCCGAGAAGGACAGCAACAAGGACGGGAGGGTGGATACCTGGTATTTTTATGATAAGGGCAGATTGGTAAGGGTCGAGGAGGACACGAATGAGGACGGAAAGGCCGACCTCTGGGAGTATTATGATCAATCCGAGGCCCTGGTAAAGCGATCGAAGGACTTGAATCTCGACGGTGTCGCAGACATCGAAGAGGTTTATTGAAGCAGTGGAGGAAGAGAAGGGATGTTAAATATGTTTAGTGGGAAGGCGACCCCTGCAAGAGGTGGCAGCCATGCTTGATTATCTTTCAAAGGGAGGCGTCCTCGTAGGACCCATTCTTTTTTGTTCCGTACTCGCCCTGGCCATATTTCTGGAACGATTGATTCGTTTTGCCCGGGTACGCGTCAGGGGGAAAGGATTGGCGGAAACCGTGGCCCAGTACCTTGAGAAGGGAGACCGCACACGTGCCGTTGAATTGGCAAGGGAAAGTCATTGTTCGATGGGGAGGATCCTGGCGAACGGACTCGACGTCCTGGATCAGGACCGCGAGACCCTTGAGACCGTTATCGGTCATTCTACGGACGAGGAGGTACGGAGCCTGTCCCGCTATCTGCCGGCATTGGCAACGATAGGCAATATCGCCCCGTTGCTTGGCCTTCTCGGGACGGTGCTCGGAATGATCAAGGCCTTTATGGTGATTCAACAGATGGGAGGAAAGGTCAACTCGGCCGTCCTGGCGGGCGGGATCTGGGAAGCCATGTTGACAACGGCTTTGGGGCTCTCGGTGGCCCTTCCCACAATGGTGGCCCACAGTTATCTCCTTTCCCGGGTGGAGAAATACGAGACCCAGCTCGCGGACGGGACCGTTACCTTTATCAAGGCCATCGGCAGAAAGAACTGAGGGAGAAGTCATGATTGGACGTCTCAGGAAAAGCACCGGGGGCGGGGTGCAGGTACCCCTGACCTCGCTTATAGACATCGTTTTCTTGCTTCTGATCTACTTCTTGCTGACCACCAATTTTATGGTGGAGGAGGGGATCAAGATCAAGCTCCCCCAGGCCAAGGCATCCGCGCCGCAGACCGAAGAGGTCATCACGGTTTACGTGGACCAGGAGGGCAGAGCGTTTCTTGAAGACCGTGAGGTCTCCGAAGGAGTCCTCTTTGATCGCCTAAAGGTGATGATCGGAGCGCAGAAGGATAAACTGGTAGTCGTCCGGGCCGATAGGGCCGTGATTCTTAACAAGGCCGTCAAGGTCATGGACGTGGCCAAGGCCGCCGGTGCAGGCAGATTGTGCCTGGCGACGGAAAAGGACCTGTAGAAGGATTTTAGCGCCATGTCGAAACAGGATGATTCCCGAACCCTTTTAAATCGTTCAAAGCCCAACTGGCTTCTGAGGGGCCTTGTGATCTTTTCCATCGGCGTTCATGCTGTCTTCTTTCTGCATGTTTCGGGCCTCTTCACGGGGAAGGCCATGAGTTATATCGAAATGAGCGTAGAGGATGTCTCCAGACCTCCAAGACGTTCGATTCCCAGGCCAAGGGTGCGACCCAAAAAAAATCTTGAAACCAACGAAGTGAGGAGATTAAAGACGCCCTCCCATGCCATCCCTCATTTCAAGCCCATAAAAATGGCCGCAATGGATAATCGGTTTTCCGAAGGCCTCATGGAGAGCATCGCCCTGCCGGAGATTCCCGGAACCCCGGATCCGGGTTACGCGCACTGGGACCCGGCTCAGATCGAGGAGGTCGGTGGGGAGTTTGATAACCACGAAAGCTACTTGGAGATGGTACGTGTTAAAATCGAGAAGAACAAGAGCTATCCCGAAAAAGCCCAGAAGCGTCAGATCGAGGGGGCCGTGCTGGTGGGTTTTGTGATCGGTCTGGACGGGGTTGTCAAAGAGGAGAAGGTCGTTAAAACCTCCAGACACGGAATCTTGGACGAGGCGGCCCTAAGGGCCGTCAGGGATGCATCCCCTTTCGCAAGACCTCCTCGGCGTCTGTTTGAAACTGAAGTCCCTCTGACGATTACTATCGTGTTTGAACTAACCTGAGGGCATTGCGCGTTGTTCTCTCCCATTTGCCAAGAAGTTTATATCTAATAAAAAAACCCTGGTCCTCGGGGCGTTGATCAAAGACGGGTCTTCGTACGGGATGTTTACGTTGTTAGGTCTTTCAGAACTATAATTTGTTCAGGTTTTTCTTGGGAAATCCGCGTCTGCGCCCAGGTCTTCTCACATGCTTAGCAACGGGAATTCCAAGTGATTCCCTGGTATCAGTAGGTGTTGAAAGGAGCATTGGCATGAAATATCGGAAGGGTATCTCGTTTTTTACAGTGGCACTCATATCTTTTTTATTCCTCTCGTCGACCTGTGCCGGTGAGAACCGGGTGGTCCAGGATATGGTCGGGCGGAAGGTCGTGGTACACGAAAAGGCGGAGCGGATTATCACCACCTTTAAGCCTGCGGCCCTGTGTCTTCTTTCCCTGGGCTTGTGTGACAGACTGGTCGGCATCGACTCCCACTCGAAACATGACAAACTTCAGTTGGGCGTTTACCCCGGCATCGCGGATCTGCCGCCTGTGGGGAGAAAATCCACGGGGCTCAATTTGGAGACGATCATCCATTTAAAACCCGACCTGGTCTTGCTCTACGCACAGAAAGACGGGATCAAGATCGCCGACCGCTTAGTGGAGTACGGCATACCGGCTCTTGTGATTCTTCCTGAGACCTTTGAGGGCCTCAATCGGACTCTCATGCTCATCGCGGAGGCCGTCGGGGAACCGGCAAGGGCGGCGAAGGTCATGGGAGAGAGCAATCGGCTGCTAAGTTTCGTGGCAGGGAAGGTGAGTCAAATCCCCGAAGAAAGACGTAAGGTGGTGTATTACGCATCGAGCAAGGGGGTTTTCAGTACCGCGACCGGGAGCCTCCTTCAAGATGAAATCATCAGCCGGGCAGGAGGAGTCAATGCAGGTCACGAATTGTCCGGCTATTTCAGGGAGATATCTCCTGAACAATTCATACAATGGAACCCTGACCTTGTTGCGGCCTCCCTGTCGGCCAGGGCACAGGCAGCAAGGGTCCTCTCTCGCCGCGAGTTCAAACAGGTCAAGGCCGTGGCGAACGGAGAGGTTTATCTGTTTCCTTCCAACCTGGCGCCTTGGGATTTCCCCTCCCCGCTTTCGACCCTGGGGGTGCTCTGGCTGGGGAAACGGCTCTATCCTGATCGTTTTGAAGATCTCGATGTGAATGCAGAGATCGACCGGTTTCACCAGGTCCTTTTCAAAAAGAGCTTCACGGCCATGGAAGGGGCGTTGAGGGATCGCCTGTATTAGTTGCAAGGGTTCGCAGTTAATTTCCAGTGCCTGTGAAGTCAGTTTTTTCCCAAAATATAGTTTTTGCCCTCTCACATCATAGGGAGAATTAAATATTGGATATACTTTTTGTCAAAGTTTTTTATTATTTGTCTTTCGCGGGTTACCTGCTCGCTTTTGTGTTAACGCTGAAACCCTCATGGATCAGCATCTTTAAAAAGGTTTTTACCGTTTCTCTGGTCATGAACGGCGCGATTTTTGTCCTTTTCTGGTACCGATCCGGACATTTTCCATTTTCCGAAGGTTTTGCGGAGAGCTATGTGACAATGGGTTTTGTCTTGGGAATGATGAGCTTGATGCTATCCGACTCGACCTCCTCGCCCCTTTTGTTGGGCCGCTATGAAAGTGCTGGGATTATCCTGCTCTATGCCTTTTCTCTGGGAGAATCGCTGGACCCTTCATCCTATCTTTACTGGTATAATTATCCTTCGGTGTTTTCTTTTTTCTTTTTTAGGGTCGTGTCTGTTGGCGTCATGCTCTTTGGTGCAGCCTTTTTCGCCGTGGGCCTGAACCCCTCCCGATCGGTGGAGAGCGGTGTGGGAGTGGACATGAAAGGAGGCCGAAATTATCTGCTCCTCGGTGCTCTTTTATTTTTGGTATCAGAGATATGCGGTGCCTGGTGGAGCGCAAAGGCATCCGGGGATTTCTGGCAGTTCAGCCCTCCTTTCTTCACCTCTGCGGCTACTTTCCTGCTGTTTATGATCCCTTTTCACTGGCCGTCCGTTTGGTCCAGGAAGCGTCGTGTAAAGGCCTTTATCAGCGCCTGTATCCCCGTGTTGATCCTTGTTGTGGTTATGATAAGAAATCATTGAGGCGATCATGAAATTTTTAAGTTCTCTCAGGTTTATGGTTATAAGTTCTTTCGCCCTGGTGTTTTGGTTGGTGATTGGGGCGGTTCTCGGAAAGACGGAAGTTTATAAGATTGCAATCGTGCGGCAGATGAACGATGTGCTCATTCGGGACTGGCTTTTTCAGGAAGGGGCAAAAAACCCGGTTCTCTGTCTATGGCTCATCATTTTGATCCTCATTGCAGGGCTGCTGCTTGTCAATATTTTTCTCTGCACGTGGAATAAGTTGCTGGATTTCGTGAAGACTCGAATGAGCCTTTCGAGGGTGCTTCTTTTTGCAATGCATGTCCTTTTCTTCGTTCTGGTGCTCATGCACGGCATCAGCTTTATCTGGGGCTTCAAGGCCAAGGCCGGTCTGAGTGCCAATGGAACGTTTGACTTGCCTGGAGGCTCGGTGTTAAGGGTGGATGAGGTTTGTTTCGTGGATGATCCGGGACTGTTGCGCATGGACCGGCATTCCCGAACCAATGAGGCCTTTCACTGGAAGGAAAACTACGTGCGGGTCTCTTTGTTGGAAGGAGAGCAGGTGCGTTTGACCCGAGAGCTTCGGCATATGAAGCCCCTCTTCTATGAAGGCACACAAGTGTCTCTTTTCAGGTTCTCAGACCTTAGCCCTGGGGCCAAAGTGGAGGAAAAGAAACGGGGATGCAATGTATGCGGCGGTTCTAAAGGTCAAAGTCTAAAGAAAGTGACTTTTGATGATGTTCGCCCGGGAGTGCTCCTTATTTTCAGCAGAAATCCCATCGGACCTGCATTCTTCTGGGTTTATGCCCTTTTCATACTCTCTATCGGCGGGTACCTGGTCGTCATTTGGTCGGGTAAGGGCGATAAATGAGAAAAAAAGGGCTTATGAATCGAAGCAAAAGGCTCGGGAGCCGGCGTTTGATGATGATCCTGGCCCTGCTCCTGGGGCTGATGTTTGTCGTGTCGCTTGGGATTGGGCGTGTGCACATTTCAATGGCTGAGTTGTGGCGGATCCTTTTTTCTTGGGTGTCCCGGCAGGGGCTTGATCCGCAATTGTCGAGCAAGGCCATGGTTTTTACCCTGGTGCGGTTGCCACGGTGTGTGATGGCCGTACTCCTGGGAATGGGGCTCTCTGTTTCTGGTGCCGTCTACCAGGGATTGTTTCGGAATCCTCTGGTCTCGCCCGATATCCTGGGTGTATCCGCGGGGGCCACATTTGGTGCCGCCCTCGGATTACTTCTTCCCGGAAGCTCCTTTGTCATGATTCAGATCCTGGCCTTTGTCTTTGGACTGACTGCTGTATCCATGGCGCTTCTCATTGCGAGGGTGGTAGCGGTAAAGCCTGTCCTCGTATTGGTACTTGCAGGGCTGGTCGTGCTTTCGGTCTTCAATTCATCTATTACCCTGCTGAAGTTTCTGTCGGATCCCTATAACGAATTGCCTGCGATTGTCTTCTGGATCATGGGGAGCATCAGCAGGGCGGAATGGAAGGATATCTACACGGCCGCGCCGCTTATTTGCGGGGCACTGGTCATTGTGTTCCTTTTGCGTTACCGACTCAACGTCCTGTCTCTGGGGGACCTTCAGACAAAATCCATCGGCCTTAATCCAGGTGTCTACCGCATCCTTTTTATCACAGTCAGTTCGGTTATGGTGGCCGTATCGGTGTCCACATGCGGGCAGATATGCTGGGTGGGGCTTGTCATTCCGCATATCGCCCGGACACTGGTGGGTCCGAACCACGAAATCATGATCCCCATGACCGCCTTGATAGGGGGTATTTTTCTTGTTCTGGCCGACACCCTTGCCCGCACCCTGACCATGGCGGAATTGCCTATCAGTGTGGTCACCGCATTTATTGGGGCGCCTATTTTCGCCTACCTTCTTTACCGTAATCGGGGGAGTGGTTGGACATGAGCCTGATATGTTCGAATGTAGACTTTTACTATGGCCCTCGAGAAGTCCTTTCAGATGTAAACTTTGAGGTTGACCGAGGTCTTTTTTGCGCTCTGCTCGGACGAAACGGTTCGGGTAAGACGACCCTGCTCTATTGCCTCAACGGTCTGCTTCGACCCGGACATGGAAAAATTGAAATAGACGGACTGGATGTGTGCCGGGCCAACCGTAAGGCCATTGCCCGTAAGGTAAGCCTCGTCCCGCAAGAACACTTCGAGATTTTTCCCTTCAGCGTTCTGGATGTGGTGGTCATGGGGCGAACCGCTTATCTGGGTTTCGCCGGGAAACCGGGAAGGGAGGACTATAATGCGGCCCTTGAAATTCTGGAACTTCTCAAGTCGTCGGACCTTGCGAACCGGAGTTTCAATCAAATTTCGGGCGGAGAGAGACAGATTGCCTTGCTGGCCAGGGCCCTGCTCCAGAGCAGCACGACCCTTCTGCTGGATGAACCCACCAACCACCTTGATTTTAAAAATCAGTATGCCTTTTTGCACAGGATAAAGCGCTTTTGTCGTGAGAGGGGTACGAGGGTGATCGCAGCCATGCATGATCCCAATCTGGCCCGTCTGTTCGCGGATCGGATCGTCATGCTCAGGGACGGGAAGGTGCTGAATGCGGGGACCACAGCGGAGATCATGACGGCGGAGAATGTGAGTCGGCTCTATGAGACCGAGACCCGCCAGTTCGATCTCTCCTTTGGAAAAAGACTTTTTCTCCCCGAATTGGTGTGTGATGAGGGGGAAAAATAAAAGGCGGTGACCATGCAAGTAATCATTGTTACGGGTCTCAAACATATGGGAAAAACGACACTTGTCAAGCGTTTTGTGGAATCCACAAGCGGAATCGGATGGCATATTTCAGGAATCCTGGCAAGGGGATTATGGAAAAACGGCCTCAGAGAAGGATTCGATCTCGTGGATCTTTCCGACGGTTCGTCTTGTCCTCTTGCACGGCGAATGGATCGCCCGGATCCCGATCGGAGAATCATTTTCGATTTTTTTGAAAAGGGCCTGGCGGCCGGCGCACGGGCCCTTTCGGCCGAACGGTGCAGGGATGCGGATATCATCATCGTCGATGAGGTCGGCAAGTTGGAATCCGTTGGTCAGGGATGGGCTCCCCATCTCAGGGCGCTTCTTGCCCTTCAAAGGCCGGTCTATATCTGGGTCGTGAGGAAGGATTTTTTGGAGAAGATCCGGCAGGCCTTTGATCTTCAAAACTCAATGATTCTCTCGATCGACGAATGCGATTCCCTCGAAAAACTTCAGGTGGCCGTTCGCGGGTCTCTTGAGCATAATAGGTAAGGGCTCTAAGTTAACCATGTAAGTTTTAAAAAGCTTAGCTTTTTGAAACGTAAAGTCCATTTAGCAAACTCAATTAAGGCGCAATACGAAGCTTTTGCCCCACCTTGATCAATGATCCTTGTATGTTGTTTATTCTCTTCAGCTTAGATACGGACATACCGGTATCCTGTGAAATTTTATTGAGGCTGTCCCCCGAACGGACAACATAATATTTGCCGGTAATCCGTTTTCGGGGTGGGGGTGTTGCATTTCGGGCCAATTTTTTCAGCGCAGGTTTGACCCTGGATCCCTTACCGGGGGGTGTTTTAAGCGTATAATTCCCAACCGGGAGGTAATAGCCGATAATCTGCGGATTCAGGTCCTTAACGGCCTTAAGGTTCGTGCCAAGGGCCTCGGCCAGGTCCGCAAGATGGATGAGCACCTTGACCCTGATCTTTACGGCATCGTAAGCAACCGGTCTGTAGATCTTCTCCTTCGGTACCTTGTAACCATAACGCTCTGGGTTTTCCATGATCAGCTTGATGGCGGCGATTCGATAAACAAACCTCTCGGTTTCAGAGGGCAGGTTAAGGATATAATAATTCGAGACTCTTTGCTCCTCGATTTCTTTCTTCAGTCGGGCGCCTCCGCAATTGTAGGCTGCCAGGGCCAGGGTCCAGGATCGGAACTTTTCATGAAGGCGTCTCAGATACTTAAGCGCGGCCTCGGTTGCACGCTCGAAATCCCGGCGCTCATCCACTCGACGGTCCTTTCGGAGGCCGTTGCGTTTTGCCGTCCCGGCCAGAAACTGCCAGGGACCGATAGCGCCTTTGGAGGAACTGATATGGGTCAAAAGGGAACTCTCGGCCACGGGCAGATATTTTAAATCTCTGGGCATGCCGGCCTCGGACAGCTTTTTTTCAAGATAGGGGAAGTATCGGCCCGCACGCTTCAACCACATGAAGACCTGGGCCCGGTCCCACGCGGAGATGGTCAGTTCTCTGTCCAGCATTTCCCAAACCCATCGGTTTTCAAGGGGAACCGGTTCCTCGCAAAGGGTCATGTTTTTTGGGAGAGGAAAATCCGTTACCAAAGAAGCGACGGGCATGTCACGGCCCCAAGCGGGGGCATGGAGGATGAAAAGAGTGAGAAACAACAGAAGGGTGAGCTGAGGTGACGTCCTTCTCGTCCTACCGTGGTTGGTCCCGAGTGAGGGTTTGTATCGAATAGTCATTTGTCCTATGGGTATTCGGGTGGTTATGGGTTGGTGTGGGTTTCGACCGTTAAGATGGTTGCCTGAGGATCGAAAAGCCTCATGCACTCAACATCTGCAAACGCTCTGAAAATGAATTTCGGACGACTCAAACAATTTGTACCATAGCCGAGAGAATTCGGGAGATCAAGAATTATTGGGCAATATGGGCCTGGTCCAATCGGAAAATGAGCCTGATATTTGTGTGTTCGGTAAAAAGCGTTGAGGTTTTGACGGGCGTGTTTTATCTTTAAAAAGTTACAAAGAAGATAACCCATGACTTGAAAATGATTTTAAACCCGGAGGAAGACCGGATGAAAGAGAGAGAGAAGCCTAGGCATACGGACCATTCGAAGAAAATTGTCGTGAAAGTAAATAAGGCTTTCAGGTTCTCTATCCCAGAAGAAGCGTCGGTCCGTATCGAATACACCTCCCATTTCTTTGAAGAAAACGGACTTTTCGATTGGATCGACGAATTCAAACTGGGGACCGCGGGATACCGAGATACCCTCAATATGAATGATTTTTTTGCCACCGATGCCCCTTTTAATGCACACACGGTTTTGATTTTTGCCGAGGCCATGGCGCGGATCTACGATCGGAGAGGATGCCTGACCCTACATGTGGGGGGAGAGGTCCGAAGATATACACGGGATATCATTGGGCTGATCGCCAGAGTGTTTGCTCGTCACGGCGTCAGCGTGCACCTTCATGGCGACAAGGAGACCACGCCTATCTGGGCCTCCTCATTCGGGGTCTTTTTTAATGAGCTGGACGGTGGGGCCAACATTACGGCCAGCCACTCCCAGAGTTACAAACAGGGCATCAAACCCATGGATGAAAGAGGGATGCAGCTCCTCGATATGGCCGATGAGATTCAAACCGAAGTCAAAAAAATCGGAAAGGAGGCCTTTGAGGATGGCTTCTCCCTGTCCCTCAGCCCCTTGTCGTCGTCCTTGATCCAACGGGATTTTCATTACCTTGCGCCCTATTCGGAATATCTGAAGGGCATCGTGCCGAAAGAGGCCTTTCGGTTCATGCGTCAGGCCCAAGATCAGGGCATGAAGGTCGGTGCCTCCACGGTGGGCGGAAGTATGCACGAAAACTCCCTCCCTATTTTTCAGCATTTCGGGATCAACCCGGCACCTGAGGGCATGATCCAATATTTCCAGTGGGAAAAAAGAGATGATTTCCATCGGGTCGGCGAGATTGACGGGGAAGACTACGGATGTGATCCCACGAAACCGGTCATCTACCGGAACATCGGCCTGAAAGAAAAGTTGCTAAACGGTGAGATTCATTTTGGTTTTATCTGGGATCCCGATGGGGATCGATACAATATCGTTACAATCGCGGACGCCTCCCTGTCCCGAAGGGCCGTTGAAATGGGCCTCGAGGTGGAGGAAATCGAGCAAAACGATCATTGTGTGGTCTACTTTAAACCCAACCAGATTTATTTCCTCAATGCCGCTCTCAGGCTTGAGATGATGGTCGAGAGCGGCGAACTCTTCGAATACGATTTCGTCATCGGCACGACGTATCCCACGTCCAGGTCTATCGGCGAACTGGCTGAGGTATTCAACCGAAAATATGCCGAGGAGTTCGCCGGGAAAGGTCACCGAATTCGGGTGTTTAATACACCCGTGGGTTTTAAATATTTCGGACAAATGGTAGGGGACATCGAGGCACAGGTCGAAAGAGGCGGCGAGGTTTTCCTTGAGTATGTAACGGGCGATCGGATCAGCGTGGGGCAAAGACCCAGAATCTTGATCATGGCCGAGGAATCGGGAGGCGCGGCCATGGGGAGCTTGTCCTGGGCCACGAGCAAAAACGGAAAAAGGCGCAGCCTCGCCCTCAAGGAAAAGGACGGCATGCAGCTCTCCCTTATGAATCTGGGCATCATGGCAAAACTGTTTCTCGAAGGAAAGTCCTATGCTGCACTTTATATCGAGACAGTCGAGAAGTACGGCATACGGTACAAATATTACGACAGGATCGACAAGAAATTATTTGACGAAGGCCTGACCGGTGAGGCTCGAGAACGGGCCCGTTCAATCGGAAACAAGGCCAAGGAATATATGGTGGAAACCTTCAGGGAGCTGACCCGGGGGCCGTCGGCGGCAGCGGCCGGAGAAAGCCTGCAGGAGCTGGTTGGTGAGCGGGTAACCATTCCTGAGATTCGGCGAGTGTTCTGGGCCGGTGACGGCACCTATATCGATTTCGGCACCTTTTGGTTCGAACTCAGGGCATCGGGGACGGATGCCGTGTTGCGATTTTATATCGAGGGGCAGGAAAAGGGCCTGTTGGAGTCCGTCAATCAGGCCTTTGTGGGCATGGCCGATAAAAAGATCCGGGAGCTGTCCCCGGCCGGTGATCTCTGAACTTTTCCTGTGTGCCCGCCGGGCTATGATTTTTTACAGAAGACATGGTCTGTGTCCCCTCGTCCGGGGGTATTTCCCTTCGAAGAAAATCCCCGGACGGGGGGCACGTTTTCAAAGCTGATCGTTGTCAAAATTTTGAATCGCGGGCTGTCCGTCACTCAGGCCTAAATCCACTGCCTAATTTGCCTATCATGCCTGAAATCAGGGCATTCGGCGGAATTCCTGATCACCAGCAAGGTGTCAGATGCAAGGCGCCGAGGAGTGACGACTGAGTCGTATGAGCTATACGTCGCAAGGAGGAACGGACGAAGGCAATCCCACGAGGCGCGGGACAGAATGACGCCTTGATGGTTGATCAGGGTCAGGTCTTTCTGCTTGACAGCTCCGGCCATTTCTCATATATCCGGTCTATTCAAAACGGGTTTTAACGTGTCAAAGATACTCTTGATTTTTATGCTTTTTACCTAAGGAGGAGGGATACTTATGTTTAAGAGACTGGTTGGTATCGGCCTGGCGGCAGTCCTATGTTTCACCGTGACACTCTCATTACCGGGTGCGGCCGCTGCAGCAGAAAAACCCTTTGTTTTCGGTCTGCTCATGGTCGGCCCCTACAATGATCACGGCTGGAGCCAGGCCCACTTCGAGGCCGGAAAATATGTCGAAAAGATGATTCCCGGCACGAAAATGCTTTATATCGACAAGGTCAATACTGCAGATAGACCCGGGATGACAATTCCGCAATTAGTGGACGATCTCGTGTCCAAGGGCGCAAGGCTTATCGTCGCCAGTTCCGATGATATGAAGGACGGAACCCGTGAGGCAGGTCTCCAGCACCCGGATGTATTCTTCGTCCATGTGTCAGGAGATGACGCATTGACGGGAAAAGGCCCCAAAAATATTTCAAATATTATGGGCCGCATGGAGTACGGCAAGATGATGGCGGGCTTTGTCGCGGCACTCACCACCCAGACCGGAAAATTAGGCTATCTAGGCCCTCTTAACAATGAAGAGACACGTCGGTTTGCCGCCTCCTGCTACCTCGGCGCCCGTTATGCATGGGAAAAGGTTCTCAAAAAGGATCCGAAGGACCTGGAATTCCAGGTCACATGGATCGGGTTTTGGTTCAACATCCCTGGCGTCACGGCCGATCCGACCCAGGTTGCACAGAATTTCCTAAACACCGGTCATGACGTGATCATTTCCGGTATCGATACGCCTGAGGCCCTGATTGTTGCCGGACAAAAAAGACAGGAAGGCAAAGAAGTCTGGGCCATTCCCTACGATTTCGAGGGGGCCTGTTCAGGTGCGCCCTTTGCCTGTCTGGGAGTGCCGTATTTCAATTGGGGACCCGGGTATATCCATTTCGTCAAAGCGGTCATGGATGGGAACTGGAAACAGGAATGGCTCTGGATGGGTCCGGATTGGAAGGATCTCAACAACAAGGCCACGAGCTATGTGGGGTTTAAGCCTGGGACGGCCATATCCGTTGACACGCATGGCGGCCTGTTGACTTTCATAGATGACCTCTCCAACGGAAAGGTCAACCTATTCACGGGCCCACTGAACTACCAGGACGGCTCGACCTTTGTCAAGGCCGGCGAGACCGCTACGGACAAGCAGGTCTGGTACATGGAAGACCTTCTGGAAGGTATGACGGGTCAGGGCAAGGCGAAGTAGCACGAAGCGGACGTTTGTCCGTCCTGTTCTAATGCGTTCGAGATCATGAGCCGGGTACCGCGAAAGGACGCCTTCCGTCCGGCAGCCGGTATCCGGCTTGTTTTTTTATAGAAAAAGGATTTCATAAAAAAGATTTTTTCACCACGAAGCTCACCCCCGTGAAATAGGCTGCGCATTTCACGGGGCAGGCGAAGAGCACGAAGGGTTTAAAGAAATAATTCCTGAGCCGGGAACTAAACAATCCAATGCATATCACCCTGAAGGACATCCATAAGCACTACGGAAAGGTTCACGCCAACGACGGGATCTCCATGGAGATTTCCGAGGGGACCATCCACGGCATACTCGGGGAAAATGGCGCGGGCAAAAGTACCCTCATGAAGATCCTGGCCGGATACGCCCGAAAGACCGGCGGCGCCATCCTGCTGGACGGAAGGTCGGTGGAATACAAGGGACCTTTACTGGCGACGAGTCTGGGTATCGGGATGCTCTATCAGGATCCTCTGGATTTCCTTTCCATGACGGTTCTGGAAAATTTCATGATGGGCCGAACCCGTGGATTTTTTAGCAAAGAGGGCCTTCACCGGAAGCGACTCCTGGAACTTTCCGAATCCTTCGGATTCGATATGGAGCCCAATCGGCCGGTCAGAGAACTCACGGTGGGCGAACGACAGCAGCTCGAGCTCTTAAGACTTCTGGCACTTGGGGTCGAGGTCCTGATACTGGATGAACCCACCACGGGCATATCGAGTCTTCAGCGAGAGGTTCTGTTTAGGGCGCTTCGAAAACTCGCATCCCAGAAAAAAACGATCCTCCTTGTCTCCCACAAGCTGGAGGATGTGGAAGCCCTCT
>CAZXWJ010000068.1:0-17855 GCA_964644375.1 uncultured Desulfobacteraceae bacterium | reverse complement strand
GTCATTTCCTGATTCCATCCCCGCATTCGCAAAATTCCCATGTGCCCCTCGCGGCGGGCGATATAGGCCAGATATCCGTCGACCTCCAGTTCCGTCATCCCCTCATGAATCAGCCCGCGGATCTCATGAAATCCCTTATCCAGGATGGCCGTTGCCTTTCTGATCTGATCCACCTCATAAGAAGACTTGATCATGCGGAGTTTTCTGATGTCGCGGGAAATATCCGTCCACCGCGCACGGGGAAGAGACTTCTTAAGCCAGAGATACTGGTTTGTCGGAAGGACATCCAATTCCAGTCCGATACGCTCAGCATCACGGTGCCCGTAATCCCTCAAAACGGACCAGATATCCTGTCGATTATTGACAGGGATCACTTCCTTGAGGGGAGATTCGTCCCTTGCCCGGTGATAACTTTTCATGACCAGCAGAAGAGGATCACCTTCCCGGGGGACCCACAAAATAGACTTCTGGATCGTGCCTGTCAGGTAATAGATATCGACATTTTGCAGGATAAGGGCTCCATTGATCCCTTTCGTCCTCAATATGCACTGGAACTTCTTCGAACGCTCAAAAATTTCCTCTTCCGGAACCTTTTCAACGTTTATTTCTGCACCAACATTTTTTGTAATCATACATAACTCTCCAAAGTTGATGTCCTCTCAGGGGTGCGGAACCCTGTACCAAAAGCCGCCAGGCCGCGACACTTTCCGGTTGTTTTTATAACGCATTTCCCCGGGGAGTGCAGGAAAAAATAGACCTGTTCGTCGGTTTTCAAAGAACATTTCGGCCGCGGGCATGGTTTATGGTTTCCTGAATTTCAATCTCGACAACTTCACCAAAAGCCCAAGTTGTTCTCTCCTCCGGCAGGAGAATGGGATCAGGGCCTTTCACTAAACCGTTACCCTTTGCCGATGTCCGTCTATAGCAACAGCATAATCTGTGCCAGGGATGACCGCCGTAAAATCATATCTCTAACCTTTTGAATTCAAATAGGAATGCTGGAATTAGGAGAAGGGGTTGCCGGGAACATTATTTTCAGATATGCAACTCATGAGCCAAAAGTCATATTGCAATATTGCAATGAAAGCGTTCTATCCCCCGGCAGGGTCTTCGCCTTGTTCCGGGATCTGTATGTTGAGACGCTTAATTTTTCGCCAAAGGGTGCTGGGATGGATCCCCATCTGGGAGGCGGTGGCCTTTCGGTTCCAATGATTTTTTCTCAGGGCCTCATAGATATAACTTTTTTCAACTTCCCGAAAGGCGAAGGAATTTCCCTTTGTTCGGCTTGTAGGTACGGCTTGCGAGGCCCGGAATTTTTCCCTCAGGTGGTCAGGGAGGTGCTCAATACCGATCAGGCCATTTTTGCAGACAACGGTGGCATATTCGATGATATTTTCCAGTTCACGTATGTTACCCGGAAATTCGTGGGACATCAGCACAGGGAGGACCTCCGGCAAGATCCCGTTGACCTCCTTTCCATTCAAGCGATTGAACTTGCGTATGAAATAATCCACGAGAAGGGGGATATCTTCTCTGCGTTCTCTCAGGGGGGGGAGCACGAGTCTGACCACATTGATCCTGTAATAAAAATCTTGCCGGAAAGACCCCTTCTCGACCAAATCAGAGAGGTTCTTGTTGGTAGCCGCCACGATACGGACATTCGCCTTATGGGACGTGATGCTCCCGAGAGGCTCGTAGACCCTGTCCTGAAGCACACGAAGCAGCCCTATCTGTAAGGCTGGGGATATATCCCCGATTTCATCCAGGAACAGGGTACCGCCTTCTGCAAGGGCCAGTCGCCCTGGTTTATCCTTGAAGGCCGTACTGTGGGCACCCTTTTCATACCCGAAGAGTTCTGATTCAAGCAGGGTGTCCGGCAGAGAACCGCAGTTTACGACAACAAAGGGACCCTTTTTTCTGACACTGAGGGAGTGAATCGCCTTGGCGAAAAGCCCCTTTCCCGTTCCGCTCTCTCCTTCGAGAAGGATGGTGGATTCGCTTTCCGATACCTGTTCAAGCATCCTGAAGAGGCGTTGCATTTCTTTGTTTTTACTGATGATATCCAGGAAGGAGTGCCGTCCGGCCAATTCCTTACGCAGTTCTTCAACCACGCTCAAATCACGAAAGGATTCCACCCCACCGATCACCTCGCCCTCTTCATCCTTCAGCAGAGCGGTGCTGATACTGATGGGGACCCGCTCTCCCTCCAGATTGACGATAAAAATGGGTTGATTCACAATGGGCTGCCCTGTTTTCATCGTGCCTTTGAGGGAACACTGCTTTTCGCAAATGCTGGCCCTGAAGACTTCCCAGCAATGACGACCAAGGGCATCTTTCTTTCTGATGCCGGTAATATTTTCCGCAGCCGTGTTAAAGGATGTAATCCTGAAATCGGAATCCACCGTGAAAACGCCGTCAGCGATGCTATCTAGGATAATTTGTGTCTGGTTTTTGAGAGGCTCTTTCATTCCGGTGTCCTGTATCCTTCGGTGACTTTTTTGCCACGCTTATCGGGGTCCCAAATTGCGTTTCCGACATGGTCATTCGTCCCATAATTCCTTGATCCTATAGATCCTATATGTCTTAAGGGATTCCCGGCCCATGGACGATGAAAAGAATCAGCATTCTTTGGATAATTTATACATGCTCAAGTTAAGGTCGAAACAAACCTTGTCAATATGAAAGCATTTCCCCCTGTGCGCCCGGATGGACATCCTATTCCTCGATTTCGATCACCCGCCCGGCCCCGCCTTGAATGGTTGTGTCCGGGAAAAGCGTCTTTATGCTGGTTTTGTACTGAGAGCAATGGGTCGGGCAAAGAACCTCCAGATCCTCCAAAAGGTGGAATTCCTTAAAACCATGGAAACCCCCGATGAGTGCCTTCACATTGCCCCATCGCGATGCCCGTCTCAAAATGGATCCGACGCCGGGATGGGAGCAGCCCACGACGACCGCAAGCCCGTTTTTTATTCTTACCACGAGAGACTGTTCAAACCGATCCAGTTCTCCGGTAGAAAAAATATTTTCATGGATCTCTAAAGGATCCCGAACGGTCACGAACTCTCCCTGAAATTCCGGGACCATAATGCTGGCCGGCATGTATACCCGGATGTTGTTCACGCGTAGGAAATCAAAAAGTCCACCCGTGTGGTCGAAGTGGACGTGCGATATAAAGACCTCGTCTACGGTTTTCGGATCCAAGCCAATTTTCCTAAAATTATCCAACAAAATCTGGCCATTAGCCCCTGTGTCAAAAAGAATCCGTCTCCCATGAACTTCCACCAGGCAGGCGAATCCCCAATCTGCCGTCAAATCCTGTTGCCATTTTTCGTTGTCATAGATGATGGTCACTTTCATGATAACACCTCATTTCAATTTTCCGCCCATCCCTTTTCTCCCGGCAAAGGAGTGGTCTTTTCAGATTCGTCTCAACGCCTTCCGGTAGAAGGCCATCTCCGCAATCTTCCATACCACAGCATCTCCTTGACTTTCCAATGAATTGTCAATTGCAGCAACTTATCCCCCTTCAAGAAACGGGTTTGAGTTGACGTTCTTCGACGTCCTGACTATAAATTCAAGGATATCCATTTAAATTTGCTTCCAGAGTTTTTGTGGAGTCATTAAGATGACCAAACGAATTCTTATTGTGGAGGATGACCCTTTTGTGGTCCTCTTTTTGTCCACCCTTTTGCAAGATCATGGGTACCAAACGCTGAGCGCCGCAAACGGCGTGGAGGGGTGGAAGTCGATTAACAAGGAACATCCCGATTTGGTTCTCCTCGATCTGATGATGCCCCATAAAAGTGGCATCTCTCTGCTCTCGGACATGAAGGAGCAAGAGGCACTCAAAGGAATTCCCGTCATCATGGTGACAGGGATCTCCGGAGAGACCGGTATCGATTTAGATGCCCTTCTTAAAAGGGGTGCAAACAAAACGGCCGAGACCGAACCCTTCCGGCCCGACGGTTATATTGAAAAACCCATTGATCCTGATAGACTTATCGCCCTCATCAAGGAGGTTCTAGAGTAGATATGGAAACCCTGAACATAGCCATTGTCGGGGGTGGGGCCGGGTGTGCCACTTTCATGGACAGGCTCGCGACCGAGGACTTGGGCCTCCTGCCCCTGAATCTCGTGGGTGTGGCGGACATCAACCCCGATGCCCCCGGAATAAAGCGCGCCCGTGAACTGGGCATCTTCACCACCAACGATTACCGTGACCTCTTTTCCATTAAAGATCTAACCCTTATACTCGAGCTTACCGGAAATCCGGAAATTATGTCGGCGATCCAAGAAGAAAAACCCCAACACGTCAAGTTCATGGATCATACTATTGCCGGACTTTTCTGGGACCTTGTTTATCTGGTAATTGACAGGGAAATACAGTTCAGGAAAAAGCAGCAAGAGGCCCAAAGAGTTTACTCCGAAAAAATGGAAAGGGAGGTCGAGGAACGGACCAGAGAACTGGAGGGGGCAAAAAAAGAGGCTATTCTCCAGAAGGAGATCGCAGAAGGCATTATTCACGGTTCTCCCACTCCCATGTTCGTCATCGACAAGAGCCATAAAGTCGCCTACTGGAACAAGGCCTGTGCCAACCTCACGGGGTACAGCAGTGAAGAAACGGTCGGTACCGACTGGCAGTGGAAACCGTGGTACAAACGGAAAATTCCGTTACTGGCCGATCTGATTATCGACGGGGATTATGTGAGGATGAAAAAGCTCGATGAGCGCATTGGACTCAGAAAATCCGCCATCGTGGAAGATGCCTATGAATCGGAACATTTCTTTCCCCAAATTGGCGCAACCGGGACCCACATTCACCTGAACGCCGCCCCTATAAAGGATGAAAAGGGCAAGATTCAGGGGGTCATTGTCTCCTATTTTGACATTACCGACAGGGTCATGATGATGCAGGAGATCAAAAAACGCGAGGCCTTTGAACAGAATCTGATTCAGAATTGTATCGACGGCGTCATCGCCACAGATACGGAAGGAAAATTCGTCATCTTTAACCATTCCGCCTCGGATATCCTCGGGTATCTCACGGAAGAGGTGATCGGGAAGCGCAGTTACAAGGAGATCTTTTCAAGAGAAACCGCCAGGCTTCTGAGTAACACCTACTACAGCGACCAGTACGGCCCTGAAGGAAAAATCGTCAACATGGAAATCGAGGTTGCCAGCAAATTCGGCGAACCGATCCCCATCAGATTCGCAGGGACTCTCCTTTATGAAAAGGGCAGGGAGGTCGGAAGCGTCGCCTTCATTCAGGACCTGAGGGAAATCCACCGGCTCCAGAAGGAGAAAGAGCAGTCGGCTCGCATGGCGGCTATCGGCGAGACCGTGGCCGGGGTGGCCCATTACATCAAAAATATCCTCACGGGCCTGAAAGGGGGCGGGTACGTTATCAATTCAGGCATCAGAAAAAACAACATGGCCCTCGTGAAAGACGCTTGGAACATGCTTGAAAAAAGTATTGAACAAATCGGCCAGATTGTCATGGACATGCTGGTGTACGCCAAGGAGCGAAAACCTGAATGCCGTGACGTGGACCCCAACGAACTGGTCATGGACGTCCTGGACCTCATGAGGGAACGGGCGGAGCTTTCCGGCGTAAGAATCGTGCACGAACTCACCCCCGGCATCAAAGAGGTCTCGATGGACAGGATGGCCATGCATCATTGTCTCCTCAATCTGGTCAGTAACGCCGTTGACGCCTGCACCCTCGAGGGCATCATAGAGGGGAAAGGGGTTGTTACCGTCAAAACGGACTGCCCGGAACCTTGGTCCCTGAGGATCCAGGTTAGCGACAACGGGATGGGCATGGACGAAGAGACCCAGAAGAAGATCTTTACCGGGTTTTTCAGCACCAAGGGCTATAAGGGGACAGGTCTGGGCCTCCCCGTGACCAAAAAAATCATCAAAGAACACGGAGGAGCGCTGACCTTTGAATCGGAACCCGGCAAAGGCTCCGCCTTTTCTCTTTCTTTGCCTTAGCGAGACGTTTTTACCGGGTCACGGGGTTCACCCCCTGCAAACTCAACGGGTCTCCCTGATCCGGAGCATTGGGATCGGATTGGGGCTCTCATTTCAATGTGCACTTTAAAGGCTTGAATCAATATCGTCTTCCCAATGCTTGAGGGGTTTATATGACCGATGCAAAATTTGAAAAAATCTCACCATCTGACAAACCGCTCTATGGTCCGCGCAACCTTCTGCTTTGCGGGTTTTCTTCCGAATCCCAACCCAAATTCATAAATGTCCTAGAATTTTCCGGCATGCTTGCGGTGCCCAAGATATGGGTGACCCATCACCAGGCCGACAGCCTGATATCAAATCTTCTCACCCTTCCGAACGGGAGCGGTTATGGGGAGCCTTCGCAACTGCCGAGAGCGATTGTGGTATCCGGCCTGACGGAAAAAGAACTGATCGGTCTGATGACCGTCTGCCGGAAAACCGGCATGAAAGGGGCATTGTGGGCCGCCCTCACGCCGACTTCCGAAACCTGGACAATTCAAGATTTGCTCGCAGAGCTTGCAACCGAGCGGGAGGCCCTCAGCAGAAAAAAACGCTGAGCGTTTTTCCCTCACGGAATCGCTTTCAAAAAGGTCATAGGATGTCAGGGAGAACACCCATCGTGCCCCGGCTGGCCCATGCCCCAGCCGGGGCACGGGAACCTCAATTCATGCCACTTTTTTCATAAGGAGAACAGGAATGAAAAGAACAACCATACAAACGGATCAGGCTCCGGCGGCTATCGGCCCTTACTCTCAAGCGGTAAAGGCGGGTTCGATGGTGTTTGCATCAGGGCAGATACCATTGGACCCGACAACCGGTGAGATGATCGAGGGAGACATCCAGAATCAGACGCGTCAGTGCCTGAAAAACCTCCAAGCCGTCCTGGAGGCCGCGGGCTCCGGTCTGGACAAGGTCGTGAAGACCACTGTTTTTATAGTCCGGATGGAGGATTTTCCACTGGTTAATGAGGCCTATGGCGAATTTTTCCATCATGCCCCCCCCGCCCGGGCCTGCGTGGAAGTATCTGCATTGCCCAAGGGGGCCAGGGTGGAAGTGGAAGCCGTTGCCCTTGACTGACCGGTTCTTTATTTTAATGGAAAAAAGGCACAAAAAGAATTAAGTATGCTTCTTGTGCCTTAGAAATCTTTAGAAAAGCAGCGCTGAAAAAACGGTCAGTCCCTAATCCTCGATAACCATTGTGCCGGCCATTTTATCACCTAATCTGATCCCTTTCTCATCAGAAAAAAGTTTGACAACTTCAAGGATAACCAGAACAAACACGGCGATTGCAATCAAGATATCAAGAATCCAGCCGATAAACGGTATAAAAACGAGGAACAACATGATGGGGCCCAGAGCGAACATCCAGTTTCTTTTTGCAGAGGCGGCATAATCGACCTTGGCGGATGGATTCGCAGTATTTACGACGGAAAGATTCATCACTTTTTTCCCGATACTTTTATACTCAAGGGCCTCAATAGGCAGAGCATCGCGCAGGAGCATATAGAGCGCTCCGATGATACCCCCGACAAGGGGGATGAACCCTACGATCATCGCAGCAACAGAGTCGATGATAAACGCGATGATACGTTTGACCGGATCGGCTTTTGCCAATGCGGCATCATTGATTTCCGGTTCGGTCCTTTCAGGACTTGCCTCGCTTGCCCGGGCATTTTCTTCTCCACTCATAAGCTGTTCCCCCTATGTTTTAATACCTCCCCCAATTTATTCCAAAATCATAATAGAGAGGTAATATATCGCTTTTTTTGATAAAATCATATAGAAGATACTCGTGTCGGTCAAGGGTAAAGAAAAGAGACAGGAACAAAGGGTAATCTTCATACAAGCTCCCGGAATCACAGGCCCCTTGTATTCAAAATATAAATTCTGACATCCGTAATCCAACCAAATGATTTTACAGGAGTGACTTCCTGTAACCGATGGGATTATCGGAATTTTCTGCTTGTGGTTCCGAAATAAAGTCGCTCATTTCAGGGCTTCCTTGCGTCACGTTGAAAAAACCGGAGATAGAGACCTCCTCGCCAAAAAAACCGCAGGGAAGGACTCCGGGGGACACCCTATCACTCACATTGAGCAAAGCGCTCGATCGGACATATAAAACCAACACAAAAATTATCTTTGTCTTGAAGCTCGTTCACTTTACGGGGGACTTTTACAGTTCCTTTCTTACGCCCCCTCCTGCCCGTGCTGCTGGACAATTTCTCCTTGCGCCTCACCCAGGTGGGTCTTCTCTCAGGCATCAGTCGCCTTATGGCCTTTATCGTGCAACCCTCTGTCGGGTACCTTGCCGATCACTACCGCAGCCGGGCCTTTATCCTAGGCGGACCCCTTCTCGATACGGGCCGACCTTCTCGTCCTGGCACTCATTCCTTTGTTGACCGCCGGACTTGTCTTTCTGCTTCCCGGTCGCAAAAAAATGAAGGGGATGAGGCCGGCGATTGAAAGGTCCTTTTGAATAAAAAGGCAAGGATTCAAGAACGTTGAACATCGAACGTCCAACTTCGAATGAGATGACCTATTACAAGGGCATGAGCCAAAGCGTTACACAGTGAAGTTGTTTTGATCAATGACGCCAAGGCTGAGCCCTGGCGTCACATGCAAAATTTTTATCTCTAAGGGGTCGCCCCCGGGCATCACGGCCGGCAGAATCCGGTCTCCTCCAGCACGAGGAAATCCTGGATGAGATCCCCTATACGGTTATAGGGCTCCTTGCCTTCCCGGCTGAGGAGCATGCAAAATTGCGGCACCCATTTCAGGATATGCTCTTCCAGAAATTTTCGTTCTAGCTCTTTCCACCCCTTTGAAGGCGGCTCATCGGGGCTGCTTTCTTTGTAGGCAAGATAATGCATGAATTCAAATTCGACTGAAAAATGATCCGGAATCATGGCATCATCGCATTCGACTCCCGCTTGTCTGTAGGATGCCACCAGATCAGCCGCCAATTCCTGGCCTCTCATGTCTCTTCTACAGGAGGATTCATAGGGAGGGCAAACCGGCTTGTAATCAAAGAGCCTTACATATTCCACCTGGAGATCCTCCGCATCGACCTTTCCAGCCGTGATGCACAGGTCCTCCGCTTTTTCCTTGATCCGGGGATGCCCCATTTCCGCAAAAAAGGTTGGCCCCATGCGGACGGCCAAGAGGATGCCTGCATCTTCCGCAGGGTAATACAAGGCATGATACAATTGTTTGTAGATTTGGCTTCTCACCAGTGGAGCAGGAATTTTATCCATGACAATTACAGGTCCTTTCTTTTATTTCGACAGCCTTTTCCTTCCGGCCGGGGTCCGCGCCCTTCCCAGATGAAGAAATCTACAGGGAGGTTAGAAAAGGAAAGGAGAAAACGGCCCGTCGCGCCGGGGATGGTCAAGACCTATCCGTCTGCTCATGGTTGCCTTCTTCAGCCGCGACCTTCTCTTTCCTCTTGACAAGGTAGTCCAAGCCAACGGCGCCAACCATCACGGCCCCAAGGGGAGAACCCAAGATTCCCGCTGTCTTGACGGCCTGTTTAACGGATTGTATGCCTGCATTCTTCGGTGCGGCAATATCCCTCTCTCGGGCAGCCAGGGCCTTCAGGAACAGGTTGTTTTTCGCCAGCCGCGACCATTCCGCCTCATACCATGTCGGTGGGATGTAGTAAACGTTGGGTTTTGTCCCGAACTCCGGGCAGAGGGACCTTGCCTTGCCCGAGGCGACCAGCTTCGAGACCTCGCTCGCGGGGTCGGTCAGATCACCGAAGGTCATGGCATCCCCCACACAGGACTTGACGCAATAGGGTTCACCCTGCCCCTTGTCAAGCCTGGCGGCCGCACAGAAATCGCATTTGTCGGCCTTATCGAGGAGGTAGGGAACCCCATAGGGGCAGGCGTCCGCACAGGTGCCGCAGCCCACACACTTGTCTTTGTCCACCACCACGAGACCGTCGGCCCGCTTGGTGATGGCCTCTTCCGGACAGGATGCCAGGCACTCCGGCTCGTCACAGTGCATGCACGGAACGGGAATGAACATCCTTTTGACATCGGGGTAACCCCCTTCTTCCCATTCCACCGGCCGCAGCCGGTAGTGTTCCACCCTTCCCCGTTGAAGGGGGGGGATATGATTCTGAATTTTGCAGGCCACCATACAGGTCCTGCAACGGATACATCGAGCCAGATCTATTACCATGCCATATTTAGCCATTTTCCATCACCTCACTTATGGATGTTAACAATCATTTGACAGCGTCCCAGCCCGCCACTCAAGGGCTCCTCGTTATGGGGCTGAAAATCGTTGTCCAGGATGCCTACCGGACCCACTTCGGATTCGAGGCCTTTGGAGTAGGCAAACTGGTGGTAGACAAATGCCGTCGTGGGATGTATGGCCTCGGTCACTCTTACGATGGCCCTGGATTTGGCCCCGGTCTCATGAGACTCGACCCACACCGTGTCATTGTCCTTTATCCCCAACGCCCCGGCCCTTGCAGCCCCGATCCAAATTTTATGCAGCCCGATCCCGTCTCCCAGGTATTCTTCATTGAGGTACCGGTTCCCCGCAGAACTGGAGTGGGCATTGATTGCGCTTTTACCGGTGACCAGGTAGAACTCGTCCGAACCGAGGTCCTCTCTCATGGTGCGAAAGTCGTGAGGCAGGGGATCCACATCCGGATTGTCGTGATAAGGGGAATCCGGGTTGTGATAGAAATCCTGCCCCAGCCAGATGGAATAGATTTCCAGTTTGCCGGAACGGCTGGTGGGCTTATAGGGTTTGGATTTGTAGGGAAACTTCCCATAGGTCTTTTCGGGCTTATAATATGGACCCTTCTCTTTCAGGTGCTTGATATCGATACCCAGGGGCTTCAACTGTTCATTGTACCACTCGTCAATGCTGAAATCGAAGTACTCACCCAGCCCTACCCGCTTCCCGATCTCGAGAAGCACATCGGCCAGGGGCTTCACCCCTGCCGGGGGATTCACGATCTGCCGCGAGGCGATAAAGGGATAGGTACTCCAGGTGGACTGCCGAACGGTTTCTCTCTCGAGATAAGTGGCGTCGGGCAGGACGATATCGGCCCAGTCCACCGTCACAGTCGGCCAGTTATCGCAGACAACCACAAACTCGGCGTCGGTGAGCATCTTTCGCGTCGGCGCGGAAGAATGGTTGAACATATTGACAGAGGTGATAAAGAGCATCTTGACCGGATAGGGTGTGCCCTCACTCACGGCCGAGTAGTATCGGGGCACCACAGGCAGGTCGATGGATCCAAAGGGATAATACATGGGATCAAAGTCCACATTGGGCACCTCGATTTTCGGTGGTTTTTTCCCAGGGGGTTTCCCGATGCTCATGTAGTAGGGACCGCTCGAAATGGGAGGAGGCAGAAAATAGAGGCCTCCCGGTCTGTCCATGTTGCCAAGAAGCATGTTGACGATACCATAGGCCCGCAATTTTTGAATGACATTGGCCTGCTTGGCGGCGGCCACGGAGCTGAGTTGGACGCTCGAACGGGGTCTGTTTTTCCCGAGCTTTTCGGCAATTTCCTTCACCTTGCCCGCCCCTTGGGGAATCTGGCAGACTTCTGCGACCTTTTCCGGTGTGTATGGTTCGGTCCTCTCAAGCAGCAACTGAAGAGCGGTCTTGCACCGAATCCCTTCGACCTTGTAAGTCCCATACAAGGCGCGGGTAATGCCTTGGGTATCTTGGGGTTTTGCCTCATCGCGCCTCAGGTCCCAGACCAGGTATCTCCCTTTCCCGTCCTTGATGGGCAGCCCGTTATCGGTCCGGATGAGAAAGGGCCCGTTGGTGTATTGACTCACGAAATCCGAATCAAAGAGCCCCTCCCGAAGAAGGACATGGATCAGGCCCATAGCAAAGGCGATATCCGTGTCCGGCCGGACCGGGGTCCAGTTGAACATGGCGCCGTCCTCTTCCATCCGAGGATCCACGATCTCGAGTTCCAGACCGTTTTTGAGACCTTGCGCCACCTCACGCATGGTCCAGGTGCCGCCCGGCGTCCACGAACCGGTCGTGGGATTGTATCCAATATGGACCGTATACTTTGCCTCCGAAAAATCACAGACAGGCGTAAAGGGGGGGATCCCGGACATCATATTCGCAATGGCCCCCGAAGAGTAACAGGAATCACCGTGAAAATGGCTGAAATTGGGGGTTCCATACACCTGACGAAAATAATCGAAGAAATCCAGGCTGGGGGTCTGCATCGGGCAGCCCCACAGGAAGGCCACCGCCTCGGGATGGCCCTGGTCCTTGTAATTCTTCATGCGATCCGCAATAGTACCGATGGCCTCCTCCCAAGTGATCCTCTTGAATTTCCCTTCGCCTCTCTTTCCTACTCTCTTGAGAGGGTATTTCAACCTGTCCGGGCGGTAAAGTCTATCAACGGCGGACATGCCTTTCGCACAAATTTTTCCATCCATGAGCGGCATGCCCTCGACCCCCTGAATTGATTCTACCCTGCCGTCGACCACCTTGGCCTTTATGGGGCAACCAAACATACAGAAGGAGCACATACCATACACCCACTTCTCCTTCCCCGTGGTGACGGCTTCTGCGGGCGTCAGTGCTGTAAAATTCAGCGCCTGGCCGGCAGCCATCATGGCAGCAGCAGTTCCTGTCGCCTTTAGGAATCCTCGTCTGCTAATTTTCATGTCATGGTGTTCAGACATAAATCTTGATCCTCCTTTCTTTGGGCCTAACTCTTTCGGATAAGTCCCCTGGCACGAATAAGAGTCCGTCGGTGGTCTGTCCGCTAGTGCTCCTTAGAAACGAATTTTTCTTCTGCTATTATTTTTGCTCAGGCAGGTCTATTTTAGGGGCGGGTAATACCTGGGCGAATGATGCGTTCATTCTATTCATGCCACGGTGACGGCAGATGAAACCGGTAAATGTCAGGAGCCCATTTGATTTTATACGCACTTTAGAGAGCAATATTTTTGCCATATCCCGAAGCGAAACAGAAAAACAATAACCCTCTGAAATAAATCATATTAATTACTGAAAGGGATGATACCCGTAAAAAGCCCCAGCACGGAATGTCAAAAATCTTTCCACACTGTAAAGATAATGTGAAAAAATTTCCGCAGGAATAACAGATATTTATATCACTACTGACATACGCTACCATTAAGGTAGATCTTATTTTATAAAATCATAGAAAACTTGTTCAAATGCTCATTACGGTCTTCCGGTGCTCATTTTCGCCTTTCCCTTCGTCCTTTAGCCTTCTTGTAATCATGCTGGAACCAAGGAGATCCATCTCTCCCATTGGTGAACGGACTGTAACCCGCAGACGAATTCACGCCATAGGATGTCCCTTTTCGGTAAGCTTTTATTTCCCCATTTTCGTTTTCACATGTTATAAGGATTCCCTTTCAAATAAGACATGTACAGATAAAAGGGGAACGATACAATGAGTCAAGCCCCTCCATACTTAATGGAGAACCTGGAAGAAACCCTCCGCCTAGAGTTCAAAACCGACGCCGAAAGGGTGAAACAACAGGCCCGCTGGTGCGGAGTGAGGCCCGGCCTCAGAATCCTTGATGCAGGGTGCGGACCCGGAAAGACAAGCTCAATTATTCACGACCTGCTCCGGCAGGACGGTGAACTGCTGGGGATAGACTACTCAGAGGAAAGGATTCGGCATGCCAAAGAGCGTTATGGAGGACGTGAGGGCATTGATTTTCAAGTCTGTGATCTGAAGAAACCCCTGGACCATTTGGGCTTATTCGACCTCGTGTGGGTACGGTTTGTGTTGGAGTATAATCTCGCCCAGGGTCCTGACATCATAAAAAACCTGACCTCATGCCTGAAACCCGGCGGGACGCTTTGTCTGCTGGACCTGGACCACAACTGCCTCAATCACTACGGGATGCCGGCCGAGACGGAACACACCCTTTTCGAACTCATGGCCGTAATGGAAGCGCATTACAATTTCGACCCCTACGCGGGAAGAAAGCTCTACGCCTATCTCTATGATGCGGGGTATGAAAATATTCGGCTGGATCTCAGGGCTCATCACCTGATCTATGGAAAACTCAGTGATTCAGATGCCTTCAACTGGCTCAAGAAGGTCGAGGTCGCCCCCTTGAAAGTCCCGGAAGTCTTGAAAAAATATCCGGGAGGGCACGATGGGTTTCTTTCGGATTTTCTCCGCTTTTTTAGCGATTCAAGACGATTTACTTACACCCCTTTGATTATGTGTAAGGGGATGAAGCCTCAGGCGTCCTGATGGGCTCGCCGACATGTCATTATATTCTCTCCAGGGTCTCCCGAATGACCTTAAGCATCTCTGCGGTGTTATAGGGCTTGGCTATAAAGCCCTTTGCCCCTGAGTTCAGGGCCTCTTTTGTATATCCGTCAACAGCATAGCCGCTTGAGATAATTACTTTGGCTGAAGAATCCATTTTTAAAAGTTCGTACAGACACCGGTTACCGCCCATTCCCGGCATCATCAAATCCAGAATGATCAGATCGATCTGATCATTATTTTTGGCCAGAAAATCCAGAGCACTTTCTCCATCCGGGGCCGTGAACACGTTGTACCCATACCGAGTCAACAGCTCTTTACCGATTTCGCGAAGGCTTTTATCATCATCGACCAACAGAATGGATTCTCTGCCCCCTCTGGGAAGGGGCATGATCTCTTCCGGTTCCACCGGTGCATGTTCCCCTTTCGCCACCGGGAAAAAAATTCTGAAGGTCGTACCCTGTTCGAATTTGCTGTCGCACGTAATATAACCTTCGTGGCTTTTCACGATACCGTAGACCATAGCCAGCCCAAGACCGGTGCCCTTCCCCGTTTCTTTCGTGGTAAAAAAAGGTTCAAAAATACGATCCTGCAGGGCCTTATCCATCCCATGGCCGGTATCTGTGACGCTCAACAGGACATATTCCCCCGGCCTGGATCCGATGTGGGTCTTACAATATTGCGCATCCAAGTATACATTTTTTGTTTCAAAGATTAATTTGCCGCCGTCAGGCATAGCATCCCGAGCATTGATCCCCAAATTCATGATGATTTGCTCGATCTGACCGGAATCCGCATTGATGGTCTTGATATCTTTTGCCGGATAAAATTCAATTTGAATCATTTTGGCAATGGTGCGCTCAAGCATCCTGGAAATCTGCTCCACCTCTTGATTGAGATCCACGGGGTTGAGAATACTCTCCGCTTTGCGGCTGAAAATCAGGAGGCGCTTGGTCAAATTACTGGCTCGGTGGGCCGATCTTTCAATGGCTTTCAGGCTGTTATAGTCCGGGTCACTCGGTTCCTTTCCCAATAAAATCATCTGGGTATAGCCAAATATGGCCTGGAGAATATTATTGAAATCGTGGGCGATTCCCCCTGCCAAGGTGCCGACGGCTTCCATCTTCTGGGCCTTCTGGAGTTGGGCACCCAATTTTTTCTTCTCATCGCCCGCACGTTTGAGTTCCGTGATATCGTTACCGATGCACAGGATCTCCGTAAACCGCCTGCCCTCGCAAGAAATCGGCTTACAGGTCCATGTGACCCACGCTGCATCACCCAACCTGAGGACAGTTTTTTTCTCCTGGACGACCGGTTGTTCCGGATCCTTCCGCAGAGATCTCACCAGTTCTTCAAAATCACGCCTTGTTGCTTCATTATCGGGGAAAATCGTCCCGACGATATTCTTGTTCACAATTTCATTTTCGGAATATCCGAAAAATCTCTGCGCAAATTCGTTAAAAAACCGAATTGTTCCCTCGGTATCCATCCGCAGGATAATACTATTGGCATTTTCGACCAATTGCCGATATTTTTGCTCACTTTCCTTCAGCCTCTGAAAGGACAGCACATTGTTGATACTGACCGCCGTCTGCGCAGCGACCCCCATCAACAGGCTCATGTCGCTTTGGGTAAGGGACCTTTGGGGCTTGACGTTGTCTACGGCCAGGATGCCCAGGGGTTTCTTCTCGTAGATGATGGGAACGCAGATAAATGCCCTGGCATTCATTTGTTTGAAAAATTCGAAGCTTCGCCTGGAGAGAGAATCCTCTATCTCTTTGGGATTGTTGTATAGAAACGGCTTACCCTCTTTAAAGGCCACGACGAACGCTCCCTTGGATTCCGGTTTGTCCAGATGAAACGCCGTGCTGTGAAGGAGTTTCTCCTGGCTTTCCGAATACCCATAACCGGCCACGTAACAGAGACGGGTTTTTTCCCGATTGGCGACCAGGAACATGCCACGGCTGAAATCCAGGCGTGCCTCCATGATGCGCATCACATTGCTGATCAGCGTATCGATATTTAACAGTGTGGAGGTGACCTGACCGATCTCCTGGAAAAGCAGGGCATTGCCATAGCGGATATTCACCTCATCCAAAAGGTCCTTGGCCACATCCCCCTGGGTCTCAATGGTCCCGGTAAGCTCCCTTTTCTCGAGATGTTCGGCATAAAGAGCGCATGTCATCGTGAAAAAAACACACGATAACGCCAGAATCAGCCATGGGGTTCCGGATAAATGAAAAAAAAGCAACAAAGGAAGCAGGAGGGTGAATAGAAGGGAAAAATTCCGCACCTTCTTCCAGATCAGAGAAGGCACCCGATCCCAGGTGACGACATAACGACAGCACTCGTCACCCTTATGAAAGCAGGAGAGATGTTCCACCTTGCCAATTTGCTTGGTGAAAATTTGTGCAATGCCCTCAAAGTTTCCAATCCTGTTTTCACACTGATAGGCCTTTTCATGGACTCCCGGCTTGGGCGTGGCGACAATTTCAACCCTTTGAGGCCCCAATTTTTTTACCTTTATGACCGAGCCGCGGCTCATGATGGGATAGAGCTTTTCCATCAAGAGGTAAAGAGATAGGAGGCTCATCAACCCCAGAAGGTATTGTTTCAAGGGGCCCATCCTTCCCGAGGAGGCTGAGAAGCGTCCAGCCTCTCTGGCGATATTAGGATTCCCCGTCTTTTCAACAACGATTTCCTGAAATCGATCGACCTGGCGCTGGGTGAACCAGTGCCCCTGATCCTGCACCTCATATTGAGTCATCCCCGCATATTCCAGGGCCGAAGCAACATCTACGTTGGGATAAAATCGATTGATAAAAGTTAAATAGATCCTTGTGAGTTGACTGTTGTAAAGCGTAACTTCCTCGTTCATTCTACAAAAACCCTGCAGTTATATTTTCTGTGACGCCCAATACAATTCCTTGAGTGAAAAGGATGACGATTGGGCGACCCGTTCGCAACGACGTCACGACAAAGCTTACGGGAATTCGGAGTCTGATGGTGCCGTGTACAAACCCTGCAATCGTGATGCCAGCGCGAAGGACAGAATCGACCGCACGGCCTTCCCGAGAGATTCTCAGGGGCCTTTCTGTATGCGGATGTCTCACCGGTGTTGAAATCGGCAACAAGGCGGTAACTTTAGCGCCGGAGGGGGTGGGTTGTCAATATTCTCTGCCCGATCACCGGAGGCGATATACGCCTCCGGCGTCACTCATTTCCTATTTCCAGTAGCTTACTCGAAATTTCCGCTGCAGGAATCCGATAAATTCCCCGATCAGGCGGGCATTGAGCACAAAGAGCATATAATTCTTTGATGAATAAAGTTCCCTCTCGCCCTTAAGGCAATCATGGGGATAAATGAGGATAGGGACCTTTTCCGTCGGATAAACATCTGTCAACCGATTGACGGCGGCGCAAAGAATCTGCCACGAAAGGCCCTGCGGTTCGACCACCATGATTTTGATGCCATTCAAGAGCTCAGAAAGATTGAGGCCCAGGTCTGATTGATTGACGATCAAAACAGCATGTAACTTTCCCCCGCGCTTGAGGGAAACGGCCTTCCATTTCCGCA
>CAZXWJ010000067.1:0-17867 GCA_964644375.1 uncultured Desulfobacteraceae bacterium | reverse complement strand
CGTCCCGAAAGGTGTTGTCCTGAATCTTTAACGGATTCTTTTCGCCGTTTTCCAAAAAGTTACTCATCATCGACCTCCCTTCATTTCATAATCTACCAGCTCTGTGTATTGTGTTAATGGGCATTAAATGTGGGCCTACCGGTAAGGTGCCCTCAAGGGGCCTTGTAACAGCCTTTTATCCGTTGCATCGGATCGGAAGCCCGAATTGATGGTTCTGATCAAACATCCCTTCTTGAAATGAAGGGGAAGTGTATAAGATCTCACATTGGTTTGAAGTATCCCTATTTCCCCTGAGACGGGGGAAACCTTCTGGAGGAGTGATTTTCTAAAAACCGTCGGTAGCGGGTTACAGAGGCGCCAGCTTGAAACCAAGGGCACCGAAACAACAATTTTTCAGCGAAACATGCACGTTCTCATGGACACCCGTTTTTTCCGACCCCCTTAGACCGACGGCAATACGGACCTCGCTTCTTTGAAAGGCACCGTTCAATGGCTAGCCCACCCGAAGATGAAATCCGGGCATGAGGTATTTTTCAATTCCGTCCCGCCTCTGGGGGATTGCGGAAAAGGGCCGTTTCCGGATAAAAACGCGCTAAGGAGTGAGAACCGTCTTAAGCACGTCTTGCTTCCCCACAATACCCACCAGCCGCCCTTCCTCCACCACCGGAAGTGTATGATAATTCTTATCCACCATGATGGTGGCCACCTCCTCAATAGTCGTTTCGGTATCAACGGTTACGGGATTCGGGGTCATGGCCTCCACCACGGTGGTAGCGGCTATTTTCTGGATCTCTTTTTCAACGTTCTTCATCGATGTTAAAGGAATGAAGCCGTCCAAAAGCGTAAAGAGAGATGGAATGGGAAGCCTCTTCTGCTGGCTGATCAAATCACTTTGGCAGAGAATGCCTATCAGTTTTCCGGATTCATCGATCACGGGGGCGCCGTTGATGCTGTTTTCGAGGAGCACTTTTGCGGCATGGATGATTTCGGTGCCGGGACTCAATGTAATGAGATCCCTTGTCATTATATCTTTTACTTTTGCCACGGCGATTTCCCCCTGATGAGAGGTTACATCTTAACAGATTTCGATCGCAAATCGAACATCAAGATGCGCTCTTTTCAAGTATCCGGCCCTCCCCGTTCAAAACGAAGATCATAAACCCATGGGCGGTGGCATTTTTAGCCAATTCCTCATACCGAATGGCCTGCACTTCATAGGTGCGCGCATCCTCCCGGGTCAAACCTCCGAGTCCCTTCAGGGCTTCCTCCTTTTCAAGGAATGCAGGAAGGAAGGAAACTCCCGTGGTCTGATCCTGCTGTCCGACAAACTGCTCGTTCTCTCCGGGATCCATCACCACGACCCAAACCCAGGGGTTTCCCTGAATCAATTTTCCCATAGGGACCTCCTTTATAGGCATTTAGATGCCCACAATCTGATTCTAAAATTCGCGTCTCTAGAGAAATTTTTCAATATTTGCGTCTGTTTTCATCTTCGTGACATAACCCTGTATTTCTTCCTGCATCTTGTTTTGTTCCATAAATTTAATGAGCCGGTCTTTGATCGTATCGTATTCTTCCTTGGATTCAGGTTTCTTATCGGTGACCTTGATCAAATGATATCCAAACTCGGTCTCCACGATGCCGCTGACTTCATCCTTTTTCATGGAAAATGCCACATCCTCAAAGGGTTTCACCATGCCCTGCCCCCGCCTGAAATAATTCAAATCACCATCCTGTTTTGCGCTGGGACAGTCTGAAACCTCTTTTGCGAGGGCGCCAAAATCTTCACCCTTTGCAAGTCTCTCCTGAATGCCCTCGATCTTCTTTTTTGCTTCGGCTTTCTTCTCTTCGGTTGCTGTCTTTTCAACCTTGACGAGAATATGACTCGCTCTGACTTCTTCGGGCCGGGTAAACTGCTTTGGGTGGCTGTCATAAAAGGCTTTGGCATCTTTGTCTGAAACCTTCGACCTTTCTTTGAATTCCTGGGCAATAAATTTCTTTATCCCCGTCCCCTTTTCAATCTCTATTTTCAATGTCGCTTCATCAAGTCCATTTTGACTCAGGATGGATTTAAATTCTTCCTCACCGGGATATTGCTTTTTGATTGTTTCGAGCTGTTCGTTGATTTCCTTTTCCTCAACCTTTATACCTTTTTTCCGGCTTTCCTGATAGAGCAACTCCCGATTGATTATGCCGTCAAGGACTCGTGCCTGAAGTTGGGGCAATTCCGATTCCGTGAGCGTCCGTCCACCGGCGATCAGCCGTCTCTGAACCTGGGCCATCTCCCGATTGAAAGCTGCCTTGGTAATCACGAACCCATTGACCAGCGCCGCCCTGTCCTCAGTCGGCTGTTTATCCTCAGCAAAAGCCACCCAAGCCATGGAAATCAAAAGCAGAAGGATAAAGAGCCCCCGGAAGCCCCATCTATGCATTTTCCGCATCAAAAATCTCCTTTCCTCACAAAAAAAGAAAAGAACCCGTAAAGAGCTCTTAAGATAATATATTTTGCGCCGACGTCTCTTATAAACCCCTTGTTTATTTCAGAACCTCATATCCTGCACGACGTCATTTTTACCAGAATGTATCACATTTTAAGGGCAGGCGGCAAGTGTTATCGATAGGCGGTAGATTTAGGACTACTGTCCCACCTGAAAGCCTTTGAACAGGCCCTTGATCTTATCCTCGGAGGATTCGGCTTTTCCTTTCACCTTGGACTCCCCCCCTTCCAGTAATTTTTTGAGATCCTCCGGTTGCGGTATTCCCCCTTTGAGCTGTTGCTTCAACATACCCTGCAGGTCGGGACGAAATTTGGGGGAAGCGAAGGTCCCGCTCACAAGCACGGGAACCATGAGACCGCTTCTGTCTTTCTGATCCCCCTGCCCCTTCAAGCTGGCCACAAATTTAGGTTCCACCCGAAAATCCAGTTTCTCCTGGACGAGATCGGCCTCTCCCGCGGCCATGACCCGGAGAAGGGGGGAGACCAGTTGGGTGCCGGGGGTATTTGCAAGACCGTTTTTCAAAGTAAAGGGGACATTGAACTCTGAAAAATCTGTTCGGGGCCTTTTCTCTGTCTCTTCCGCCAACCCGAAGGAGGTCTTGAGATTCTGGACCATGCCTGTAAGGTCGATGCCCACGATACCTCCGTCCCTGAACTGGAGAGTGCCTTTACCGTTCAGGGTTCGTTTGATTCCGTCTGCATCATCCCCTTCCGTGGTCAAGGATACCTGAGCAAAAGTCATGCCCTCAAGAAATTCCTTTTGGAGCACATCCTTGAGAAGGGGTCTGACCTGCAAGTCCTTGACATTGAGAGTCACCGTGGTTTTCGGCACATCTTTCCGAACGTCCAGAGTCGCTTTTGTCGACAGATTTCCCTCATAGGCCTTGAAGGCGATAGGATCGATGTTGAATAGGCCGTTTCGGCCTTTGATCGTGAGCCGAATCTCCTGGAGTTTGGCCCCCTTAATTTTCAACTCGCCGATGCGCATATCACCCTTTAACACTGGTTTTCGAAGAGGGGAATAGTCCGTTTTTTTCTTCTCCTGTGCGGGTTTCTTTTTCGCTGCTTTAACCGATTTTTCTCCTCTCGTGAGCGGCAGGTATCGATCCGCATCAATCTTGTCAAGGGCCATTTCAAAAGCCAGATCAGGCTTGGAAAACTCCTTGGCACGGGCTGAGAAGGTAATCTTGGACTGATCCAGATCAAAACTGCCACTGGAAATCGAAATGTTTTGAGTATCCCCCTTCATGTTAAGCTTCAGGGACACAGATTTCAGGGTCGAGGGATCCGTCGTTTGAACCGGGAAAGGCTGTCCCATCACCTCCATGAGCTTCCGAGGTGAAAAGGGGGCCACGTTGAGGGCCAAGTCGAATTGGAATAGGGTGGCCGGATCGATCACTTTTCCCGTCACGCTCATTGTCAATTGATCTAAAATCTTGATCTCAAGATCCAGGGGAAGGGTCCCCTTTCCAGGATCTTTCCCCAAGGGCCCGACCTTGCCCTTGAGGGAGAAGGGTTGTCCGTCCGCCTTGGCTGAGAAGTTCAGTCCGATGGGTCGATCCAGGGAGACATCCTTGAGTTCCAGCGTCAAATCTTTAATCTCCCGGCGGTTTCCCGTTGTGCCGTCGATCCAAAGGGCCTTACCCTCCCGGACGGCGAATTCCCCAACAGTAAGCCCTTTGATCGGCAAGCCTTCGAAGGCCCTTCGGGCCTCCTTATCTTTCTTTTCTTCTGTTTTCTTTTCCGTAACCTTTTTTGAAGACTTACCCAATCCTTTCCAATTCGCCCGACCATCCTTGTCCTTCTCGAAAACGATCCTCGGCCCCACCACAACGAACCGCTTGACTTGGAGGTCCTTTGAAATAAGGGGAAGAAGTTTCACTTGGGCATCAAAGGATTTTATTGAAAGGAAATCCTTTTCCTTAAACCCCTGTGGGCTCCCCAGATGAAGATCTGAAAACGCTATGACGGCCCACGGGAAAAGGGAGAGTTTCAGATCGCCTCCGATGGTAAACGGGCGCCCTGTAGCCTTGGCCACTTCCGCCTCGATCCGGGGTTTGTATTTCTGGACATCGATAAACATGGGGGCGATAAGGAGAATCAAAACGATCAGGACGATCAGTCCCCCGATGATAATCCCTGTCCATTTGACGGCCTTGCCCATGGTCCACCTCCGAATCTAGCGTTTCTTTTTTTTGGAGAAGACGAATCACGGCCTTCCGCCGGGTGCGATAGGGCTTGCTCCTTGGCGCATCAATTTGCATGGAGAAATGCTTTCAGGGGTTCCCTCCGAAGACCTGCTTGAGCAAATCGGTCACCCGTGCAGCCGGGTTTTGGCGTATTTTTTTCTCCTCCTCCGCCAGCATCACAAAAAGACCGTTTAGTCCCCCTTCGGTCACGTACTGATCCAGATCAAGGCCGAATCGGTCTCCGAAGGGCAGACTTGTTACCTTTGATTCCAACTCCTGATATTGGCGCGTCACCCCCACGGCGGACATGGTTTCATGCACAATGGGCTTGAAGGATTTCGTGAGGCCGTTCCAGGTCTTTTCCTTGAAATAAAGCGAGGCCTCATTTTCCCGCCCGTTCAAAATTTTCCGGGCATCATCAAAGCTCATCCCCTTGATAGTCTCCCAGAACATTTCCTTGGCCGCGGGTGCAGCCTTTTCTGCGGCCCGGTTCATGCTCAATTCAAAGGCCTCCACCTGAGACCCGTAGCCCACGGTCCGGAGAAGCTTTTCGGCCTTTCGGACGCTTTCCGGCAGGAAGATTCGAATCATCGGATTCCCGTAATATCCGTCTGACTGAGATACCTTTCCGACGGCGTTCTTTACACCGACCTCCAGTGCCTCCTTGAGCCCCTGGACGATTTTTTCTTCCGAAAGCTTTCCTCCTCCATCCCCCATCACTTTTTCAAGGCCCTTGAGGAAATCACCGAAACCGGCAAAGGCGAAAGAGGCCGACAGAAAACAAAAAGCAAAAAAAGTGATCCATAAAGGGGTCTTAAGCAGCTTCATAAGCCTGTCTCCATTTGAAATCAAAGATTACCACGCCCGCCGGGGAAAAAGGATCGGGTGAGCATCCCCAGAGGGGATTGAGCATACCGTATCCCGAGCAAATTCAGGGTGCAGTGCCTTCTGAAAGCATATGAACGACATTCTGAGGGAAGGGAATTTCGATGTCGTTTTCGTCAAAGGCCTCCTTGATGGCACGTGTCAGATCAAATTTAACAGCCCAGTAATCCTCTTTTTTCACCCAGGGGCGCACCACAAAATTCACGCTGGAATCCGCCAACTCCGAAACCGCGATCTGAGGGGAAGGATCCGTCAAAATCCTCGTGTCTTTCTTCATCAGATCGGAAAGCACTTCTATGGCCTTCTGGATGGAGGAGGCATAACCGATACCGATCACCAAATCTATCCGCCGTGTATCGTAGGCCGAAACATTTTTGATGATGTCACCGAAGAGTTTGCCGTTCGGGACCATAATTTTCACATTGTCCGGGGTGGAAAGCACGGTGGTAAACAACTCGATCTTCTTTACGCTCCCGGCAACTCCCGCCCCCTCGATGTAATCACCTATCTTAAAGGGGCGCAACACGAGGAGCAGTACGCCGGCGGCAAAATTTGCCAGGGAGCCCTGCAGGGCGAAACCGACGGCAAAACCCGCTGCGCCCAAAATGGCGACAAAGGATGCGGTCTGGATGCCAAATTTCGCCAGGGCGGCCAACACGGCAAAGATCAGGATAAGAAAATAGGTCAGACTGCCGACAAAAGAGATGACGGCCGGATCCGTCTTTGACTTGGCTAGAATTTTTTTGACCAAACTGCGACCCAAACCTGCGGCGATCCGGCCCAGGATCAGAATAATGATCGCGCCCAAGACCTTCAACCCGTAAGTTGCCAGAAAAATATTGACCTGATTGGCAGTTGTTTCCATGATTTCTCCTAGCATCCGGCTTTTTCAAACGCTCTACTCCGGGGTACCGTTTCGGAAGTCACCGGCCGAAGATAAAATAGCCGGAAACCGAATAAGGGCATTGCGGTCTCCTTGTTTTTCCCTCACCGCATGCCGGGATGGCCCGGGACCCCTTCTTAGAACGAAGGGTGGAACCCCTTCCGGAGCTCCCCCTTCTGCCGTGAAAAAACCCGTTAGAGTAAAGTGCTTGATCAACGAACGATCATAATTTCCGATCTTCGATTCCGAGCCATACCGTCCTCTGTATTATTTGACGCAATGGGTCGGTTGAATCCGAACCCCACCGTGGACAGCCGATCGCTTGAAATGCCCTTAGCGACAAGGTAGTCCTTGACCGATTCGGCACGCCTTTCCGAGAGACGCTGATTATGTTCGGCGCTGGCACGGATATCCGTGTGCCCCTGGACTTCCACCTTCAACCAGGGATTCTTTTTCATCACGCTGGCGACCTGATCGAGCACAGCCTCGAACAAGGGTCTGATATCCCACTTGTCCGTGTCGAACTCCACATTCTTGATCACCCAGCAACCGTCCGCATTCACCGAGGTGCCCATGGGGGTTTCAGGGCACTTGTCCTTGTCGTCATAGACCCCGTCACCATCACTGTCCTTGGGTTTCGGCGGTACGACGACCGGTTTGGGCGGTTCGGGTTTGGGGGGTTCGGGTTTGACGACCCTGGCCATAAAGACCTTCCCCACGAAGTCGGCCATGTCGGACGGTGAAGCGAGGTCCGAGGCATGGGTCGCAAATCCGCACTTTCCGGCCATTGCCACCCGGTCCAAAACAACCGTGCCTTCAGGATCATTCCCGACCAGGACAGTGTAGATACAAAGCCTGTCTGAGTATGCTGATTTCATTTTGATCGCGGCATTGACCGGCGTATTTTTCATTTCCTGGCCGTCGGTGATGACGATCAGGGCGATATTTCCCTGGACGGATTTCAAGTCTTCGCTTGCAGCATCAATGGCCATGCCCAGAGGGCTGCCTCCATTTCCATGTCGCAACTTTCGAAGTCCCCCTTCGAAACCCTCCTTGGTATAAGACGTGACCCCATAGAGCAGAGCCGTAGGACTGGTGTTGCCATAATCGCCGAGACCGAACCTCCGGAGTCCGGCCTTGAGTTTCAGATCAGGAATGGTCTGGCTCATACGGCTTGCGGTATCCTTCGCGCTCCTCAACTCTGCGCCGGACATGGAACCCGAGCCATCGATAATAACCATGAAATTGTCCACTTTTTGAACATAGTCACCCGATTGCAGCATTGAATTGAGATCGTGTGCCTTGAAAACGGTCATGGGCTGCTGAGCCGCACAGCCAAACATCAGGGCACTCGCCATTAGAATAAACAATGCCTTCAGAAGCGTCTTTCCCATCATGATTCCTCCCTTTCGTTAGAATTATTAAAACGCAATTTAATTTTATCCGGTTATTGTCCGACGACCACATCTTGATGTATGATCGGACCAAACGACATAGATGCATTGACTTTAGTGATATTAAGTGGGCATTGGCCGAAGGACTCAGGCACGTGGCCTCTTTCAAATTGATCGCTTTGAAAAAAACTGGATGGCATCAAAGGGCTTTTTAAAGGCCCGAAAACTTCGTTCCGGCCGCTTTTTTCAGGGGCAAGATCCCCACCCATTGAATTGCGGGCGACATGACTATCCCGTGAAGTCTACGAGGGGTCGTCCACCCGGTCAATAGGGTCAACACCGTAGATTCAAGGCAAAAAACATGTATTTTTTAGACAGGGTTGAAGATCAATTTTGAAAAAAATTGACAAAAAAAGTTATGCCCCACGAACGCATGCATTTTCTTCTTTAAGAGGAGCGGAACATTGGAGGGGGAGGCTTAACCCTCCTCTTGTCGATCAAGCCATTGGGCCAGCCGTTCCAGGCCTCTATTGAAATCGTAAGAAAAAATGAAGCCCGCGTCTTGAATCTTCCGGATATCTGGCTGGGAGTGCCGTATCTCTCCTTCTCGGATTTTTTCAAAAAGGGGCGGCAAATCAATCTTCAGCAGTTCACCGATTTTATCTGCCAGATCCAGAATATTTATGCTGTTTCCGTATCCGAGGTTGAAGACTTCTCCTCTTATGTCTTCATGCAGGGCGACATAAAGGAGTGCGGAGACAATATCCTTCACGTAAATGAAATCCCTTGTCTGCTTTCCATCTCCAAAAATGGTAACCGAGGCATCACGGCCCCTCTTTCTGGCGAACGCCTTGTCGAAAAAAATTGAAATAACACCCGAATAGGGTGATGAGGGATCCTGTCTCTCACCAAAAACATTGAAGAATCGGCAAGCTACCGTTGGGAGATCGAACATTTCGTTATATATTTTCAAGATGTATTCTCCGGACAGCTTGTCCGCCCCATAGGGACTTTGGGGCCTGGGAAGATACATCTCCTTCAAAGGCATGACGGCGGTATCCCCGTAAACCGCAGCCGAACTCGCATAAACGAATTTTTTTATACCTCTGTTTCTGAAACTCTCCAACAGGAAAAGAGTGCTCAGGTAATTTACCTCATGGCTGAAGACAGGGTCTTCCATGGACTTTATAACGGAAGCAATCGCCGCAAGGTGAAAGATGTAAGAGATATCGGGATTCGCGTTCCGTATATCCTCGAGCAGGGCCCTGTCCCTGATATCTCCCCGTCTAAATTCCAGGTGGGGATGCTCAAGGGGGAGATTTTCTTTTTTTCCTGTGGAAAGGTCATCGATAACGAGGACTTCAAAGCCTTTTTCAAGGCAGGCTTCAACAAGGTGGGAACCGATAAACCCGGCTCCTCCGGTAACAAGACATTTGGACATTTTATTGTTTTCCCGATTTCCGGTTCGACAGGGAGTAAGATTTAATATACTACGGTGACCAAAAATTGCAAACAAAGAATCTGCAGGCGTGCGGACTTGGATTCGGGAAAAGGCCACTTTTATCCATTCAAAAAACCAGGCGGAATCCTGGAGCCCGTCATTCCCGCCCATCTCTTACAAAAGATCACGTGTGCGAGGAATAGAAAGACATCAACCTGTTCAGGCCTTGATCCGGCAAATACGCTTAAAAGGGGAACGAATTTTGCATTATTCATATCGACAGGGGCAAACTGTCGGTCTCGGGATTTAAGCGGGCCCCATCTTCAAACCACAGCGCGACAAAACATAAGGATGAAAAAAACGGTCTCATTTACTATTTTTCCTTTTAAAAAATTAAAATTTTAACGATTTTTAAAATATTTTTCGCTTTTGTGCCGATATATGAAGAGATAAGGGCATCTGAAAACAGGGAGAGTACGTGGACATCACAGCAGGCTCTAAACGGACCAAACACCTGGAGGGTAATATGACCAGGCTTTACATGATAAAGGGACCTATGCAAGGCCATGCCTTTGATCTGAAAAACCCGATCACTTCGATCGGAAGGGATCTTGGCAATGATATTCAGATCGATGATGCGTCGATTTCCAGAAAACACGCCAAAATCATTCTGAAGGGAGACAAGCCCTTTATTGAGGACCTGAAAAGCCAGAACGGAACCTTGATTAAAGGGAAAGCCATTCCCTCCTTCGAGGCCTTTGAACTGCACAAGGGCACCACCATTGCCCTGGGCGATATATTATTCATCCTTGGACAGACGACCGCCGCCGGGGAGACCGTCAACCGGCTTGACACGGCCCCCTCTCAACCGGCAGAAGGCACAAGAGTCACCAACCCTCATGAACAGACGCTTATTACGGACAGAAAAAATATCGATCTGATTTATGAGATATCAGCCGCCCTGCTGAGGACACTGGACATACGCGAACTCTGCGAAAAAATTATGAATGCCCTGTTTTTCCACTTCGCAGGGATCGATATGGGCCTCATCTTGTTGCAGGATCAGGCATCAGGAGAACTGAAAGAAATCTTCGCCCGCACAGGGGACAAAAAAAAACCTCCGGCCGGGAACTACAGCCGAAGCGTCGTCGAAAGGGTCTTTCGTCAAGGCAAAGCCGTTATGATCTCCGAGGCCGACCGGGACGAAAAAGTCGTGGTTTCTGAAAGCACAGATGGTCAAAAAATCAAGTCCGTCATGTGCGCGCCTCTGGTCAGCCACGCGGAGATAAGGGGCGTGATCTATGTGCATTCCAGCAATGCACCCCAGGGCTTCCGGAAAAAGGACCTCGATCTTCTTGCCGCATTGAGCACGCCTGCTGCGATGGCCATAGAAAACGCCCTCCTCTATCACAAGGCCAAACGCGCAGAAATGGACATGAGAAAGGCGCATGCCGAACTGAAAGAAAAAGTTGAGGAGCGCACCCGTGAACTGGTCACGGCCAATCAAAAACTCACCAAAGAAAGCAAAGAACGCAACAGGGCGGAAGAAGCGCTTCAAATCAGCGAAGAAAGGTTCCGGAATATGGCCGCCTCCGTTCAGGATGCCGTCATCTCCATGGATAACGAAGGTCGAATATCCTACTGGAACCGGTCGGCTGAAGCCATGTTCGGGTATAGAGAAGCGGACGTCGTCGGAAAGGATGTGCGCGCACTCATGGCGCCGTCCGAATACACCGACACGATTCAGCGCGGATTCGATACCTGGAAAGAGACGGGCCGGGGGGAGGCCACAGGGAAAACCCTCGAATTGCTGGCCTTGAAAAAAGACGGAAGCACCTTTCCTGCCGAACTTTCCCTTTCTTCCGTGCGGGTTCGTGGGCAATGGAATGCCGTAGGGACGGTCCGAGACATCACCCCCCTCAAACAGGCGGAGGCCGAACTGAAAAAAAGGACACATGACCTCGATTCCAGATTAAAGCAACTCTATTGCCTTTACGGAATTTCCAAGCTTCAGGACAATCCGGACACCTCCCGGGACGACATCCTTCGTGGTGTTGTCGAACACATACCGTCTGCCATGGAACGTCCCGAGAGGACCTGTGCCCGAATCCTCTTTGACGGGAAGTCCTTCACTTCAAATCCCTTCAGGGAAGGCAAATGGAAACTGAACCGCCCCATCCTGGCCAACGGACGTGAAGTCGGACAGATCGACATCTATTATCTGGAAGATGGGAAAGAAGAGATTCCGGAAGAGCCTTTCACCCGGGAAGAAAACACGCTGCTCAATGTTATCGCCGAGCAACTCGTCAAGACCATCGAACACAAACAGAACCAGGAAGCCCTGAATCGAGCCCGGGAAGTGGAGGTGGAAATCGGGTCCAGGATTCAGGAAACCCTGCTGTTGGGAATTCCGCCCCAAAATGTCCCCGGACTCAATGTTTCCGCCATGACCATTCCCTCACAACGCATTGACGGTGACTTTTATGATTTTTTTCGGCAGTCGGACCAGTGCATGGATGTTCTGATCGGAGACGTCATGGGGAAAGGGGTCCCTGCGGCCCTCCTGGGAGCGGCCATAAAGGGCCATTTTGTCAAAGTCCTGAGCGACCTGATCCCGGCCTCCAAATCCTTTCCCCAACCGGCCGAAATCGTGGCTGAAGTGCACAAACGAATGGTCAGGGAACTGATCGAATTGGAATCCTTTGCAACCCTGTGCTATGTCAGATTCGACCTGGTCGGGCGCCGTGGTGAATTGATTGATTGCGGGCATACCCGGACGATTCATTATCACCGAGCCAGACAGAGTTGCAGTACCCTCAAGGGCTACAACATGCCGCTGGGGTTCAGTGAGGAAGAGACCTATGGTCCCCTTTCCTTTCCCCTGGAGGCCGGCGACATGCTATTTTTTTACTCCGACGGCATTACCGAGGCCCGAAACAGGGACGAAGAATATTTTGGGGAGGATCGCCTCATGGAGTGCATTACGTCCAACGCCGATCTTGAACCCGACGCCTTGATCAATGAGGTGCGTAACGCGGTCACGGCCTTTTCCGAAACGGAAAACTTTGCCGATGATCTGACCTGTGTAGCTGTCGTGATTCGGGCTGAAAGCAATCTGACGCCCCTGTTGCACCTTGAACTGGAGATTCCCGGCAATACGGAACAACTGTCCAAGCTGAGGGACTTCGTCCAGGACCTCTGCCAGAGGAACATTCATCCTCCCTTTGATATGGACAAGACCTGGCAACTGGGTCTCGCGGCAAACGAGGCTGCGGCGAACATCATGCGCCACGCTTACGCAGGTCGAAAAGACGGCAAGATCTGCATCGTTGCCGAGGCCTTTGTCGACCGGGTTGTCCTCTGCTTCAACCACTGGGGTAAGGCCTTTGAGCCGCCCAAATCCATTCAACCGCCGCCGGCAGAAAATCTCAATGAAAGTGGCTACGGCCTGTTCGTCATACAATCCTATGTGGACGAGGTCACCTATTCCACTGACCGCGAAGGCAGAAGTTCAATCTGTCTGGTCAAGAATCGCGAACGAAACTGAGCAGGAGGCTCAACAATGAAATTCGAGACGAAAGAGATCGGACCCGTAGCTGTCGTCACCCCGGAGGGGAGTGTCCTGGACGCAAACAACAGTCCGGAATTCAAACAGGATTTTTTATCCGTTCTGGAATCCAAGAACCAGGTGGCCTTTGACATGGGCGGCATGAAATTTATCGACAGCAGCGGTTGCGGCGCACTTCTATCCTGCCTGCGAAAGTTGAAGGCCCGAGGAGGGGACCTCAAACTCTTTGGTTTGTCCGAGCAGATCCGCTCTCTTTTCCAGGTTATTCGTCTTGATCAGATACTTGGCACCTACGACACCCGTGAAGAGGCCTTGGAGTCCTTTCAGGATCATCTCGAATAATCTCCCTTTTGCCGTAATGGGGAGAGCCTTTCTGTCCCGACACCTGCAACCGGATTTTCATCCCGGCCTCATGACGCCGTCAGAGCCACCAATACCGCCCCGACCCGTCTGTTTTACTCTTTCCCCCTGCCTTCAGTCGCCAATTCCTCCCTTACAAAGTTGAGAGCCCCGCCGGCCAGAAGGTGCTTGCGCTGGCGATCCGAGACTTCCAAGAGGGTGATGATCATCCGCCCGTCCACATCCACGGGAATCTCCTTATCGCCCTTTTCCACATGCCGCCTCACCTCCGGAAGCACCACCTTGGATCCCCTGTTGAAAAATTCGAAATCTCCCGGGTTTTTAAAGACCAGAGGAAGTATCCCGAAATTACAGAGGTTGGCCTTATGGATGCGGGCAAAACTCTTAACGATTTTTACCCGCACACCGAGGTAACGGGGCGCCAAGGCCGCATGCTCCCGGCTCGATCCCTGACCGTAGTTCTCCCCGCCGATAACCACCACATTGTTTCTCTCTTTGCATTCCCCGGCAAACAGGGGATCGACCTGAGAGAAAACGTACTGGCTGATGGCCTCGATGTTGGACCGCAGGGGCAGGATCTTACTTCCCGCCGGCATGATGCCGTCCGTGGACAGGTTGTCCCCGACCTTGATCCCGACTTCGGCCTCCAAGGTTTCGGGAAGGGCCGTCATCTCGGGAAGAGGTTTGATGTTGGGTCCGCGTATGACCTTGATCTCGGGAGAGGATTCTGAAGGGAAGGTGATCGAGGATTGATCGACCAGGTAGTGTTCGGGTTCCTTGACACGTGGATAGGGCATGTCCTTGCCAAGATCCCGGGGATCCGTAATAACGCCTCTGACGGCCGCCGCTATAGCGGTTTCCGGTGAGCAGAGATAGACCCTGTCGCCTTCCGTCCCGGACCGATCGGGAAAATTCCGGGGAAAGGTGCGGAGGCTCACCTGATCCGTTCCCGGGGCCTGCCCCATACCGATACACCCGAGACAACCGGATTGATGAACACTCGCTCCCCCCTGCACCAGCGGCAGGATTCCCCCATGGGCCAGTACATTTTCAAAGACCTGCTGACTGCCCGGATTGATATGGAGAAAGGTTTCCGGATGCCTGTGGCGCCCCGCCATGGTCCTGGCCGCCACCATGAGATCGCGATAGGATGAATTCACACAACTTCCGATGATCACCTGGTCCACCTTGATCCCTGCCACCTCCCTGACGGGGACGACATTTCCCGGGGATGAAGGGCAGGCAATCAGGGGTTCAAGGGATGAAAGGTCGATGTCAACCTCTTCGTCATAGGAAGCATCCCCGTCCGCGGCCAGAGGACGCCAGGCATCCCCCCTCCCCTGGGCCTCCAGATAGGCCCGAGTGTTCTCATCCGAGGGAAAGATGGAACTCGTGGCCCCGAGCTCGGTCCCCATGTTCCCGATGGTTTCCCGATCGGTTGCCGTCAAGCTCTTCACACCGGGACCGAAATACTCGATAACCTTGCCCACACATCCCTTCACGCCGTGACGTCGCAGCAATTCGAGGATCACGTCCTTGGCGCTGACCCAGTCCGGAAATGCACCCCTGAGCTTTACTCCCAGCACCCTGGGACAGGGAAAGCTATAGGGCCGTCCTGCCATGGCCATGGCCACGTCAAGACCCCCGGCGCCGATTCCCAGCATGGAAATTCCGGCCGCGCTGGGTGTATGGCTGTCCGACCCGAGAAGGGTCTTTCCGGGAACCCCGAAGCGTTCCAGATGCACCTGGTGAGATACCCCGTTTCCAGGCGGGCTGAAATGGACACCATGCTTGGCGCAGACCGTCTGAAGGTAACGGTGGTCGTCCGCATTTTTACTGTCCGCCTGCAGGATGTTATGGTCCACATATTGAACCGAGAGCTCCGCCTTGGCGGAAGGGATCCCGAGCGACTCGAATTCCAGCATGGCCAGGGTCCCGGTGGCATCCTGAAGCAGGGTATGGTCTATCCTGACGGCGATCTCGTCTCCCGGTCCCAGGATGCCTTCTATGAGATGATCTTCAAGTATCTTATAAGTTAAATTTTTTCCCATGATCTTCTCCTTGGCTTACCTCTCATTTCATAAGGGCGTATATCTTGCCCCGTTTGTTTGCAATCATGATTTAGCCATTTGAAACCCATTCACATGTCGATGGGTCATGTCCTTCTTTTTTCAAAAGCCTAAACGGATACTATCGTTTAGCACATGCCGGTGAGGTGTGAAACCGCTTTTTGCAGGGATGCCGTTCAAGAGGCGATATGAAGAAGGGCCCCGCCGGGTGAAATGGCAGGGCCCTTGATACGTAAGGGAACCACTGATATTGAAAAGCGATCAGCGAAAAGGGGTGACTATGCAGCAATCAAGTCCGGTATGCCCTTGGTCTTGACCACATTCAGATTGAGGCCCAATTCCTTTCTTTCAAATCCCATGGCCATTCCCAGGATCTGGGTCAGATAAAGGACCGGGATATTGTAGCTTGTTTCAAATTCCGATTCGATGCCCTTCTGATTGCTGTCATACATTACGGAACAAAAAGGGCAAACAAGGTTGATGATGTTTGCTCCTGAGGCCGCGATATCGTCCAGTTTCTGTTTTGCCACGGCAAGAGAGGTGTTTTCGTTGACGGGCAGGACCGGGCCGCCACAACAGCGGATCTTGTTGGCGTAGTCCACAACTTCGGCACCGGTGATGGCCACCAGCTTGTCGAGGGTGAAAGGATCCTCCAGATCATCAAAATGATCGTGTATTTCCGATGGCTTGAGGTAGTGGCAACCATAGTGGCTGGCCACCTTCAGGCCCTTTAAACTGGTCGTCAAATGTTTCTTGATCTCATCCGGTCCAATCTCTTCATACAGGACGCGAGCAAAATGCCTGACCTTTACGCCGCCTTCGTATTTGAGCCCGATCCGGTCGAGGCTCTTGTTGATCTCTTTTTTCATGTCCTCGTCATGGGAAAGATGATGCGCCACCTCGGCCAGAGCGGAGGTACAGGAACTGCAGAGGGCACACAGATCCAACCCCATTTCCTGCGCGAGAGCCAGGTTATAGGCCCCCAGCACCATCGCCGATTTCAAATCAGCACTCTTGACGGGGAATCCGCAGCATATAAACCGTTCCACATCAACAAATTCAATACCCAGTTCTTCGGCTACTTTTCTCGCTGATAACTCGTAATTTCTGGATCGTGCGGGAATCGTGCACCCTAAAAAAAGAGCGTATTTCATAGGTTACCTCATTGTTCGGGAAAGAGCTCTTTCACCACTTCACAGGTGGTTGGCAAAACGGGCAGATTGATCTTTGCCCGTTTTTTATTATCGAAATCATCCAGAGGATAAATGCGGCCTTCCGTCTTGACGATATCCCGTTGCGCCTTGATGCCCGCAGGCGCATTATACCCCTCTTTGATAGCGATATTCTTCAAGAGGTTCATAAAATCAGTGATGCACACCCCTTGGGGGCATCGCTCCTGGCAGGCATAGCAACTGGAGCAAAGCCAGACGAAATCGCTTCCCAGGACCTCTTTTTTCAGCCCGTAAAGGGCCATGCGAATGACTTTCAGTGGGTTGAAGGTATCGTTAACGGCGGTCACCGGGCAACTTGCCATGCAGGTGCGACAGGCGAAACAGGCCGCGATCTTTTCACCACCCGGTTGTTCGGCCAGTTCCTTCCTGAAACTCAGATCTGCCTGGCTCAGGTCAATATCAGCCATTGATTACTCCTTTTATCGGCCTCGACGAGATTCCTTCGCCAATAATTTTATTTCGGAGATTCCGGAAAACCCCGGCCTCCTTGACGCCTAAGGGCCTCGGCCCCGGCAGGCATTAAAAAACATACACGAATAGATACATTATAACTATAATATAGCCGTTATGCAACAGAAAACACCCCCAAACCGCCTCATGGTGACACGCGGCGGGAGAACATGACGAAGAAGTTCTTTCATATCAGGCTAGGTCCCTTATTTCAATTGATTTTTCCCCCTTTGGCCGGACCCGGCCCACAGGGGCGGCGCATGCCGTTTCCAACAACATGGCCCCTAAACACTCAAACCCAGACAATAATTGCATAGGTCTGTTTCAATTTCAAAAATGACAGTGACGGCCCCGATGGACCGGGCTTTAAGGCCCTGGAGTGCATTCCAAACAACAAAAAATTCAAATTGAAAAACGCCACACAAGTGTTGGAATAAACCACAGTTACCGACGATCGGAATCCCTTGACCCAAAGGCCTCTCGGGAAAATTTCAAAAAAAACTTTTTTCATTGTAGTAAAACCCTACGCCCCTATCCTGACACAATTATTTCCCTGCTTTTCAAAAAAACCAACAAACCTATAAGATTCGGAATGTTATACCGATTAACGGCCGGTATTGAATACTGGCACCGTCATTGCAAATGACTACAGTCAACAGAACATTTTCAAAGGGGGGATGGATCATGGCAGTAAAAGATAAAAAGGCTAACAGAAGAAGTCAGGTGGGTTACGGATCCTCCTATCGAAGAGGCACAAAAGGCGATCTGGCCGATCGTTCTGAAATTGGAACGGTTCTCGGGGGACAGGTCTGGCTGGTCAAGCCGGACAAAAAGGCCGAAACCACCCATCCCTGCCTCTGGATGCAGACGGGGGTTGTAGGCTTCAAAAATTGCAGCAA
>CAZXWJ010000066.1:0-17960 GCA_964644375.1 uncultured Desulfobacteraceae bacterium | reverse complement strand
ATTCCCTGAGGACCAAGGTGGAAACATTTGCTGAAATGCTGAAGGCAAAAAAGGCGTCACTAAGGGCATAAAGGATTATGACACTGCCCATTGCAGTTGGGATATAATCAGTAAAGGTGCAGTTTATGCGACTATCAGGGTTTATCCCGCTAAAAGATTTAAAATTGAAAAAACCCGTTGCCTTATAGAAGCTGAAGGAAGGAACCGGTTTGAGAGAGGAGAGATACAAACATGTTGTTCGTCGCTGGAATTGATGTGGGGGCCGCAACTGCCAAAGCCGTTATCCTGGGAGACGGCAAAATACTGGGTTACGCCGTCAGGCCTACGGGTTATGACGTTAAGGTAGCCGCCGATAAAGTAACCGAGGAGGCCTTGGAAAAGGCCGGACTTTCAACCTCACTGGACGATCTTAGTTATATCGTCTCAACCGGTTATGCCAGAGAATCTATCGGTTTTGCAGATAAAACCGTTACCGAGATCATCTGCCATGCCAAGGGGGCTCACTTTCTGATACCCTCCACCAGGTTTATCATTGATATCGGAGGCCAGGACTCAAAGGCCATTGAGATTGACCCTGAAGGCCTGGTGACAGATTTTGCCATGAATGACAAGTGCGCTGCCGGAACAGGGAGGTTCCTGGAGGTGATGGCTCAGGTGCTCGAAGCGGAATCTGTTGCTGAAATGGGGCCACTGGCTTTACAGAGCAAAGAACCTTGCAGGATAAGTAGCACCTGCACTGTTTTTGCCGAAACAGAGGTCGTGGTGCTAAGGGCTGAAGGGAAAGACAGAAAAGATTTGATAGCCGGCGTGCACAAGGCCATATCAGCGAGAGTAAAAGCTATGGCCGCAAGCCTGACCGTCAGAAAGGATTCAGTATTTACCGGCGGCGTTGCCAAAAATGTTGGGATAAAGAGCTTTTTAGAAGAAGAATTCGGTATTGAACTCCTTGTCCCGGAAGAACCCCAGATTATAGGAGCCCTTGGCGCGGCTCTGGTAGCACAGACGGAATTCAGCAAACAACATTCCTGATGAATCCTTGTCAGTCGATGTTGATATTCATTTCGTCACGCGTTACGTTTCTCTTCTCACAATCTTCCCTTCTGCATTCGCTTGTCTATGTCTGTGATGGAATAGAAGCAAGCTAACATTTTGTAAAAATTATGGAAAGGCTTAAATTCAACCCCAAAGTTGGGGGGTAAACTTTATTCTAGCTGGTGGCCCAATAAGGACTTGCCTTTTGGGAGGCTTGAGCCGTTTGATGGGAAACTATCAAGCACGGTTCTTAAGAGGTTTGGGGCTGGTAACAGCCCCCGGCTACACGGTTCACGTACATACAACAGCACTTTCCGACTTGACAGTTGACCTATTTATGGCCCATATTAAGTCATGCCACAAAAGGAGGTATCCCAATGAAACTGTCACGTCAGATTAGGCCTATCAGCTACCTGAAGGCCCATGCCGCTGAAATCGTAAGAAACCTTTCCAAACGGAAGGAGCCACTCGTCATCACTCAGAATGGCGAGGCCAAAGTGGTCATACAGGACATCGAAAGCTACGAGCAAACCCAGCAAACTATTGCTCTCTTGAAAATTCTGTCACTCGGGATACGGCAGGTTGAGGAAGGCAAGATTTTACCCGCTGAAGATGTGATAAAGCGTCTTCGCGAACAGCGGGAGGGTCGGTGATGCCATGCGCGCTCTTTCTGACCACCGATGCAGCACGTGATCTTAACGAGCTTTATGATTACATCGCTGCACATGATTCACCTCGAAAAGCCGACTATATTTTAGAACAGATCGAGAAAATCTTCTCCACGTTATCCGAATTCCCTGAGCGGGGTGTCTATCCAAAAGAACTGATAGAGCTTGGGATTCGAGAATATCGCGAGATCTTTTTCAAACCTTACCGCATCATTTACCGAGTTATGGATAAAAACGTCTATGTTCTGCTGATTGCGGATGGCCATCGTGACATGCAGGCCCTGTTGCAGCGACGATTATTAGAAGCGTAATGTAACGGGCCGAACCAACCACTGCACAGGACACCAAAAAGCAGGCGCCTGTAAGTTTGCCGTTGCCTGCAAATAATTTTAAAGCTTGACACCTGCAACGTATCTGGTTACAGCATACCAACATGATTCAGAAATTCAACCACAAAGGCTTGAAACAATTATTCGAATGTGGAAAGGCTTCAGGCGTCAATCCCCAACATGTGACGCGCCTTAGATACGTCTTGGCCCTTCTTGAAACTTCTGAAACGATTTAGGATATAGACTTGCCAGGATTGAATCTGCATGAACTGAAAGGTAAGCGTGCAGGAACGTGGGCTGTGAAAATAAGTGGTAATTGGCGCGTTACCTTTAAGTTGATAAAAGGTGATGCTGTGGACGTAAACTATGAGGATTATCATTAGAGGTGAATACCATGCGTATGCATAATCCGCCACATCCAGGCGAAATAATCAGAAAAATATGTGTTGAGCCCCTTGGCTTGACTGTCACCGATACCGCCAAAGCCTTGAAAGTCACGCGAAAGACTCTTTCTTGCCTTCTTAATGGAAAAGCGGGGATTAGCCCGGAGATGGCCTTGAGATTGTATAGAGTTTTCGGCCGTACGCCGGAAGGCTGGATGCGACTGCAATTACAATATGACTTGTGGAAAGCTGAGCAGTCTCTCGACATAAGTGATTTGCAGCGTATAACGGCCGCATGACTACATAGCACTCCGGATAACGCTAAAAATTTTATGCGGAATGACGAAAACAAATATCCGCTTGATAATAAAAATTACTTACTCCTGGGATTGGGTCAGACGAAGCTAACATTTTGCAAGAATTATGGATATGCGTAAAACCAACCCTAAAAACGCGTCTATATGGCCCTTGGGGGGGGTGAAGTTACCCTGAATTGGTGGACACCTTGAAAAGCCTGAGATATATGGGCAGCAGGAGGTGTTCCGAGGTCAGAGAAAAAGAGAAAGAACTACGTTTTGAAGTCACCTGACCTGCCGCCGCACTGTATCCCTACACTTCTCACCCGCCCTTTTCATCGGTCTCTTTCTGAGATGCGGGAGAAGGGGGACACTCTTATGCGGTAAATTTTCTGTTTCCTTCTAATCGAGCTTTCCCTCGATGTCTTTTTTCAAGGCCAGTTTGTCGATTTTTTCCGCCTTGGTAAAGGGCATGGCATCGATGAATTCCATTCTCTCCGGAAGCTGAAGTACGGATGCCTTCCTGTCCTTCAGAAAGGCGATGATCTGATCGAAGGTCAGTTTGGCGCCCGGCCCGGGCTGGATATAGGCGCAGACCCTTTCACCCATCAACGGATCGGGCATGGGAATGACGGCGACAAAGGCCACATCCGGATGTTCCGTGATGAGTTTTTCGATCTCTGCCGCGCTGATGCTCTCCCCTGCGCGGTTGATCATTTCCTTTATCCTTCCGGTGAGCGTGACATATCCCTCTTCACTGATCTTCGCCACGTCCCCTGTCCTGAAGAATCCGTCCCTGTCAAAGACCTTTTTGTTCTCTTCGGGGTTTTTGTAATAGCCCGTATGCACGCCGGGACCTTTGATCAAGAGTTCTCCGGACGTCCGGGGGGGTAGATCATTGCCGTCCTTGTCCACAACCTTGTAGGTATCGTAGGGACAGGTGGGTTTCCCTACGGTCGTATAAATCGTCTCGACATCGTCCTTTGACCGCGTAAGGGTGCTCTGACCCTCTGTACCCCCGTAACCGTTGTAGTAGGCGCAATCAAGCTTTTCCCTGACGTCTTTGATAAGGTCAGGGAGGCTGGCGCCACCGCCGCAATGCATTTTTTTGAGCGAAGTCAGGTCGTAATCCGTGAGTCTTTCAAAATCGACCAGCCTCTTGGCAAGCGTCGGTACCCACACGATCGACGTGACCTTCTCCTGCTCGATCGTTTTGCAGATGTCGGCAGGATCCAGGGAATTCAGAAAAACGATCTTCCCAAGTGTGAGCAAACTGCCGAGGAGGCCTTTTGTAAAGGTCAGATCATGTCCAACAGGTCCCGCAAGCAGACAGGTATCGTGAAGGTTCATATCCCATGACAGGGCTGCATGTTCACTGCCGCAAACCAGACTGTTGTGGGTGCGGGGGACGACCTTCGGCAGGCCTGTCGTTCCACCGGTGGGTCCCATGTGGGCTACCTGCATGGGGTCCGGCCTTCTGTCGGCCAATCTGGAGAGGTTGTCCCGGGTCAATTCACCCTTATCGGTCAATTTTTCAAGGCTTAGAAGGGCCTCGTGCTGCCCTCCCCCGGCAAGTATCACGTGCTCCACTTGAGCATTTTCTTTCAAGACATCATCGATGATGGAAAGGTAGTTCGTCTTTTTATATTTCTCGGGCAGTATCCAGAAAGTCGCACCGGTCAGTTGGAAGAGGTGGTTGATTTCATATTGTCGATACCGGTCGATCAATAGAACGGCGATGGCGCCTATCTTCTGAAGGGCGAAATAGGCCTGGACGAACTCGTTCCAGTTGGGCATTTGAACCAATACCCGGTCCTTTGGCCTTATCCCGAGGTCCATAAGTCCAATCGCAAGCCTGTCGGTCTTTTCTCTCATCTGAGAAAAGGTCAACCGGCTCCGGTTATCCACAAAGCCCTCCTTGTCAGGATAGATATCCGCAGCCCTGTCCAGTATATCTCCGAAGGTCAACCCCGGCCACCATCGAAGCCTGTTGTATTTTTCGGCATCTTCTTGTTTATAGGGTGTGAACCCTTCCAGAAAATTCATCATGTATCCTCCCTTTGTCATTAAAACGATATGAACCTTTTCATCCAGGTTTTCTATACTTAGAGGGGGACCGTTATCACCCGGACCTGTTGAGATATATTCATAGAAATCCTCTGGCAACCGGTTTGGTAAAAGTTTTGAACAAGTATCCATGGGTCGGTCATCACGGGTATTTATCCGATGCCGATAAATGGAATTGGCTGTACAAGGACTTTATCCCGTCTCAGTTTTCCAATGAAAAGACCGTTAGCCGGAAAATGTACATGGGCTTTGTTTCCAAGGAGACACCGGAAGAGACCAAAACTGCCGGACACATGAGTCAAGCGTAGGTTTGGCCCCATCAGAAAAAATTCATAAAAAAATAGATATAGATTGACAATAGCGTCAACCTGCCTAAATTATTTCATATAGGTTGACAATAATGTCAACCTATAATTCAGTAATTAGCATGGCCAGAAAAAAATTAAAGATATGAAAAATAAGATGATATCAAAACAACAGCCTGCACATTTAACCCGGGAAGCAAAACGGCTTGGGGCAACTTCTTCCGCCATTATATCGTCCAAAGAGATTCAGGTTAAAGATTGTTTGGCGGCTCTATGTAACGGGGCATACCCTTGCCCGTATTATGGCCTTGCTGCAAACTGCCCGCCCAATGTGGAAGGCCCAGTCGAATTTAGGAAGTGGCAGGCCCAGAGCAAATATTCCATTACCGTGAGAATCGAACTGCCTACATCCGTTATGTTTTCCGATGAGCGCAAGGGAGTGTTTCAACTGCTACATCAAATTGTAGCGGTTGTGGAGCAGAAAGCCATCGAGCTAGGTTTTGAGAAGTCAAAAGCGTTTGCTGGCGGATCATGTAAAGAATTGTTCTGTGACGATAAAAAAAACTGCTGTGTTCTAGCAGAAAATAAACCCTGCCGTCACAATGAGATTGCTCGCCCATCTATGTCAGGTTTTGGCATCGATGTCACCCAATTGATGCAATCTTCCGGATGGCCCGCCCAAAAAGCAAAAAATGCGAGCTTATCGAACAAAGATGATCTAAGCTGGGTTGCTGGCCTAATCATGCTTGCATAAACTTTATGAGTTTATGTGTCTATGACGATTTGCAGCATATTTAGAAGGTTTCTTTTATGTGTAATCAGGATACTGCCAATAAGCAGGCCTTGTCGGGATGATATGGCCTGGTATCAAGAGTACCGGTATCCGGGAAATTCTAGAATCAGATTTCAAAGGTTCTATTACAACTAAGGAGGTTATTAAATGAGATGTGATAGATGTGAAGAGGATATTGAAGCAGGAGAAGAAAGGGAATTACATGGGCAAACTTTATGCGAGGATTGTTATATTGAAGCCCTTTCGCCCGCCAAGGCATGTGACCCGTGGGCGGTATACAGTGCTAAATCTTTTTCAAAGGAAAATGGATCTAATGTTGAAATTACTGAAACTCAATCAAAAATATTACAGATATTAACGGAAACCGGAGGGGCAGAGGCAAAAATCATAATAGAAAGGCTTCAAATAAAACCATCTGATCTTGAAAGAGAAATTGCAACTCTCCGACATATGGAAAAGGTAAGGGGTGAACTGCGGGAGGGGAAGAAAATAATCCGTCTATGGTAACCTGTTTATAAGTAATCGCATCAGGAGAAGGACGGAAGGGCCTATCCCAAGCAAATCCGATAACGTCGCGCCATAGCGACTCAGACGCCCTCTATCGTCGCATAAACGCGACTCTTTTTGCCCCTTTCCCCTTCTACTCCCTATTTTATTTTTTTGCAGTCTCCTGTAATCAGCGGTTTCAAAAAAAATTCCGTGACCTTATTTCCGTCATTCCCGCGAAGACGGGAATCCAGTCTTTTCAAGGTGTTCAGAACTGCCGTAGTCATGGGAATGACGTGAATTCGCCTTTTTACGATAGCATCAAGATTTATCGTTTTGAAGCAGGGCGTTGTCTTTTTGGATTCTTGGCATCACATTTGCTGTCTTTTCTGAAACAGGAGGATGAACAAAGCAAAAGGCCCTGTGGCCCAAAGAAGACCACACGGCATTCAACTTGAAGCCTTCACGGCCAGGATCAAAGACCGGGGAAAGAGATAGAAAGGGGCAAATTCGATGAAAAAGCAGGAAATGGATGAGAAAGCAAGAAAAGACCAGATGGAAATGCAGGATCGGGAGATTAAAGACACGCTCCATCACATAGAAAACAAGCTCCTCGTCATGAGCGGTAAAGGAGGCGTGGGTAAAAGCAGTGTGGCCGCCCATCTCGCCGTGGCCCTGGCCCAGAGGGATTATCACGTCGGTCTCATGGACGTGGATCTCCACGGTCCCAGCATCCCTCGCATGCTGGGTCTAAAGGGGAGCCCGCTTCCCGGGGGTCACGGGGGAAAGATGCAGCCCGTCAGATACCTCCCCACCATGGAAGTGATGTCCATCGAAGTCCTTATGGGAGACAAGGACGCGGCAACCATCTGGAGAGGCCCCCTCAAGGGTGGGGTGATCAGACAGTTTATTTCGGATATCGATTGGATGGACCTGGACTATCTGGTGATTGATTCTCCGCCCGGCACCGGAGACGAACCCCTGACCGTGGCTCAGAACATCCCGGATGCCAAGGCCGTTGTTGTGACCACCCCCCAGGAGGTTTCCCTGGCTGATGTCAGAAAATCCATCAATTTCTGTCGTCAGGTCAAAATGGAGATCCTGGGCGTCATTGAGAACATGAGCGGTCTCAGGTGCCCTCATTGCGGAAAGGTGATTGACCTTTTCAATTCCCGGGGAGGCGAGTTGACCGCAAAAAAAGAGAATTTGCGGCTGTTGGGAACCCTGCCCATAGAGCCGGAGGTGGTTCAAAGCGGTGACACGGGAACCATGAGTGTACTGGGGAATGATCAACTCCCGTTCACTCAAGCCTTTGGCAAAATCGTGGATCAGGTGGAAAAATTGACAAGACCCAAGACAGGATCTGTTCCCAAACCGAAACAGGCCTCTAAATAGAGAAAACAAGGAGCGAACCATGATTATCAGCATAGCAAGCGGAAAGGGCGGCACAGGGAAAACCACTATCGCCACGAACCTGGCCGTCTCTCTTGAAGGAGATGTTCAGCTCTTGGACTGCGACGTGGAGGAACCCAATTCCCATCTCTTTATCAAGCCCGAGATCCGGGAGGTCAAGATCATCAACACCCCCGTGCCGGACGTGGACATGGATAAATGCACCCTTTGCGGGAAATGCGGGGAGATCTGTCAGTTCAAGGCTATTGTGGTCATCGGCGAAACCGTGTTGCCCTTTCACGAACTCTGCCACAGTTGCGGCGGGTGCGTGAGGGTATGCCCGGAAAAGGCCATTACCGAATCACACCGTGAACTCGGCGTAATCGAACAGGGAGGCCGAAACGGGGTGGAATTCATCCACGGGAAACTGAGGGTCGGCGAGGCCATGGCCCCTCCCCTGATCAGAAAAGTGCGGGAATACGCCCGACCCGACGCATTGACCATCATCGACGCTCCGCCAGGCACTTCATGTCCGGTCATCGCCGCCATGAAAGATGCGGATTTCGTGTTGCTGGTCACAGAGCCTACGCCTTTTGGTCTACACGACCTCAAACTTGCCGTCGGTGCCGTGAACATCCTCGATATACCGTGCGGGCTGGTCATCAATCGCTCGGACATGGGCAATGACGACGTCAGGGACTACGCAAAAGACAAAGGGATTCCCATCCTGATGGAGATCCCCTTTGACCGGGGTATCGCGGAGGCCTACTCCAAAGGTGAAATGATCGTCGAGATGATGCCCGAATGGAAAGAAAAATTCCTGAAGATGCAACATCAAATTGAAGCTCAAATCAATAAAAGGAAAAGGAAGGTCTCATGAAAGAATTGGTCGTCATAAGCGGAAAAGGCGGAACAGGGAAGACGAGCCTGCTTGCCGCTTTCGCCTCACTGGCAAAAAACAAGGTGCTCTGTGACGCGGACGTGGACGCAGCAGACCTGCATCTCATTATGGATCCTCAGATCAAAGAGCACCATGATTTTCAGTCCGGTCATACAGCCAAAATCAATCAGGATAAATGCACCCAATGTGGCCTGTGCAGGGAGTTATGCAACTGGGATGCGATCAGCGAAGATTTTGTGGTGGACAGTATTGAATGCGAAGGATGCGGGGTCTGCTATTACTTTTGCCCTGAGAAGGCCGTCGAGTTTCCTTTGAACACCTGCGGCGAGTGGTTTCTTTCCGACACCCGCTTCGGCCCCATGGCACACGCCAGCCTGGGCATTGCCGAAGAAAACTCTGGCAAACTCGTGAGCCTTATCCGGCAGGAAGGTAAAAAGCTTGCAGAAAAGAACGGCCTGGACCTACTCCTGACCGACGGTCCCCCCGGGATCGGCTGCCCGGTGATCGCCTCCCTTGGCGGGGCCACGGCGGTCCTTATCGTGGCCGAACCCACGGTTTCAGGCAGGCACGACATGGAGCGGGTGGCCGAACTGGCGGCCTTTTTTCAGATCCCTGCCATGGTCTGCATCAACAAGTTTGATCTCAACCCCGATGAAGGGCAGGCCATCGAGGCCTTTGCCAGGGAAAAAGACATCACCACCATGGGCCGGATACCTTTTGATCCCGTCTTTACCAAGGCCATGGTCCAGGGCAAGACGGTCTTTGAATTCGACGGTGATTCCAAGGGCGCCGGGGCCGTCAAAAGGCTATGGGAAGACCTGGCACAGCACTTGGAGATTTGAAAGGAAAAGCAGGGCATGCCCAAGACCACCCCTTTTGAGAAGTATTCGGAACAATACGAGGCCTGGTTCGAGGAAAACCGCCTGGTCTACGAGGCCGAATTGCGGGCAGTCAGAGCACTGGTCACCTCCGGGGGACAGGGCATGGAAGTCGGAGTGGGCACAGGCCGTTTTGCGGAACCACTGGGGATCAAAGACGGCGTGGAACCTTCAGCGCGCATGAGAGAAAAGGCTGAGAACGAACCCGTCAAACCTGGTCATGGGGAAGGATCCTTTGTCGTAATACGGGGCGCCAAGGGGCAAGCTGCGTCTTGAGGCCCCATGAACGGCCCGGAGTGTCTGCGTTGGAAATGGCAGCGATTTTAGACGGCAGACTCGAAATCTTTTTAAAACCATTAAGGAGAAAATTACATGGCATACAAACCAGAAGTGAACACTGAAAAATGCATCGGTTGCGGTGAATGTGTTGAAGTTTGTCCTGTGGATGTCTACGAACTTCAGGATGAAAAATCCGTGCCCGTAAACGCTGAAGAGTGTCTCGGCTGCGAAAGCTGCATCGAGGTGTGTGAGCATGATGCAATTACGGTGTCGGAGATTTGATACCCGAATTTTGCGGGACCCGGGGGTAAACCCTTCAAAGGGAAAAAATGGCCTGGAGTTCGCCCCGTGAGGGCGAAGTTCAGGCAACAAGGAAAGGAGTTCAAATATGAAAATTTCTGTCAGCGGAAAGGGAGGAAGCGGCAAAAGCACGATCGTGACTCTGCTGGCCGATCAGGCACTCTCAAGGCACCTTCGTGTGCTTGTCGTCGACTCGGACGAGTCGAACTCCGGGCTCTATCGGATGCTCGGCTTTGAAAACCCACCCGCCCCGCTCATGGAACTTGCAGGAGGAAAGGCCGCGGTGAAGGAAAAAATGGGCCGGAGCACTGTTCTAAATCAGGAAAGTATCTTTCTGAATGATATCCCCGCCGAGTATGCCCAAAGCCGAAACGGTCTTATGCAGGTCAGCATTGGCAAGATCCTGCAGGCCATGGAGGGCTGCGCCTGTCCCATGGGCGTGCTGAACCGGGAATTTCTCAAAAAGCTCCGCCTGGGTGAAAATGAAATCGCCATCATAGACATGGAGGCGGGGGTAGAGCATTTCGGGCGAGGCATCGACGAGGCCATTGACAAGGTTCTCCTGGTGGTCGAGCCCTCTTTTGAGTCCGTGAACGTGGCTGAAAAAATAAAAGATCTCGCCGCCGGCATGAACAAAGACGTAGCGGCTGTCCTGAACAAAATTCCTTCGGATGAAGTGGCTCAAAAATTGGAGGAAAAACTCAGGCGCAGAAATATTGAAATTATCGGCACTATTCCAAACGACCCAATGGTATTCGATGCCGGCCTGGAAGGCCGCGTGCTGAACCGGGGAAAATCCTTTCATGCGGCAGGAGAGGTATTGGACAGCCTGCTCTCTGAGACATAGCGTCTGTAACGATCAGTGCTTTTAGAAAAAAGACGATCCCCAAACGCAGGATCGCAGAAGACATCAACTTGGAGGCAGATATGTGTTTGAGCACCGTGTACATCGACTCCGAAAACGGGCAAAAGGAAATCATGAAGGACGTCGCCCGGGTAGAGGCTGAAGGCAAAGGATACTGGATATTCGATCTCTTCGGAGAAAAAAAGTTTGTTGAAGGCGTCATTGAACGCATGGACATGATGGATAGTTATGTGGTCGTAAACCCGGATAGACCTTCATCTTAAAAGACTCTGAAACCACCGGCGAAAGGCCCGTCTCACAAGAGAATTGGATATTAGGCAGAAAGAAACTGCCGTCGGCAATTAGGAAGCAACAATTTTCTGGACTGGGGTGAAGGGTTCTTTTTTCCGTAAAGTATCATAAAGAGATCCCCTAGTCCAGGGAGCTGTCCCCGAATGCGACAAGGATAAAAGTGAAAGTATGCGGGAAGTAAAGGGTAAAAATGGATGAGATAGGCCGAGGGTTCAATATCAACGATCCGGTTCGGTGACCAGTGTAGTAGAAAGAATGGGGGGAAGATATCCGGGAATCGGCAGTTAAAAAAACGTATCGAAGAAATTAACACTGCAGTACACATGAGTCAAGCGTGACCCTGTCACTATCATTAAGGCCATCATCCCTCCGAAGTTTTATCTCAATGGGAATGGGCGAACCGTTTCAATAGACGCCCGGACTGCTGAATATGCGGCGTTTGATGCCGTCGATTGTCTTTAGATCTGCTTCAAAGGGGATATCCGGGCGGAGAGGGAGGGGCAGTTGATGGGCCTCAAAGAATGGTGTTCTCTTTAATTTCAGGTTGTAGGCGAGCACCATGAGGGTTTCAAGATTAACGGTATCTTCCATGTTATAGGCAAGCAGTGTTTCCAATGCCTTTTGATTCTTGTTTCGTTGATATTCATCCCAAAGCAGGACAGCAAAATACCCGTCGACATCCACTAAATCCCCGCGGTCGATTTCCAGTTGTCTTTCACACCCCTTCAGTCCGCCTCTATAGCCGAGGCTCGCCAGGATATATCTCAAATCAAGATGAGCATGGGAGAGGGTTATTCCAAAATAATGTTCTATAAAGGGAATATCAAAGGATTTCCCATTATAGGTGACGAGCACTTTATACTCTTGGATGTCACGGGCGAAATCGTCCAAGTTCTGACCGTGCACATAACAGGATACAGACTTCCCATCATAGGTCGCAATCGATGTGATATGGTTTTCCCAATTCTCCAAGCCGGTGGTCTCGATATCAAGATATAAGGTAGAGGCCCTGAATTCGGGAAACATCCTCCAGTGAAGACTGGGCGGTAACCGTTCCTGAAAATAATCGGGGTTTCGGTTCTCCAAATGCCTTTGTGACTCCCGGAGGGTACCTGCTATATGGTCGATCTTGTTACGGGAAAATTTAAGTGAGGGCGGCAATAAAAAATCATCCCAATCCAGAATTCCCGAGTGCCAAAGGCGCTCTTCGGTTTTGAGTCCTATGTTCGGTATGTGGGCAAATGTGTTTTTCAACATAGTCATTCCTTTATGTCTCAGGCTCCGGTCGGTCGATTTTCAACATTATAGAAGGCGATGAAATAAATCAAGCGGGTGGGTGGAACCTATGGAACAAAAAGGATAACATGTTTTGAAATCAATGTCCCCTTTTACCCCTTTAGCTGTTACGCTGCGCCTCATACCTGATGAGGTTTTTTTTCGTTGATCTTGACGGCTTCGTAAAAAGTCTAACTGCTGCGTTACGCTTCATCTTTCGTCATTGCAGCGTACGGTAAGTACGCCTCACTCCTCAAGATTCGCAAGCCTTGCATTTGGATCTTTTTACGAAGTCGTCTCATTGTTGGCTTTTTTCGAATTCATCAATCTTGCCTCTTTATCAAGCCGCGAACGTGTAACCGCGAGCGAGGTTTGTGTCTTGGGAGGGGGTAATTTGTCGTTGGAATTTGGCCCGGCTTATACACGCTCTACAAGCGTTGGCCTTCGATGAGATTTACTCTTTGGATAGATCGGAATGTTCGCCAATTCTTTCCAAATACAGGTCGTGTGCCGAGATTCAGGAGTTTAAGATCCAGTTTGCTTCAATGCGCCACTCGCGATACAAGAGCCACTGACCGACCCGTCAGCCGACTTATCGAGCGGGGACACACCAACGGATTGAGATGACGGGTTCGGATTCTTCCTGTCGGAGCTGAGGGAGGTTCACCGGCTGGAGAAGGAGAGAATCAGGAATTGGGCTCTAGCTGTTCGGTTCTGTCCGTCGAACGAGGAGAGCTGGATGTCTTTTCTTTCAAACCAATGATCAGATTGATAACGCTTGCAATGCCGGCCAGGACGAAAATGACCCCGATCATCCCCATGGGGATGGAAACCAGGTTCAACCCGTACTCAAAAGGAAACACCAGGAAAATAAAGCCTAACCAGATTTTTACGCCAACCATAAACATGCCGGGAACCTCCCTTCAGGTCCTTTATAATTACTATCGGCACAACGTGCTAAAACCATCAAATAATTAAAATTAAAAACCTGACTGTGCACAACACGAATCCGATATCCTGATCGGCGTGTTCCCGAATTTTGAAGGGATCCGAATGTTCGTGCGATCAGGTTGTTTATTCCTCGAATACGACATGTCCGCTCTGCCTTCGCAGCAGTACGTCAAGATGGGGTTGCCCGTCAGGATCATCGAAGGCTCCTACCACGTGAATGCGGACAGCATCGATGAGTGTTTCAGGAGGATGACGGCGTTTTTTTATTGAGGGGGAGGAGGAGGTAAAAGGCTAAAGGCATTTTCAACATATTTGATTTAATCACAGCATATTAGCTTGGCCCGGCCCCAGGCTATCACTATGGAACGCGGGGTTTCTATGACGAATTTGGCGAAGAGGCTTGACATGACGATTTCGGCGGTGAATTACGCCGTTCAAAGAGGTGAGAAGACAGTCAAGGAAAAGGGTTTTCAATTGGAAAACTGAGTTATTGGAATATTTAAGGATTGTCCCCTTTTGCCCTCTATTCATTACATGATACCATGCATCCGGATATTGTATTCTCAGTGGTCTGGACATAATCCGATGTTATTTCAGCACACGATATGAGCCAAGAGTAGAGTTGACCCCTATTACAGCAAGTAACAATCGAAGAAAACGGCAAGCGTTTTTCGATCAGAAGTGAATGCAAGGGCGTTTGTGGAAAAGTTCTCCAATCAGTTGGAGTCGCTATGCCGCCTACGATGAAAGAAAATTGACCATGGTCACTCAACGAACCGGTAGTGCCAAGAAAAATTTATCCTACCATAACGCCCTTATTTTACAGGAAAGTAAAAATCTTACGTCAAAGATCAGTGTCGGTCTGACACTCATGCCGTCCTCGTCCCCAATTCCACGCCTGCCAGGCATCGTGTAATTTTCTACTATTTAACAGTAGGTTTTTACATATAAAATGGTAGCCCTTTACCCATATTCCAATATATCAGTTTATATCTGTTTGTTATTAAAAGGAATACAATACCTCGCTTTCGGCACAGATATTGCTATAATGTTTAGCTCTAGCATTGCGCTGGATATTTCCGAGGTCAGCAAACCATTATTAGGGCTTTGGCCTGACAAGCATTAAGACAGGTAGGCACAGTTGATAAATTAAGTAAAAAAACATTAGAGAGGACAACGATGAAGCTGATTTTGGCGATTCTGAGTATAAGTGTGATCCTTATGGGGTCTTTCTTTCAAGCCGATTCACATGCCTATGTTTATCTTATCGGGGCCGAGGCCGGGTACTATTCACCCAGCGGTTCAGATTCCGACTATGTAACGCTTCGGGATGGGGATAAACAGACCGACCGGGAAATCCAGATGTCGAACGGCGCAGATTCCGCATATGCCTATGCCAGGAGTTCCCTGCTGTCCGGAAGTATTGGCATTGAACTGGAGGCCACGGGCTCGGCCCAAGCCACCGCACGGGGCACCCTGGCGGAGACCCTGATCCTTGACTGGGATGATAATCTAACGGATCCATTTTACGTCTGGGTCTACTGGGATGTGTATGGGACCTATAATGCCGAAAGCAACCAAAAGATGTACACCGCTCTAAACGCGGCGTGGGGTGGGGTCGATGCCATGAGGATTCCCCAGAACAACATCGAGGACTGGGATTTAACGGATGGAGAGGCCCACATGTCCAAACGATTGACCATTGACCCCACCCAGAGCGTGGTAACAGGGCAGATCTATAATTTTGAAACTCATTATTGGGATACCATATATTATGATCCCCATGAAATCGGCATATGGGCCACCCTGGAAATCAGGGATTTGAAAGACGGTTATGCGCGTTTCGGTCATACGGGAACATTCAATCTGGGCTTCAGTACGGATGCGGCGGGGAATGACTTGATTGACATCGACTACACGTCCGGGTCTGGAGCATTTTTGACCGAACCTGAAACTACAGTCCCCATCCCCGCAGGAATTATTCTTCTCGGCTCTGGTCTGGTGGGAGTTCTCGGAATAAGGCGCTGGCAAAATTAATTGGGCGTGGCTGGGCGGGGGCCGTGCCCTTAATGGCTTAATGAGGGCTGAGCCGAGCAAACTGCCCTATAGAGAAACTGAATGGGGGGCTCTTGATACCACCCGGTTCACTGGTGGTATTTCATTGGCCAGTACAGGTCGGGTGCGAGAGCATCGGGCCCGGCGGGTGCTCCGTTGCGCCCGCCGGGTATAAACGCCGTCGGTTCACGGCGCTTCCATAGCCTTATTGTCAGGGTCCCTGGCAATGATCGTTAACGTTACATTCATGCCGGTTGAGGCCGGTGCCGGTGAAGTCGAGCGGACCTTTCACTTCATGCTTATACTTCACGAGCACGTCGTTGCAGACAGTACTTGGTGTTTCCAGGTTCCCGCCGCAATAGAAGCAGTCTGCATCATCAGGTTCGTTGCACTGCGGGTCATAAATGGCCATCTGTGGGTACGGGCACAATCGCCGGCCGTGCCCCCCGATTGTTACATCAATTTCATTAGGCGCGTTGCTGTTCTCCACCCAATCAACCAATGCGTCGAAGGGTTCCGGGCCACGCACGCCGCAATGCCCGACGCCGGGCGCACGGAACAGTCGGTAGAACTGCTGTATCCCCTTGAAGTCGACATTGTTGCCGTGTCCTTTAACGGCGCCGTTGCGGAAGCCGTGATCGCGGCGGTATTCGTAACGCGAGGCCATCTGCCGGTAATAATGGATCACCCCGCGGGGCATGATGAGCTGATCGCTCGTGCCGACATATGTAAGCATCTTTCCGCCGCTACGCCGGAACGTGTCAAGATCGCCGAACGTGTCGGTAACGTCGGCGATGTTGCGTGAGCCGTCCTGCGCCACTTGCGCGTAGCCGTCGATCGACACCGTCGTCCAGTCGAAATTTCGATCGTGCTCGTTCCACTGAAACTGAGTGACGCCGAGGGCAAACGGGTTCGTGCCATTGAGAGAGCGTAGGTTGGTGCCGCGGTCGAGGCCGAACCAGATCTTATCGCCGTCGGCATTGCGCGGCCCGTCCCAGATCATGTCGATCGCCTCTGCTTCCGCTGGCGTCAGACAGTTCTCCGCCGGTGCAGTCGGCTCGCCGCAGATGTTCTCAGTGGCGCTGAATGTGCATGTACGGGGATCATCGATGACGCCGTCGATCACGCCGTCGTTCGCGTCGCAGGCACTAACCGCCGAGGTTGTGGCCTGATCCAGTTTGTCCCGGTCGATCGGGCCGCCGACCAAGTCCTTCATGACGATTTGACCCCACATCTGTTCGGTCTGGAAACGCGTCCAGTAGATCGCCGGCGCATTGGCCAATATGCCGTCGAGCTCCGTCCCGAGTTCCTGCGCCAGCAGGTAGCCCTGGCGTCCGCCGGTCGAGCATCCGTTCCAGTAGTTGTATGCGGGCTCCATGCCGTAGTAGCTCTTCGCGACCGACTTCATATAGAGCACCTGGGCCTTGATGCCATTGCGGATGAAGTCGTTAATGAACTGGAAGTTGTATGTGCCGTCCTCATTGACGCCCGGCGTGCAACTGCCGCCGCTGTGGCCGGTGTCATTGCCGGAGCCGACGTATCCCGCGCTGACCGGGCTGGTAACGTTGAGATTGCCGGAACAACCGCCGCCGCCAATCCCCTGCGTGCGCCCGTTCCAGGCCCCTTCCACACCGCCGCTACCGCCGTCCACCGAATTGAGCGGCAGGCCCACGCGTATGTTGATGTTCTGGTCCGGACCGGTGCCGCACAGGATATCTACCTGACAGTAGTGCGGATCGCTGCCGACGACGATTTCACTGGTTGCAGCTTTGACGAATGGGTCGCCGGCAAGACCGGCCAGGTCGTTGGCCAGGTCCACACAATTGATTGGTTCCGCTGCAATTGCGGGACGAAGAATCAAAATGAAAAGAAATGTTAAAACACAGGATAACAGTCTTCCTTGAGTCTTCATAAAACACCTCCTTTAATAAGATGGTCCCGTTTTCACCTCAGTCTATAATGCAATATCACCTCCTTCCTCTCGGGGATCCTCTTTTTAGTACAGCATAGAAACCCCGAATCTGAGGGCTGGATCGAAGTTCTTAAATTTTTCGAGCATTGTCATATCCCTGTTTTATCTTTCAGCGCTTTCCTCAGGCCTGTTTCCTTTTGTCTTCGGGGCGCCCTTTGATTTCCTTGGGCCGCAGCCCGAACGTCCTACGCAAATCGAACAGGCCGACGTTTTCGGTTTCCCGCCGCTTTTGACCGGACCCTGTTGAGGATCCGGTCAAAAGGCCTGCGTTTTCCAACTTGGAGCATCCCCCGTCAACGGGGGGATCCATAGCTGCCGCTTAGGGCCTGATCTCGGGAGGCCCGGTCGGGGACTTGATGTAGAGTTGGACCTGTTTTTTGGTCCAGTAGTCGATTCGATCTCTCAGAAACTGGATCCATCCTTTGACCTCTGCCTCGGCATA
>CAZXWJ010000065.1:0-18404 GCA_964644375.1 uncultured Desulfobacteraceae bacterium | reverse complement strand
CCCGATCCTGATCGGTCATGACCTTGCGATAGAGATTTCCCGCCTGGACGAAATCGTCATTGGGGTGGGAGAAGGTATGCCGCCCGGCCGTTCCCTCGATCTCCAGGGGGGGTTCCTTCGCCATGGGATCCGGCCCCGGCCCATCGAAACTGTTGGGCCAGTAGTTGGGCCCGCCTTCTCCGTTGCCGTCCACACGCATGGACGCGTCGCGTTGGTAGCTGTTTTCCGGGGCATGCTTGGAGGCGTTCACGGGGATCAGGTGGTAATTGGGCCCCAGTCGGTGAATGTGGGTATCGTGATAGGAAAACACCCGGCCCTGAAGCATCTTGTCCGGGGAAACGGCAATCCCGGGCACGACGTTTCCGGGACTGAAGGCGGCCTGCTCCACCTCCGCGAAGTAGTTGACCGGGTTGCGGTCCAGCACCAGCTTGCCGATTTTGATGGGCGGGACCTCCCCATGGGGCCACACCTTGGTAATATCGAAGATATCCCATTGGAAATCCCTGGCCTGCTCCGGTGTAAGGATTTGCATCTCGAGGGTCCAGGAAGGGTAATCACCCCGTTCGATGGCCTCATAGAGGTCCCTCGTGGCATGATCCGGATCTTCCCCTGCGAGCTGTTTTGCCTCTTCACGGGTCAGGTTTTTTGCTCCTTGGTCCGTCTTGAAGTGGTATTGCACCCAGACGTATTCGCCCTTCTCGTTGTACCACTTGAAGGTGTGACTGCTGTACCCGTTCATATGGCGAAATGTGGCAGGTGTACCCCGGTCGGAGAAAAGGATCGTGACCTGATGGATGGATTCCGGGGTGAGGGACAGAAAATCCCAAAACATATTCGGATCCGGAAGATTCGTCGCAGGATGACGTTTCTGTGTATGAATGAAGTCGGAAAATTTGAGCGGGTCCCGAATGAAGAAGACCGGGGTATTGTTTCCCACCAGATCGTAATTGCCCTCCTCGGTATAGAACTTTACGGCGAAGCCCCGGGGGTCTCGGGCGGCATCGGCTGAGCCCTTCTCACCCCCCACGGTTGAGAAGCGTGCGAAGACCTCGGTTCGCTTCCCCACTTCCGAGAGAAACCTGGCCTTCGTGTATTTCGTGACATCGGCGGTCACCTCGAAATATCCCCCGGCCCCCGCCCCCTTGGCGTGGACCACGCGCTCGGGAATCCGTTCCCGATCGAAATGAGATAACTTTTCCAGAAGATGTACGTCCTGCATGAGGACAGGCCCTCGGGTACCGGCAGTCATGGAATTCAGGTCGTCACCCACGGGTTTACCGAAGCCTGTCGTCAATTTTTTCTTGTCCTTTCCCATTCCATCCTCCTTTATGAAAAAATCTGTGTATATCGTTCAGAAAAATAGCCTATCGTGCCCTGCCCGGAAAACGTTTGCCGGACGGCACGCCCGATCAAAGCCTTATCCTGTGATACCCAAACGGTGGGGACTCTGTCCGGAATATCATCGATCGATCAGCTTTCCTTGGGGCTGCGGGCCCTGCACTCGGAACAGATGCCGTAATATTCCATCCGGTAGCCCCGGACTTCAAAGCCGACTCGTTTTTTGACCTTTTCCGTGTAAAGGGTTGAGCCCTCTTCGAAATCCTGAATTTTTCCGCAAAGGGTGCATATGAGATTGATATGAAAAGTCAGATTGGTTTCATGGCGATTATCCATTGAATCGAAATCCAGGACCTTAAGAATTCCGACCTTTATGAGTTTGTCCAATGTATTGTAAACGGTGGCCAGGCTTAGCCCCGGACAGTTCTTTTCCGACTCCCTAAAAACTTGACGCGCGCTCGGATGAGTATCCGTGGACGAGAGGAAGTCGAGAATAGCCCTCCTCTGCCGTGTAAGGCGGCATCCCGCAACCCGAAGGGCCTTCTCCATCTCTATCCTTGATAGCCCGATATCCGGTTCCTCCTCTGCCCATGGCTTTAATTAGAATGATTCCAATTTTCACTGTCAAGAAAAAATTTACAACATACCGAATTCTTGAAAGAATATGAGGTTAGAAAAAAGACGGGTTTAAGGGGAATGAAATTCGATGGCGATTCGATCGGTGACCTGTTAGAAACGGCCTTTAGACTGTAGAATCCTGTAGAGTTTTCTATTGGCCTTTTCAGATAGACCGAGGCTGGTCCGCTCGGCCTCAAACCTTTCCAGTGTCCCGTATCCGGCGAGGTATCCGTTCACCCGTGACGCGGCCGTCGAACGGATGAAACCGTCATCACCGGGATAGTAGCGTCGGAACTCCTGAAGAATCTCCGGATCCTTTCGAAGTCGGTATTTCTGGTGATAGCCTTCGGCCGGGTAAAACTGGGAAAGAGGGAGAATCTCCGTTCGAATGGTTTTTCCAATCCTGGTGGCGAGACGGTCTTTCGTTTTCAGTGCCATCTTTTTTTGCTCTTCATTGTGGTAGAAGACGGCGGGCTTGTATTGTGAGGATCGGGATTGTATCTCTGGATCGTGACTCGCCCAGAAAATTTCCAGAAGCCGTTCGTAGGAGATTCGGGCGGGATCATAGTCTATCTGAAGGGTCTCGGTATGATCTCCCAGTTGATGGTAGGTGGGATCCTCTTTTGTCCCCCCGGCATATCCTGTCCGGGTTCGAATAACGCCGCCCACGACCCCGAACCTGGAGTCAGGCCCCCAGAATCATCCCAGGGCAAAAGTCGCCTTTTCCAACTTGTCGGGGATCGAGGCATCGATAGGCGGAATAAGGGCTATGGCTTTCGGGGCATTTTTTTCCCCTTTCGGCTCTTCCTTTGCCTTCAGAAATTTCTTCTCCCGGCCGAACGAGATACCCTGAATGCATGACAGAATAAGAAAACCTAAAAGGACTGTCCCCATTGATCTTTTCATATCATCCCCCACCCAAAAAAGACGCCTCAGAGTTCGAGTGAAACCTCTTTGGTAGATGCATGTCACATCTTCCCATTCAACTAAATAGGCATGCCTCACTAAGGTAACCATGGTTCATCTCGTTTCAAAGGGGGCCTTGGGCCAATGGCCTCCAAATTCCTCCTGCCCGGCCATGGGCCTGATTTTTTTCGAATGGCAAGGCCAAAAGAATGGAATCGAAGTGACCTGTTTTGATGACGTAATCGAGGGAAGACGGTCACCTTCCTCACAACCGATGGCTGCATCGGGACGGCATCGGCCTTTTGCTGTTCCTTTCAACCCCATCGCGGGTGAGGGCCTCTGCCTGTGAATTGTGAAAAATATGGTCGCCGAATGCGTATAAGAGTGGGGGCACCCTTGCACACTCGAAGTCATGCAGCCGGTGAAGCCCTGGCCGGGCTTTAATACCTCTTTCTACGTGACTGGCGCTTTGAACGTTTGCCGCCCGGGTCCGCCGGATTCACCTTGATATTTCGTCCGTTCATGAACTTTCCATTTAAGGCCTTTATCGCCTGATCCGCTTCCGAGTTGCTTGGCATTTCAACAAAACCAAAACCCTTGGATTGCCGCGAAAACTTATCCGAAATTATCTTAACATTTTCCGTCGTTCCGAATTCGCCGAACATGGCTTTCAAATCATCCTCTGTGACCCCGTAAGCCAGATTGCCCACATAGATATTCATGGAAAGCTCCTTTCTCTCGTTTCGTGCCATTCGTTTATAAGTATCAGTCACCCAACCCATAGCACAAAGTTCGAGAACTGATGAATCAACCTGCAGGCCTTTTTCCCGTTTTCTGCTCAAATTGAAAAGGGCACTCCACCCTAACAAGATGGAGTACCCTTTTCCTCATTCACTAAAAGACTTAGGCCGCCGTTACGTTCACTGCAGCAGGGCCCTTTTGCCCCTGTTCTATGTCAAAAGTGACTTTATCGCCCTCGTACAGCGTTTTAAAACCACTCGCGTTGATTCCTGAATGATGCACGAAAACATCCGGACCATCCGATTGTTCAATAAAGCCAAATCCTTTGCGTTCATTAAACCATTTCACAGTTCCACTTATCATAGTGACATCCTCCTTTCAGATAAATTTTCATGATTCCAAAATGCAGGTTGCCACTTTTTATAAATGGATCCTTCCTTTAGAACAAATACCACCCTTCAGTGGGGTTTTCATGAATAGTTAACATAATAATCTTTATTCTGATAAAGTCAAGGTATCGTTAAAAAATAGGGTGAATAAATACCTAAACGGGTTTCAGTAGGCTCGGTGAAGAGGACCGGAACGTCGGGGTCTACTCGACGCTGAGGGCCTGTTCATAGTCCTTGATCTCCTCGCTTGAATACCCCAGTTCTTTCAGAATCTCCCCGGTATGTTCACCCAACTCGGGTGCAGGCCGCCGGCAGGCCGCCGGTGTCTTGCTGAAGACCCAGGGAAAGCCCGTTGCCCTGGTGGGGCCTTCGGTCGGGTGGTCATATTCTATGAAATAATCGTTGGCCCAGGCCTGGGGGTCCTGCGCAAGCTCCGCTGGAGACTGCACGGGGGTGAAGATGCACCCCTCATCTTCAAGGATTTTCATCCATTCTTCCCTGGTGTGGGTCGCGAAGGCCCGATCCAGGATGGCGACCAGTTCCTCGGCGTTTTTCCCTCTGGCCTCGATACTGTTGAAGCGGGGATCCTGTTCAAGTTTCTCGATGCCCAGGGCCTTGCAGATTTTCGGCCAGTACCTGTCGGGTTGAAGGTGTGCAATGGCCAGCCATTTGTCATCTTTGCATTGATAATGGTTATAGACGGGATTTCCTGCCCGGGCGCGGATCTCTCTCGGGAACTGCTGTCCGAGCATGGCCGGGGCGGCCATGATAAAGCCGAGCATGGAAATGAGTCCGCTCATCAAAGAGGTATCAACCAATTGTCCCTTGCCGGTCTTCTCTCTTGCATAGAGGGCGGCGGTCACGCCCCAGGCACACATCAGCGCCCCGGCCTCGTCACCGATGCCCGGAAGGATCTGGGCCGGAGGAGTTCCTTTTTCGCCGCAGGAGAGCATGAGTCCGCATCGGGCAATGCCGGTATAATCGAAGGATAGATCGTTTGCGTCCGGGCCTTTTCGTCCCCACCCGGAGGCATGGGCATAAATGAGCCTCGGGTTTCTCGCAAGCAGAACATCCGGCCCGATTCCCATCCTGATGGGGGCCTCAATGCTCATATTGTTTACGAATACGTCTGCCGTGTCGATGAGCTTGAGAAAAATCTCCATTCCCCGTTCGGTCTTGAGGTCCAGGACTATGCTTCTCTTGTTTCTGTTGCAGTGCTCGAAATAGTAATTCCTTCCCTTGAGTCCCGCCATGGCGCCGATGATTTTCATGAACCCTCTGGCGGGATCTCCACTCGGCGCCTCTACCTTGATGACATCCGCTCCCAGGTCTCCCAGCCGCATGCCAGCGACCGGACCCTGCTGAAACATGGTGATTTCCACCACTTTTACACCATTTAATGGTCCCTTGTTCATACTGAAAAATTTCCTCCTCTATGTTTTAATTTTTTCTATTCAATCGATCGTTACGCGACCCACAAAGATTCAAAAAATGCCCCGGATGCGTCAACCGCCAATCTCGGTCGGTTATTTTTGAGGTCCCATGACACAAACCAGGTAAACAGGTCGGGTCGAGACCGGTCCTCGGTCTTAAGACATTGTGTGATCTGCTCCTTCGCCTCACGGACGCTTTGCAGGAGAAGTCGATCGAGCTGAAGTGCTCGATTCAGGTCCTTTAACTGCGGATCGATGCGCAGTTGTTCAAGGGCCTCATCCAAGTGGATTCCGGGGATTTTGCGTCGCAACACGTAGGCGTTTCCCCTGTCTCGAATAATGCTCAGTGATGGCATGGTCTTCAGCGAAGTTCCCTTGCATCTGATGCCGACAACCCTGCAACAAAGGTGTTCGAGAAGTCTCTGCTTCCTATCGATTTCATAAGACTGTTTTGCTTGCATTCGATCGATGATGCAGACTTTCCCGTTGATCGTGATTTCCTTGAGCCGGGTCGGATCAAAACCAAGGTCCATGAGCTCACCGAGAGTGAGCCTATGGGAAGGATTCATCTCCCTGTCGTTCATCCAGGCTCGAAGACTTGGTCGTTGGTAATTGGGTAGTGTTTCGATAAAACGGGCCGGTTGTTCCTTGAGCATGCGCGGAAGATGCCTTGCCAGGCCGGAGTTGCATTCTATAGAAATTTTGTCCCCGGCAAGTTCAAGGGGAGGGTAGGAATGGGCGGAAAGAGCGGAGACATCCCGATCCAGCACGATTTGCTCCATCGATTCACCTCCGGTATAACCCAGAAGATCTCCTATGCGGCGCCTGAAGGCAATGAGCTTGGTGACAAAACGGGTGAACATGAAGTGCATGAGGGGGGTGGTTTTTTTGGTCCTGAGTTCCCGGCCGAAGTACAGGGTAAGGACCGCATAGAGCTCTTTGAATTCTGTAATGGCCCTCTTCACCATGAATTCGTTATCCCTGGCATCTATGAAATCGCGTTTTCTTTTCAGGTGATGGATCAATCGGGTCAGCGGCATTTTGAGGTCTTTGTCTTGAAATGCAGGCGGAACGTAGACCATGTAGTTGTCCTGAAGATCGGTAAAGTCGGGACCAATGATGCGCTCTATGGGTTCCCAGCAGTGTTTGAAGTAGATGTCAAACGTGGGATCCTCTTCGGGAATGATGTTATCCAGGATTCCAATGGCGGATTTTTCGGCTAGAAATTTTCTGTAGTGATCGAGGATGCGATTCCCCAGGCCCTGTTTCCTGAAGAAGGGGGCTATCTCCACGTAGGCGAGATAGTAACAGGGAATCGGTTTCCTGAGATAAAGCATATTGAGATAACCCAGGTTTCCACCGCCCTCGGCCTTTATTTCGAAAACACGAAAACCATTCCGAGAGTCATCAGGACTTTGGTGATGGAGTCTGCTACCGGTAATGGTGGCACCCACAAGCTCCCAGAGGTCACTGAACAGATCAGCGACAATGGGGGAATTCGCAGCTTTCGAACGCATCCCTCTATCAATCAGGGCGATCAGACTAAGCCTTTCGTTGAGGCTTAATTGACAGGATCCTTCGTGAAAGGGGGCCGATGTGAAAGCCTGTAGGTTCTTTGTAGATGTCTTTTTCATCATGTTTTTCGGGGACCCGGAATGAACCGGATGGATTTTTAATAGTGGATTTTGGATATAAAAAAAGCGGAGCGTGTGCTCCGCTTGACTTTCCTTTGTTGATGGTTGCATCGGCACACGCTAAGCCATACAGGACCTCCTGCTAAAATAATAGCTAAAAAAATGGATTAATGCGTGTGTCATGATCATCCTTCCCTTAAATATGCACAATGCTTAATATCGTGGGCCTTGAAAATAATTTTGTCAACCTTTTTTTGGCATCCTGAAAGATCACTTGCTCATGGAAGACGCCAAGGCGAGGTCCAGGCGTCAAATGCCGACAATGAAAAGTCGAGGATGGAACTCATTGATCCCGGGTTGGTCGGGAGATGAGGTTTATCACCTTCAAAAAGGATCAACTCTCCAAATCCCCCCTTTCGATTGCACCTCTCACATAGTCCACGGCATTCCTGAATATCTTCACCCCTTCCCCTTCCTGGCCTTCAGGGTCCTCTCCTTTACGGAGAAGGTGTTCCTTTTTTCGGGTCCAGTTCGGGTGGTTGGTCGGGTGATTAAAGGCCTCGGGGTGGGGCATGAGCCCGAAGATGCGCCCGGTCGGATCGCAGACCCCTGCAACGTCTTTCAGGGAGCCGTTGGGATTTTCCGGCCATTGGCCCTGGGCGGGTTCGCCCTTTTCGTCCGCATACTGAAGGGCCACTTGGTTGTTCTTCAGAAGCTCTTCGATGTCTTGATTCGAGGCATAAAATTTACCTTCTCCGTGTCTTACGGGCAGGTCAATGTCGGCGATGCCCTTTGTGAAGATGCAGGGGGAATCGTGATTGACCTTTAAATGCACCCAGGCATCTATAAAATTGCCCGAATCGTTATAGGTGATGGCTGCGCGACGTTCATGGTATTGTCCGCCAAAGCCGGGAAGAAGCCCCAGGTTGACGAGTACCTGAAATCCGTTGCATATGCCGATGATCAATTTGCCCTGGTCAATGAAACGGGCGATTTCTTCTCCCAGGTTGTATCTTAACTTTGATGCCAGGACCACGCCCGCCCCATGGTCATCGGCCCAACTGAAACCTCCACCGATCACCAGGATATGGTAGGCGTCGAGCCGGGAAGTGCCCCCGGATTTATCCGCCCGGATCAGTTCGTTGATGTGGATCGGGTCGGATTCGGCCCCCGCAAGCTTCAGGGCATAGTCGGTCTCATAGTCGCAGTTCAGGCCGTAGCCCGTGGGCACCAGTGCTTTTACAGACGTCATATCAATCCTCCAAAGGGCTTCAACCAGCCCTCTTTCAACTCAAGAATATCCTCCTCCATGATCGGATTCCCCTGCCGGTCCTGCACACGGAAAAAGGGCGCTTCTGTGACGGATCCCACGCAGGTTGATTTCCGTCCGGAAAAGACGCGCTCAAAGTCTTCTCGCTTTTCCGGCGCCACGGTCACAATGAAGCGCCCTGCAGACTCGGAATAGAGTAACTGGGTCGTCGAAAGGCCCTGGTCGAGCGAGAGCCCGTCAAGGCTGATATCCATACCCAGTTCACCTGCCATGGCCACGAAGGCCAGGTGAGGGGCCAGACCGCCTCTTGCGACCGCATGGACGGAAGCGACGAGCCCCTGTTGGATGGCCTCGTGCAGCGAAAGATAGAGGGGCCGGACCTCTTCGACATCGATTTTGGGAACATGGAGGCCCACCTCGTCCATCATCTGATAGTATTCCCCTCCACCCAATTCATTTCTGGTTTCGCCGAGGACGTAGACGAGGTCTCCTGAAACCTTGGCGTCCATAGTGACGCATCGGTTGATATCCGCGATGACGCTGGAGGCCGTGAAGAGCAGAGTCGGCAGGCCTGAAATTTTTCGTCTTTCGCCGAAGGGACCTTCCAGGTTACCGTCAATATACATGCTGTCCTTGCCGGAGAGCAGAGGAATGCCAAAGGCAAGGCAGGTGTCCCTCAAGGCCCAGTTGGATCGGACCAATTGCGCCGCCTTGTATTTCCCGTCCGGATTCTGCTCGGGATCGTACAGGATTGTGGGCCAGCAAAAGTTGTCCAGCCCGCCGATATGTTCCGGGTCACCACCCACGGCCAGGACCCTTCTGACGGCCTCGTCAATGGTCACCGCGGTCATGTGATAGGTGTCGATCTCGCCGTAAAAGGGATTCAGGACCTGGGTAACGGCCACACCCCGTGATTGATCGAGAATGGGCCGGATCACGGCGGCATCGCTCACCATGTCCTGACGTTTGCCGACAAGGGGTTTGATCACGCTACCGCCCTGTACCTCGTGATCGTACTGACGGGCGATCCAGTTTCGCGCGCAGATATTGGGACGGGACAGCATGGCCTTCAGGAGGCGGCCGTGCTCTAGAGGATCGCTGATGACCGGTTCCGTAAGGCCTCTCATCTCAGGCGGTGTCCACTCTGCCTCAAATTCCCATTGGGGAAAATCGGATTCCAGAAAATCGACCCGGATATAGGCGCAGGGCTTTCCATTGTAGTCCAGTCGAAGGTAGCCGGAGTCATTGTATTCTCCGATGACCGTGCTCTCCACCGCGTGTTTCCTTGAAAGGGTCATGAAGCGGTCGAGATGTTCGGGCTTAACCGCGATGGTCATCCTTTCCTGGGATTCCGAGACCCATATTTCCCACTGGTCCAGACCGTCGTATTTCAGGGGTACCTTGCCGAGATCCACGTGGCAGCCGTTGCTGAAACGGGCCGATTCGCCGATGGAAGAGGAAAGGCCACCGCCGCCGTTGTCGGTTATATAGGCGATCAGGCCCTCATCTCGCGCTTCCAGGAGAAAATCGTGCATTTTTTTCTGGGTATAAGGGTCACCGATCTGGACGTGACCGGCCGGTGTATGCTCACTGTAGGTCTCCGAGGCTGCAGTGACGCCGTGTATGCCGTCCTTTCCCACCCTGCCGCCGGACATGATGATCAGTTCTCCGGGACGGGTGGTCTTCAGGTGACTGGACTTCCGGCCGACCCTGGCGGGCATGATCCCCAGTGCGGTCACGAAGACCAGGCACTTGCCCAGATAACTCTCGTCAAAGAGCACGAGGCCGAAGGGAGTCGGCACACCACTCTTGTTTCCTCCATCTCTTACCCCCTCGATCACTCCGTCCAGAAGGCGTCTTGGGTGCAGGTGGGGCTTCAGCTCTTTGTCGTAACCCCGCGGGCCGATACAGTAGCCGTACATCCCCATGATGAGTTTGGATCCCTTTCCTGTCCCCATGGGATCCCGGTAAATGCCCACGATGCCCGTGATGGAACCGCCGTAGGCCTCCATGTTTGAAGGGCTGTTATGGGTCTCACCGGTGATCACGTAGTAGTGATCCTCATCAAAACGGGCAACCCCGGCATTGTCCCACAGAACCGATATGACCCAGTCCTTCTCTTTTTGTATTTTTAGTGTCGGGCCTTCGATGCAGGTTTTGAAGAGGTTGTTGACCGCTTCTTCCTGCCCGTTCGAGAGATTGCGATACCTGAAAAGACCTTTGAAGGTGTTGTGGTTGCAGTGATCGCTACGTGCCTGAGAGATGTATTCCAGTTCTACATCCGTGGGCAGCGAGAGCCCCAGCCGTTTTCTGTCGGCCTGCACATCCTCCCTCAGAAAATATCGGCGGATGATGGGCACGTCGGTATCCTGAAGGGCAAGATTTCGCTCCCTGGAGATCTCTTTCAACTCCTGGTCGCTGCCGATGGCGATGGTGCTCACCTGGGGTTCGTGATCGAGCATGACCTTGGGCGAGATGAACCCCAGGCCCTGATCCGAATCCCATGACTCTCTCGAATAGATGCGCCATTGCTGAACAATGTCGTTGGCAAGGATCTCTCGGGCAATAATCCGGGCCTGATCCTTCGAAAGGGCGCCCCGGATTTCGTAGAGCTTGGAGGTGTAGACGGCCTCGTGTGGTTGGAATTCGATTTTGAGAAGGTCTTCAATGGCCTCCACAGCGGTACTCCCTGCGGTATCCCGGACCCCGGGTCTGAACCCGATCCAGATCGCCCAGTCAAACTTCCCGGCCAGGGGTGTGAAGGACGACTCCTCCGTGACCGGATTGGTAAAGATGGCGGTCCGTAAGTTTTCAAGCTGATCTTCTTTGAGATTGGCATCGATGGTAAGGACGCGAATGACACGGATGTCTTCCACGGAGTAGCCAAAGTACTCCCTGGCCTTTTTTTTGACGGCCGCACCCTCTGCATCCCTCAGCGTCTCTTTCAGTTTTATTTCCAGCCGGGAAATCATCTATTACTCCCTGTTTTTTCAATGAAATTTTCAAAGTTTGGCCCACTCTAATAGAATTGGGCAGACGAGTCAACAGGGAAGCACCCTTTGAATGGGCTTGAAATCGTCAACTCCAATGAATATATTGGAACCTGAAGTATTTACGGCGTTTTGAATAAGCATCCTGCTGTGGAGCAGGATAATGGAAATGACGAAGACAAAAAGGGGACAACATGGAAATTGACCGCCATGATGAAAAAGAGGGCAGTGAGAAGCTTCCCAACCAGAAGGAACTCGAAAAAGAATTAAGTGAATATCTGTCCAAAAAATACGGTAACCGCATCAAGATCATATCGCCTTTCCTTTTTCCAAAGGGCCAGGAGGACGAGACTGATGACGGCAGGGTCAGGGCGGAAGAGGGCACCGGGCCGAATTTCGACATGCTCCCCGAGGAACTGGAAGCTCATCTGGATAGTTTTGTCGTTAAACAGCACGGCGCCAAGGCGGTTTTGGCCACCAAGGTATGCACCCATTTTAACCGGATCAAATATCTGAAAAAGTTCGAGGGAAAGAACAGGACAGTCGGTGTCGGCATGATCAAGAACAACGTGCTGATGATCGGGCCGACCGGTGTGGGCAAAACCTACATTATCAAATTGATTGCCCAGAAATTGGGGGTCCCCTTTGTCAAGGGCGATGCCACCAAGTTCAGCGAAACAGGTTATGTTGGTGGTGATGTGGAGGATCTGGTTCGGGATCTTGTCTATGAGGCCAATGACGATATCGAACTGGCGGAAAACGGCATCGTCTATATCGATGAGATTGATAAAATCGCTTCCTCCAGCAATATCATCGGCCACGACGTTTCCCGCACCGGGGTACAGCGGGCGCTCCTGAAGCCCTTGGAGGAGACCGACGTGGACCTCAAGGTGCCTCATGATGCGGTCTCTCAGATTCAGGCTATTGAGCAATACAGGCGCACGGGAAAGAAAGAAAAAAGGATGGTCAACACAAAAAATATCCTTTTTATTATGAGCGGGGCCTTTGGGGATCTGGGCGAAATCATCAAGAAAAGACTTCAGAAGCAGGGTATCGGATTCGAGGCCGATGTGAGACCCACCGAGGTTCCCTGGGAGATTCTGAAGGAAGTGACGGCTCAGGACCTGATTGAATTCGGATTCGAGTCTGAATTCGTCGGCCGGTTGCCCGTGATCGTGGTCTTCGATGAATTGACAAAAGATGACCTGGTGGAGATCTTGAAAAATCCCAACAACCCCATTGTACTAAGCAAAAGGCAGGATTTTAAGGCCTACGGCATCGATATCAAGTTTGAAAAAGATGCTCTGGAAAAAATCGCCGAAATGGCGGTACATGAGAAGACAGGCGCCCGGGGCCTTGTGAGCGCTATTGAAAGGGTCCTCATTCCCTTTGAAAAGAACCTGCCGTCCACGGATATCAAGAGGCTCCTTGTGACGCCTCAACTGGTCGACGACCCTTTGGCAGAGCTTCAGGCCATTAGAGAAAATCCCGATGATGCAAAACGGCTGGAGGGGTACAGGCAGGCGGTCAGGCAAGAAATCGCGGATATCAAGGCCTATATTATGGACAAGGCCAAGGATCTCCATCAGACATCCGGTCTGGAAGTGTATGAAAAAAGAATCCGGCTAATCGTTGAGATCTACCTCAAGAAGACCTGTGACGTCAACACCGCCTTTCAGGATCTGGTGGACATGTACAACGATATCAAGGCAGAAGAGGCCTCCCTGCCGGATAAAATAGAGGTTCAGATCGGCTTTGATGAGAGCGCTATCGATGAATTGATCAAGCAATCGATCGAAACGGGGGAATTGGCTGAAACGCTCGCGTTCCGATTGGCCAAGAAACTCGAGTACGGCCTCAAACTGGTGAAGGATCGTTCCGGGATGGAGAGTTTTGCCATCACCGGAGAAGCCGTAAACGACATGGAAAAATACATCAACGATCTCGTAAAGACCTATTACAGACATAACGTGGAACCTGACGCCTCTCTTGATCTCGAAGAAGCGGAAGAAACGTCCTGAAGCGGGGGCGTGGAAAAAAGAGATCCGTTCATTTAACAAGGACTTGGGACGAAAAGCACGGGGTGAGGGTCAAAATGCCTTGCCTGCGTGCATTTTGTATCCATCAAACTTCTCGGGATTTTTGATCTCAAAACATCCCTGGTTTTTTTATGTATTCTATGAGGCATGTATAACAAATGATTGGCATATCCAAACTCTATTGCGGAACCGTTGAACCCTCCGACGCCCTTCGATACGGGCGTCGGTCCGGGGATCTCCCCTCCCATCTTCTTCAGTTTTCAGTGGACAAGAAACCGGTCGTGGTCTGGAATTGCACTCAGGCCTGTAACCTGAAATGCATTCACTGTTACGCCCATGCGGTCGAGAAGACGCGGGAAAAGGAAATGACCACCGATCAGGCCCGCGCCATGATCGATGACCTCGCCGCTTTCGGGGTACCGGTACTGCTTTTTTCCGGAGGAGAACCCCTCATGCGCAAGGACCTCGTAACCCTTGCCCATTACGCCGTCGGTAAGGGCATGAGGGCCGTGATTTCGACCAACGGGACCTTGATTACTCCGGAAAAGGCAAAGGAGCTGAAAGAGGTAGGGTTGTCCTATGTGGGTGTCAGCCTGGACGGCCTCGAAGAAGTGAATGACCGCTTTCGGGGTAAAAAAGGGGCCTTTAGAGGGGCCATAGAGGGCATCCGAAACTGCCAGGAAGCCGGGCTCAAGGTGGGCCTGAGGTTTACCATGAATCGGCTGAACGTCCAGGAAGTCCCCCGTATTTTTGATCTCCTGGAGGAATACGATATCCCCAGGGTGTGTTTTTATCATCTGGTCTATGCCGGGCGGGGATCCGATCTTATTGATCAGGACCTGGGCCACGACGAGACGCGCAGAGTGGTCGACCTGATCATGGACAGGACCAAAGACCTGCATGATCGGGGTCTGGCCAAGGAGGTCCTGACCGTGGACAACCATTCGGATGGACCCTACCTTTATCTGCGGATGTTAAAAGCAAAAGATCCGAGGGCGGAAGAAGTCCTGGAACTGCTCAGGATGAATGAGGGGAACAGCTCGGGGCGGGGGATCGGGTGCATCAGTTGGGACGGGGCCGTGTATGCAGACCAGTTCTGGAGGCATCACAGTTTCGGCAATATCCTTCAAAGGCCCTTCAGCGAAATATGGACCGATCTTTCTGATCCTCTGATGAAAAAACTCAAAGATAAGAAAAAATACGTCAGGGGTCGGTGTGCCTCCTGCAGGTGGCTGGATATCTGCGGAGGGAATTTCAGGGTCAGGGCCGAGGCCGCACTGGGAGATGTCTGGGCGCCTGATCCGGCGTGTTATCTCAGTGATGAGGAGATTGGTGATCAAATATGAGATGAATTCCAGACGCCATCCATTGACCGACGCGCCTTAAGCATGTGGCCTGCTTTAGATCTGAAAAAGCCTCCATGACCGGTGCATGCGTCAATCAATTTTACAAAATGAAATGGTTGCTCTATATTCCAGCTTTGACTTCGCCGAACCCGACTATTCATGAAGGTCATCGAGAGGGTTCAGCCTAAATTTAGCATCATAAAGGATAGCCGCATGATCATTCGACCTCGCAGATTGAGACGCACCGGATCCATCAGAGACATGGTCAGGGAGACCCGTCTGTCCGTAAAGGATTTTATTTGTCCCCTCTTTGTCAAACACGGAAGCGATCTCAAGACGCCCATTCTTTCCATGCCGGGGCAGTACCATTTTTCCGTGGACCGAATCGTAGAGGAGGCGGAGGATGTGTGGGGCCTTGGAATTCCCTCGATTCTATTGTTCGGTCTCCCCGAGTCAAAGGACCCGGTGGGGAGTTGCTCCTATCAGGATGACGGGGTGGTCCAACGGGCGGTCTCGGCGATCAAGGAAAGGCTTCCGGACCTGGTCGTCATCACCGATGTATGTCTCTGTGAATATACCGACCACGGCCATTGCGGTGTCATCCGTGACGGCCGGGTGGATAATGATGCCACCCTCGAATTGCTCTCCCGCCAGGCCGTCAGCCATGCTCGGGCAGGCGCCGATTTTGTCGCCCCCTCCGATATGATGGACGGACGGGTGGGCGCCATCAGGGAAGAACTCGACAGGCAAGGTTTTCAGGATACGGGCATCCTGTCCTATGCCGTCAAGTATGCCTCCGCCTTTTACGGACCCTTTCGTGAAGCCGCTGACTCGGCGCCGCAATTCGGGGACAGAAAGAGTTATCAGATGGATCCGGCCAACGCCGTTGAGGCCCTTAAAGAGGCGATTCTCGACATGGAAGAGGGCGCCGATATGATCATGGTCAAACCCGCACTCCCCTATCTTGATATCGTCCGAAGGGTTCGAGAGGAATGTCTGCTGCCCCTGGCGGCCTACAATGTGAGTGGGGAATTCGCCATGATCAAGGCCGCGGATGAGAAGGGGTGGATCGATGGGCCGAGGGTCATGATGGAAACGCTTCTTTCCATCAAACGGGCGGGGGCCGATTTGATCATCACCTATTTTGCAAAGGAAGCGGCAAGCATTCTGAATAATTAACCACACGCCCTTCAGCGGCGGACAGGTCAACACAGAAAATGAACGGAGAACATCCCCAGAAATATCAACCTCGTCTTGTGGCCTGGGAGGTCACAAGGAGTTGCAATCTGAATTGTGTCCACTGCAGGGCATCGGCCGAGCAGGGACCCTATTCCGATGAACTCCCTACGGAAAAATGCCTGGAAATCCTGGATCAGATTGCCGGGGTCGGAAAACCCATTGTCATTCTGACGGGGGGGGAGCCCCTCATGCGTGAGGACGTATTTGAACTCGCCCGATACGGAACGAATCTGGGCCTTCGGATGGTCATGGCCACCAATGGGACCCTGTTGACGTCCGGGACCGTCGAAAAAATGAAATCATCGGGAATCAAGCGGGTGAGTATCTCCCTTGACGGACCGAACGCCGCAGAGCATGATGAATTCAGAAAGGTCCCGGGGGCCTTTGAAGGGTCTCTCGCGGGCATCGAGCTGTTGAGAAGGGGAAATCTGGAATTTCAGATCAATACCACGGTGACGAGGCACAATGTCCATCACATCGATGAGATACTCGACCTGGTGGTAAATCTTGGGGCCGTGGCCCATCATCTCTTCCTGCTGGTACCCACCGGCCGGGCCAAGGATATGATCGATCAGGAAATCGATGCCCTGGAATATGAGAGGGTCCTGCACTGGTTTCACGGCATGGGAAAAAAGGTCCCCCTTCACCTCAAAGCGACCTGCGCTCCCCACTATTACAGGATACTGAGACAAGAGGCGCATCGGTTGGGCGAAAAGGTGGACTTTGAAACCTATGGTCTCGATGCGGTGACACGCGGGTGTTTGGGGGGGACGGGCTTCTGCTTCATTTCCTATGACGGCATTGTTCAGCCCTGTGGATATCTCGAACTCAACTGCGGAGATCTAAGGCAGTCGACCTTCGAGGCCGTCTGGAGGGATTCGGAGGTCTTCAATAGACTCAGGGATTTTTCTGAATACAAGGGCAAATGCGGCCGGTGTGAATATCTGAGGGTCTGCGGGGGGTGTCGCGCCAGGGCCTATGCGGCCACCGGGGATTTCATGGCGGAAGAACCTCTCTGCATGTATCAGCCGGCTCGCGAGAAAAAGAATGGATGATACGGATCGCGCCATCATCAATGAAATCCAATCGGATTTTCCCATTCATCCCCGACCTTTCGAGGTCCTGGGGGAACGTCTGAAACTATCCTGGGAAGAAGTACTTAGGCGTATACAAGACCTTAAAGAGGCAGGTATCATTCGCCGAATCGGGGGCAATTTTAGTTCAGCGCGGCTTCAATTCGCCAGCACACTTTGCGCAGCGAAGGTGCCAAAAGAAAAACTCGGCGAATTTGTGGCGGTCGTGAACAGTTATCCGGGTGTAACCCATAACTATTTGCGTAAACATGAATACAACGTTTGGTTCACTTTTATAGCTCCGGATATGCCCTATATCGATCAATCACTCAAGGCGATATCTGAAGCCACGGGGGTGCCGGAAATTCGTAATCTTCCGGCCGTCAAGACTTTCAAGATAAAGGTGGATTTTTCCGTCTAAGAGTCCTCGTCTTTTCCCGCATAAAACTCTAACCACCGATCGAGGTCTTCCCTTGTCATTTTGCCCGCCTCGATGAGGAGTTCTCCAATTCCGTCTTCCCTGAGATCGTCAATGGCGAGGATGGCTTTGTTACTCTTCGACTGGGTGCTGAAGATGGTGTAGTCAAGCGTGAGGCGAGATTTTTCGAGGATCTTTATGGAATTCCCTATCATGACGAAATGATAACCCAGAATGCCGTAAGCCGCCCCGGCGATAATACCCCAAAAAATAATTTTTTTGATAAATCTCATATGGAAACTCCTCGATCCCTTTTCCTGTCAACGCCTCAGAGCACAGGATACTCCCTCTCATCAACTCTATGCATAATGGGATTCTATGAAACGATAATTACAACACAGAAACAACGATTTACTAGCATTTTTTTTCTTCAGGGTCAACTTGCATAAGGAGTTCCTTGCCGTTGACGGGAAATAATTCCCCGAATCAAAGCGGCCAACTTTTGAGAGTCATGGCGGACAATGCCGCCTGTGGATTCAAGCAGGTCGGAGGCATATAGAATGCGGGTATCCAACCATGCTTCAGTATCGCTGATCTTCACGAATTCAGACTTCTGCTCCCTATACTGCTTCAGTATTTTTTCCTCAGGCCTGTTCTTGTTATAGATGATTCCTTCCATTTTCCGGTTGATGCATTCCTCGAGCTTTATGACGAAATCATGCCCTGTGTAGTTGTGGGTTTCGCCGAATTTAGTCATGATATTAACTACATAAAGGACTGTGGCTTTTGCCCCCTGAAGGGTTTCCCTGACGCCGGGAACAATGAGATTGGGAAGGATGCTCGTAAATAAATCGCCGGGACCTATAATCACGTAATCCGCGTCCCGAATGGCCTCGATGACCGGCGGATAAACAGAAATGGAATCACTGTGGTGGGGCACAAGAAAGACGTCCCGGATTTTTTCCCTTTG
>CAZXWJ010000064.1:0-18422 GCA_964644375.1 uncultured Desulfobacteraceae bacterium | reverse complement strand
CTATGTCCTGCCCCAGGAGTCGGTCCTGTCCATGCATTGCTCCGCCAACGTGGGTCCGGGGGATGACGCAGCCGTCTTTTTCGGCCTCTCCGGTACGGGCAAGACCACACTCTCGGCCGATCCAAACCGGTTCCTGATCGGTGATGACGAGCACGGCTGGAGTGACGAGGGCGTCTTTAATTTTGAGGGCGGATGCTATGCCAAGGTTATAAGGCTTTCCATGGAGGCCGAGCCCGAGATCTATGAATGTACAAGACGCTTCGGGACGATCCTGGAGAACGTGAATATGGATTATGGCACCAGGCGTATGGATCTGGATGATGCCTCGCTTACGGAAAATACCCGTGCGGCCTATCCCATCTCCCATATCGCGAGCGCCCGGCGTGAAGGGTATTGCGGGCATCCGAAGAATGTCATCATGTTGACCTGCGACGCCTTCGGGGTCATGCCTCCCGTTTCACGTCTCACGGCGGAGCAGGCGGTCTACCATTTTCTGAGCGGGTACACGGCCAAAGTGGCGGGAACGGAGATCGGGGTCAAGGAACCCGTGGCTACTTTCAGCGCCTGTTTCGGCGCCCCCTTCATGGCCCTGCCACCGACGGTCTATGCCGAGCTTTTCATGAAAAAGATCCAGGACCACGAGGTCGATTGCTGGTTGCTCAACACCGGTTGGGTCGGCGAGCCCTATGGCCGGGGGGACCGAATCAGAATTGCCTATTCCCGCGCATTGATCAAAGGCATCCTGAACGGCACCCTTTTAAAGGCAGAGTACGAGAAAGACCCCCTTTTCGGTTTCATGGTTCCGAAGACCTGTGAGGGCGTGCCTCCAGAGGTCCTGAATCCACGTCTCATGACATCTCACAGGGAGCAGTACGAAGACCGTGCGAAAAAGCTTGCAGGGGATTTCAAAGACAATTTCAGACAGTTCGAAAAAGAGGTGTCCTTCGAAGTCCTGGACGCCATGCCGTAGAAATATGATTTATTACGGAACCGCACAGGACGACCGGTCGGGCGACCTGCCCGACCGGTAGAACGTATCAAGGAACCGTGCAGATAGAGATAGAGACAGGAAAACGGGGAACCTCCGCCCCCTTGAGACCCGCGAATAGCGGAGGAAGCAGTGGAATTGTGTTTACCCTGTCCTTTGTGCATTTTAAAAGGGATTGGGGCTGAAAGCAAGTTCTCCGTTACAGAGTTGCCCCCTTTGGCGCGGGCAACGCCTGAACCGGAACGTTGCGTCGTGGAAACCTTAACTTCCCATGCCCCCCATGGCTCCGGCCATTCGCTGCTGGGCCGCCTGAACCTCTGGCGAAGTCATGAACTGCATCATTTTCATCATGGACCCGGCCATGCGTTTTCCGAGTTCTTCGGATTTTTTCTGGCTTGCGCGGAGTTCATCCGGCAGGTTTTTGGGATCCTTTAATTCGGGATATTTTTGAGCCATCTCTTTCAGCTTGGGGCCGAGTTTCTCCATTTTATCGGCAAAGTCGTTCATGGCCGCTGCAACAGTCTTGGCGGAATCGGCCTTGTCGAGATTTTCGACGTAGTCCTCCATCACATCGACGAACTGGGTGTTCAAAGAAACAGCGTCATCATATTTTCCACCGCAGTTAGAAATAAAAGGCATCAAGCAGACCAGGCAAAGAACCAAAAAGAATTTTTGTAACATATGCTTCTCCTTTTCTAATGAATTTTATCATGCTTGCCCAATATAAAACTTTTTGCTAAAGTGTTTTTCCTTCTTCAGCCGTTTCCTCAACGGTTGAAGGCCTCGTGCCACAGCATGGAGATGGCTCTCCCAGGCTACTCATCGGTTATATACGCAAGATGACCTTTTAAACTATCGGGGAAGAAATATCAAGCGCAGTGGATTCGAGAAAATTGGAATTCCCGAAGGGTAAGTAATTTTAAAAATTTTTGTCTCAAGCAATGAATGGGAGGAAATAAGAATGGGAATCAATCTCACATGGTACGGGCAAGCGTGTTTTTTGATTGATACGGGCGATGCAAAACTCCTCATCGATCCCTTTATTACCGGCAACCCCGGCGCCACAGTCGCCCAGGAGGATATCCAGGCGGACTATATCCTTGTGTCGCACGGCCACGAAGACCATCTGGGGGATACCGTGGACATTGCCAAGAGGACCGGTGCCATGGTCATCTCGAATTATGAAATCCACAACTGGCTCATCGGGCAGGGGTGCGAAAATGTTCATGCACAGCACATCGGCGGCGGTTTCGATTATCCCTGGGGCCGGGTCAAATTGACCATCGCTCACCACGGTTCGGGGCTCCCTGACGGAAGCTATGGGGGGAACCCTTGTGGCTTTCTGCTCTATATCCAGGGAAAGAAGATCTACCATGCCTGTGACACCGGGCTTTTCTACGACATGAAACTTATCGGCGAGGAGGGTATCGACCTAGCCATTCTGCCCATCGGTGACAACTACACCATGGGCCCGGATGACGCCGTTCGCGCAGTCAAACTGATCCAGCCCGAACAGGTCATTCCTGTGCATTATAATACCTTTGACATCATCAGGCAGGATCCCGATGCCTGGGCTACGAGAACGGAACAAGAGACTTCGGCAAAGGTCTCGGTGCTGAATCCCGGGGAGCGGTTCGAGATGTAATCAGACAATGCGACGCCTGAGGGGCCGCATTATTTATTAATCATAGGCTAATCGAATTTTTTGATCCTCCAGTGTCGGTTGAATAATTTGTTGCCACCCGGGGTCGTTCCATGTTCCCAGTTGATCGTGCATATTGACGTACTTTTGAGGAATGGGGTGGGTGCCGTAAACGACTTCAAGACCGCTTTTTGCTTCGATGAAGTCGTGAAAATAAGTAATGGAAGGGCATGGGGGATATCCAACGATGAGCCCGGTGGCAAGATGAATCACCTCCGCTCCGTTTCCTTTCATTTCGTCTACGGCATATTCAATATTGCCGCCGGGACAACCATCGCAAGTGGTATAGCCGACAACCTCAACTTCCCCGTCCCTGTATCTGGTGAAGGCACCTTCTCTGTTCTTCAAGGATCTGAAACATTTTCCGCCTGCACACCGTCGATAGCGATCACAAATGATGATTCCGATATGTGTCTTTTCTTTCATCTTCCCTCCCGATTGTTTCTGTAACGCTTGGGTCCTGCGGTCTATACCCTAGCATTCCGACTATTCCCTGTCTATTCTGAAATCGACCGAACCGGTCCCATTCCTGATTTGCACCCATGAACTCCAATCGGATCTTTGCCTGTAGTCCATAAAGCGTGTCCCAATCCTATCACTTTTGATTTGACAGACAGGCGCCCCCGGTGAGAAATTGCCGTGTACGGAGATCGTGGCCCTTATTGTTTGAACTGACTCCACGGTCCCCTTTTTTTTTGGTCGATCGTGATTAACATATGAATACCTGAAATAAATGGTAATTAAAATTTGGGTGGTATAGGACCATTGAATTGGACAGAACAAATAAGGCAGCCTAACCGCCACACTATCAATAGCGTTTTATAGGAGTTTGGTATGCGGTTTATCCATGTTAATATGAACAGCCAGGAGATCCGCGTTGAGGCGGTACCCTCCCCATATCTGGGAATGGGCGGTCGTGGGTTGATCTCCCTTTATATTCACGACCATGTACCGCCCACTTGCGACCCTCTGGGGCCTGAGAATATTCTGCTATTTGCTCCCGGCTTACTGGGGGGCACGCACCTGGCCAATACCAGTCGAATTGCCGTGGGGGCAAAGAGCCCACTGACCGGTACCATCAAAGAGAGCAATGCCGGTGGGACCTTCGGGGATGCGGCAGGCCGTCTGGGCATTACGGCCATCATCATCGAGGGCCGTGCACCCCAAGACCAATCGTGGCTGCTCAAGGTGGATGTGGGCGGAGAGGCGCGTTTGGTTCCGGCCGACGAATATAAAGGCATGGGGACCTATGCGTTGGTCGAGAGCCTATTTGGATCTTACGGTTCCCACAATGCCATCATGTGTATTGGCCCGGCCGGCGAGCAGGTCCTGCGTGCGGCGTCCATCCAGGCCACCGACACCAAAGGACGTCCCTGCCGGGCAGCCGGACGCGGCGGGTTGGGTGCCGTCATGGGATCCAAGGGGCTAAAGGCCATCGTGCTGGATTCGAAGGGGCGGGCGACGGACGCGATTGCCGATCCCGAGGCCTTTGATAAAGCGGCCAAGGATTTTGCACGGGCCGTGCGCAACAATCCGTTCAGCGGCGACGTGATGCCGAAATTCGGCACGGCTGGCCTGGTGGCGCCTGTCAATTCCCTGGGTGGCTTTCCATCCTACAACGCCACCAAAGGGGTTTTCGACGGCTGGGAGAAGATCAGCGGTGAGCACATGACCGAGTTGATGGCCAAGCGGGGGGGCAAGACCGGCCGTCAGGGGTGCTCCAATTGTGTGATCCGGTGCTCTAATGAGTTTGTGGATGCCGGAGGAAAATTCGTCACCAGCTCCCTGCAGTATGAGACCATCTGGTCCATGGGGGGCATGACCGGTATCGATGATTTGGATATCATCGCTAAACTTGACTCTTTATGTGACAATCTGGGCATCGATACCATGAGCACGGGTGTGGGCGTGGCGGTGGCCATGGATGCCGGCTACAAATCATTCGGCGACGGCCAAGCCGCTATTGATATGGTGAACGAGATTGCCAAAGGAACCGAACTGGGACGGGTTCTGGGAAATGGTCCTGAAGCCGTGGGAAAATATTTTAACCATTCCCGAGTCCCGGTCGTCAAGGGTCAGAGCATTTCCGGGTATGACCCGCGTGCCATGCAGGGCAATGCCGTAACCTATGCAACCAGTCCCATGGGGGCCGACCATACGGCCGGCAATGTCGTGGCCGAGTACGTCACCGGCAGACTGGACCCTTTAAAAACAGAGGGGCAGGTGGCAGCATCCCGCCATCATCAGGTTATCATGGCCGTGGTGGACAGCATTGGACTTTGCGTATTGGCCAGTTACGTGCTTACCACCACCGAAGGCAAAGAAGCCTTTATCAAGGCCGTCAACGCCAAACTTGGTGTCGAGTTGGCGTTGACATCACTCACCGATGTGGGTACGCGGATTCTCAAAGCCGAGAGGGCCTTTAACCGTAGAGCCGGCTTTACCAACAAGGATGACCGCTTGCCGCGCTTTTTTTATGAAGAGCCCTTGCCGCCGCATAATAGAGTGGTTCAAATTAGTGATGAAGACATGGATAAGACATTCGATTTTTGATGTGCGGCTCAGTCAATCCGGCACTGCAGGACGTTGGGCCGTAAAATGCAATCAAAAGGCCATCGGGCGATAGGGGTGTTTAAAAAGGTTTCATTATGAAAGTTCTAATAAAACTGTTTAGCGTTCTGCGTGACTATGTGCCCGACTACAACCCCCAAGAGGGTGTGGTGGCAGAGTTGCCCGATGACTCCACTGTGACCGACCTGCTTGGTCATCTGGGGATACCGATGTCTAAAATGCCGGTGGTGACCTGCGACGGGCGCGTTCTTCAAGCAGAAGATACCATCCATGAAAACAGTACCCTTCACATTTTCCAACTGGTAACCGGCGGATAGATTGTCGATCGAGAGCGATCAAAAGTGTCGTTCCATTCGCTAAGTTGAATCTTAGTCTTATAGCCTTCCATCACCCCACGAGGCGGTGGACAATCTGCCTGATCCGGCGGTGACGCGATTGGGGGTGTAAGATTTTTTTTAATTAAGTCCTTTCCTGTTCATTATAGTGAACGTTGATAGGGTTTTTTCTCCTTCCTTTTATCCGGTAAATATAGCTATATCATGAGGTTATATGAACTTTGTCCGCTGCGGCCAGGCATGAGCTAGCCATAGGTCACAGTAATGAACACCCTTTATATCCTGGACATCATGTCAAAATTGATATATATGCTAAACATTTTTTTTTCTTGACACTCAGATTCGATGTGGCTACTTTACGCTCGTATTGAGTCGGATTGCATCCTTACCCGACAGGTGAAAACCGTTTTGAGGTAAGTGCCTGAACTCTAATAGTTAGTCAAAAAACATGCCACGGATTCAGGTAATCTAGAAGGGGAAAAAAATGAGGTACGCAGAGACAGGGTTTAATTTAGAAATTGATCTATCCCGGGGAAGCACTGAGAGGGTAGAAACTGACCCAAGATTAACTGAACTTCATCTTGGGGGACTAGGTACTAACGCCAAGATATTGTGGGATAGGGTTCCCCCTGAAACTGAACCCTTTTCCCCTGATAATCTACTAATATTCAGCACTGGTCTTTTATGCGGAACACCTGCTCCCGGTGCTAATCGTACCATTGTTTCTACCATTTCTCCTCAGACTTTGTTGATGGGCTATTCAATGATGGGGGGATTCTTGGCGCCGGAATTGAAATATGCCGGTTATGACAAGGTCATTTTTCGCGGCAAGTCCCCAAATCTGATTTATTTGTGGATAAAGGATGACAAAGTAGAAATTCGTGATGCTTCTCACTTGGCGGGTAAAGGCGCAGTTGAAACTGCAGAACTCATCAAAGAGGAGTTGAAGGAGCCGAATGCCCAAGTGGCTGCGATCGGTTTGGCCGGTGAAAACAAGGTCTATACGGCTTCCATCGAGCAGGGCAGGTCCAGTGCCAGCCGGCTGGGAATAGGTGCCGTTATGGGCGATAAAAAAATAAAGGCGTTGGTTGTTCGCGGAACAAAGGACGTCAATGTCGCCCGTCCGGCTGAATTTTTGGATCTTTGCAATGATGTGCTGGAATATATAAAAATTCGAGAAGAAAAACCGGTTCCCGGAGTTATGCCCATTTTAGCCGGGCTTGGGTCGCCGCAAGAGATGAAACTCATCGATGAGAAATGGCACACCACCAATTTTATGTGGGGAAATTCCCGAACTCGGAGAAGAGACTTTTGGACCGAAGAAGTCGAAAAGAAGTGGGAAGAAACGCAAGAAACTGCACGGAAACGTTTGATAAGTTGCTATAACTGTCCGATGAAATGCGGGGCAATCATTTCCATCCCGGGTGTTTCAACCTACATGATGAAATGCTTCTCAAAACTGACCTATACAATGGCCGCCTTTTCAGACTTGGATTTTGGCTTTAGAATCGCTCAACGTGCAACGGAGTATGGCGTGGACGGATTCTCAACCCCCCAAGTTATGGCCTTTGGTTTTGAGCTCTATGAGGCCGGTATTTTGACTGATGAGGACTTTGCAGGGTGTCCGACCGATAACGAGGGTAAATTTTACTGGTTACTTGACAGAATCGTTCGGCGAGAAGGAATCGGAGATGTCTTAGCCAATGGCACGTATTGGGCGGCCCAACAGATCGGTAAGGGCGCGGAGGAATATGCTCATAACAATATCAAGAAACATGAACAGCTGCCTCTCAAGCTCGGAATGCTGAATCCTGTTTATTTCCTTATGTATTCGACCGGCGAGAAGATTAACATTACCCAAATTGAAGGGAGTTTTCCGCAGGCACCTTTTGCTACGATCGAAGAGAGAGAAGACTTTGTCAAGGATTGGATCCAGGTTCCTGATGAAAAATTTAAGCAATATCTGATGGACTGGGAATTCCGCGGAGAGAATTCAAATCCATATTACCCAACTGTCGACATGTCCTGTGATATCGTTGATTGGCAAGAGATGATGCATTACATCGATGACGCCCTCGGCGTGTGTGCCGGTTTGTCATCATTTCCCCTGAAACCCCCATATCATATACACAATTTCCCGAATTTTATCTCATCGGGGGCCGGGATCGATATGGATGAAGAAAAATTAAAGGCCATATATAGAAGGAACCGAAATCTGATTAGAGCCATTAATCTAAGCAGAGGGCTGACGAGAGCGGATGAGAAGCCTCCGGAAGACCATTGGAAGAAAAGATTTCCCGAACTTGAAACCCAGCTCTTAGATGCGTATTACAAATTTAAGGGGTGGAATAACCAAGGTGTTCCTACTAAAGAGTCTCTACATGAATTGGGTATGGATTATGTTTGCGAAGCTTTGATTCAGAGGGGCATATTGACCGATAATGAGGATACTCCGTCCAAGGAGATTTCAGCGGAAACAGAGAAGAAATAAAGTGAAGAGGTGGTAACCGTCATGGGTGAGAAAGTAAAAAAAATAGTTAAAACAATAAAAATTGATGTTGATAAATGCAATGGTTGCCGGGCCTGTGAGGTAATCTGCTCCGCCTTTCACGCTACGCCGCAATATAGCAGCAATAATCCGGCGAGGTCTCGTATTCGGGTGATTCGCGATCCACTAAAAGACGTATATGTTCCCGTATACGCGGGTGAGTATACTCCAGCCGAATGTATGGGCAGAGACAAATATGTGATTGACGGAAAGGAATACGAAGAGTGTGCCTTCTGCAGGGCTTCCTGCCCTTCCAGAAACATTTTCAAGGAACCCGATTCCGGTCTTCCTTTAAAATGCGATATGTGTGAAAGTGATCCTCCTTTAGATGAGCCCTTGTGCGTCAAGTGGTGCATAGCTGATGCCCTGACTTACGAAGAAAGGGAAGAGGAAGTTGAAGAAGTAGTGGAGCAAGAGGATCTGGAGATAGGGTTGGAATCATTGGCAAACAAATATGGACTGGACAAGATAGTGGATACCATTGCCAGAATGTCAATGAAGAGCTAAAACAATAAGGCGAAAGAAGAGGCGAAGAAAGATAGTGGAGACTGTAACCCCCTATAAAGAGATTATTGATGTCATAAAAGAAAGCGGTGGAGAAGCCTTCAAATTATGCTTTCAATGCGGATTATGCGATGCCGTTTGTCCTTGGAACAGGGTGACAAAGTTCAGTATGCGCAAGCTAGTCCGAGAAGCCACGTTCGGCTTGACTGAGATAGAAAGTGAAGACATATGGCGTTGTACGACATGCGGAAGATGCCCTCAGCAGTGTCCTAGGGACGTAAAGCAGATAGACTCCGTGGTAGCATTACGCAGGATCGCCACGGAATATGGGGTTTTTCCTACGTCTGTCAAGCCTATTCGGGCAATAAGAGGAAGTCTTGTCGCCGAAGGCAACACCTTGAGTGAAGATCGAAACATCAGGGGAGATTGGGCGAAAGGTCTTTCTGTGAAACCGTTCACCGAGGATATGGATATTTTATATTTCCCCGGGTGCTACCCCAGCTATGATCCAAGATCAAAAAAAATAGCCGTTGCCACCGCCAATATCCTTAACAAGGCAGGTGTAAGCTTCGGGATACTGGGCAGCAAGGAAAATTGCTGTGGAGAGAGCATACGCAAGACGGGGGACGAGGAGGTTTTCCAACGCCTGGCCAAGGAAAATATCAAAACTTTTATCGATAATGGGGTGAAAAAAATTCTTGTTTCCTCCCCTCATTGCTACCATACCTTCAAAAACGAATATCCTGAATTTATGGTGCATTTTGAGGTGATTCATATCTCCCAATATTTATTCGAGCTTATTCAGGAGGGGAGACTTGAGATCAACAAGGAATATAAGAAAAAAATTACCTATCATGACCCATGTTATCTGGGTCGACATAACGGCATATATGACGAGCCCCGAGAGGTCTTAAAAAAGATTCCCGGTATAGAGTTGAATGAGATGCCCGACTCCCGAGTTGATAGTCTTTGTTGTGGCGGGGGGGGAGGCAGAGTCTGGATGGAAACTCAAAAGGGTGAGAGATTTTCCGATCTCAGATTAGAACAAGCTATTGGGGTAGGGGCTGAGGAACTGGTTACTTGTTGCCCATACTGTATTACCATGTTTGAGGATAGCAGATTAACCCTGGATGTTACGGAAAGCATAGAGGTTAAGGATATCACGGAGATCCTACAGGAAGTTATCTAGATTAAGTACGGCTAACCCGGCCGACCCGGACACTCCGGGCACAAAAAAATCTGCCGAGGTGATAGAAAGTGGAAAAAGAATTATTGCTAAAAGAAAAAATTCAACAGCTTTGTAATCCTGTTGAGGACAGTAATTTTGGAGATGTAATGGTTGTTGGTGGAGGGATTAGCGGCATTCAAGCCTCTCTTGATCTCGCCACTGCCGGTTTCAAGGTTTATCTTATTGAGAAAGCACCTGCCATTGGCGGCCATATGGCCCAGCTCGACAAGACTTTTCCCACCAATGACTGTTCCATGTGAATACTTTCACCTAAACTGGTCGAGGTCGGCCGGCATCCAAATATAGAAGTTTTGACCCTAACCGAAGTTGACAGTATAGAGGGGAAAGCAGGAGACTTTAAGGTCAACCTGACAAAAAAACCCCGGTATATTATCGAAGACAAATGCACGGGCTGTACGACGTGTGTAGAATACTGCCCTGTGGAATACCCTGATAAATTTAATCAGGATATATCGAAGAATAAAGCGGTCCATGTATATTTTGCTCAAGCCGTTCCCCTTGTTTCATATATTGATGAAAGCTGTCTTTACCTTAAAGAGAAGAAATGTCGTATCTGCGAATCCGTTTGTCAGAATGACGCGATAGATCTTGAGCAAAAACCGGAGAAGATAGAAATAAAAGTTGCAGCGGTCATTCTCGCTCCAGGCCTTGAGCCATATGATCCATCGGTACGGGATGAATATGGCTACAACACGATGCAGAATGTTGTAACCAGTATGGACTATGAACGGCTGTTAAGCGCCACCGGGGCATACGAAGGCGAGGTACTGCGTGCCTCCGATATGAAGCACCCTAAAAAAATTGCCTGGATTCAATGCGTCGGCTCTCGAAGGGTTACCGAGGGTGATAATAGTTATTGCTCGGCCGTATGCTGCACCTATACCCAGAAACAGGTGATTTTGACAAAGGATCACTACTCAGAGATCGACTGCACGATATTTCATAACGATATTCGTTCCTATGGCAAGGATTTTGAGCCATACTTCCAAAGAACTGATAATCTTCCCGGGGTCCGGTTTATAAGGGGCTATACATCAATCGTCAGAGAGGTGCCGGAAAGCAAGAATGTCATCATAAGATATGCTACTGCTGACGATGGTGTTAAAGAAGAAGAATTCGATATGGTGGTATTATCCGTCGGATTGAATCCTCCTGCTGATTATGAGGCTGTGGCGGAAAAATTCGGTATCGAGCTCAATACACACGGATTCCGTAAGGCTATTCTATCCAACCCTCTGGAGACAACCAGGCCCGGGATTTTTGTAAGCGGCGCTTTCCAGGGTCCTACAGATATTCCTGAGTCGGTTTTTACCGCCAGCGGAGCCGGTTCCCAATGTGGTGAACTCTTGGATTACAGGCGAGGGAATCTGACCAAAGAAAGGATCTATCCTGATGAAAGGGATGTCTCCGCAGAGGAGCCACGGATAGGTGTTTTTGTGTGTCATTGCGGGGCCAATATCGGAAGAGTGGTTGATGTTCCAGCCACAGTTGAATATGCCTTAACCCTGCCCAACGTCGTCTATGCTCAGGAACAGTTGTTTTCATGTGCTACTAATTCTGCCCAAGAAATAACCGAGATGGCAAAGGAAAAAGGGCTCAATCGAGTGGTCGTCGGGGCCTGCTCCCCACGGACACTTGAACCGTTATTCCGGGACACCCTTCGGGAGGCGGGAATTAATCAATATTATTATGAAATGGCTAATATACGGGAGCATAACTCCTGGGTTCACTCTAAGGAACCTGAAAACGCCACTAAAAAGGCGCAGGACATCATTCGGATGTCTGTAGCCCGAGCGCGCCATTTGGAGCCCTTACAGGAAATAGATCTGCCTGTAAACAAGACGGCGTTAGTGGTCGGTGGAGGTATAGCCGGCATGACTTGTGCGCTTTCCATAGCCAACCAGGGACATGAGGTTTACCTGTTGGAAAAGGAAACAGACTTGGGGGGAACGGCAAGAAGAATTCATCACACCTTGGAAGGGCTGGACGTTCAGGCCTATTTGCATGATCTTGAACGCAAGGTTTTTGAACACCGTTTGATTCATGTTCATATGAATGCATTTATTGAGGAAGCTACCGGTTATATTGGTAATTTCGTAACCAAGGTCAAATCTGAAAGAGGGGTCACTGAGATAAAGCATGGAGCAGCCGTTATCGCTGTTGGTGCTGATGAATATAAACCTACGGAATATCTTTATGGTCAAGATGACAGGGTAATGACCCAGCTGGAGCTGGAGGAGCAGATTGCCAAAGGGGACGAAAAGATAACCAATGCGCAAACCCTTGTAATGATCCAATGCGTCGGCTGTAGAAATGAAGACAGAAATTACTGCGCGCGGGTATGTTGCAGCCATGCTATAAAGAATGCCTTGAAATTGAAAGAGGTCAACCCGGAGATGGATATTTACATCCTCTTTCGGGATATCAGAACGTACGGGTTGATGGAGGATTATTACCGGGAAGCATCTAATAATGATATAAAGTTCATCCGCTACGAACCGGATGATGAACCTCAGGTTGAGGCGGCTGAAGGGGAAGACCGACCCGTTATAAGGGTTACTGCGACCGATCCTATTTTGGGTCGGAAGCTTGAAATAGATGCCGATTACCTTACTCTGTCCGCTGCGGTTATTCCGTCGGAAGAAAACAGTCGAATAGCTCAATTGTTCAAGGTCTCTTTGGGGCCGGATAATTTTTTCAAAGAAGCGCATGTCAAATTAAGGCCCGTTGAGTTTAGCGCGGAGGGCGTTTATCTCTGTGGAATGGCACACTATCCGAAGCATATAACGGAATCGATCAACCAGTCTTATGGAGCGGCAGGTCGGGCTTTAACCCTTCTTTCACACGACATAGTCACCGTCTCAGGCGCTGTTTGTGAGGTGGATGAGAAGAAGTGTATGGGATGTGGGGCGTGTGTTTCGGCCTGTACGTATGGGGCTATAGAGTTTCGTGAGACACGACAGGGAAAAAAAGCTGTAGTAAATCCTGTTATCTGTAAAGGAGATGGTCTCTGTAATGCAAAGTGTCCAACCGGGGCTATTGTACTAAAACATTTTACCGATGAAGAGATCTTCAGCCAAATCGATGCTGCGGCTTCAGTGGAAATTGTTGCAAATCAAATGGATGCAGCGGTTGGCGATGTGTAGGAATATACAAAAAAATATAGCCGGGATGACTAACAAAGGAGATGAGAACGAATGAGTGCAGGGCTTAAATTTAAACCAAAAATATTAGGTTTTGTATGCCATTGGTGAGGATACGGAGCTGCTGACCTGGCTGGAGTTTCCAGACTGCAATATAGAAGTGAAATCAGGCTTATTCGCGTCATGTGTTCCGGCAGAATTGACCTGGAATTTGTACTCAGATCCTTTTTAAATGGAATGGATGGGGTGTTTATTGGTGGCTGCCGTCTGAATGAATGTAATTATGTGACTCATGGAAATTACCATGCACTAAACATGGTTCTTCTATGTAAAAGAATAATGGAACACATAGGTTTGAACCCTGAAAGATTAAAGGTTCAATTTATGTCTGCCGGTGATGGGAATCTTTTTGCCGATACTATGAATGATTTCGGGAATCAGGTTGAGGAGATAGGTCCTCTTGGCAAAAGCGAAGGACTGGACGAAAATGAATTAAAGTCTAAGATTCAAGAAATTGAAAAGCTGATTCCTTACATTAAAATGGTAGAAAGGGAGAAGCTGGATTCACATCTTGAAAACGAAGAAGAATATGACGGACTTTTCTCCAGTGATGAGATCGAAAAGCTATTTCGTGAAGTCGTCTCGTATTACATTGATCCGAGTAAGTGCCAGGCCTGTATGATTTGCTCCAGGAGATGCCCTGTAGAGGCAATTTCAGGGGGAAAGAACCGGATCCATGTTATTGACCAAGATAAATGCATAAAATGCGGAACTTGCTTTGAAGCTTGCCCCCCGCGTTTTGGTGCGGTGACGCAACTAACCGGCGAGCCCGTTCCGCCGCCAATTTCTGAGGAAGAAAGAACGATAGCCAGAAAGAGCAAAAAGAAATAAGTAAAACTTTTTGGCTCAGGCTCTCGCTATATCAATCGTTTATAATGCCTCTTACAGGTGTTAATCTAAATTTTGACTCTTGCCTTGCACAGGCAAGAGTCATTTTCATTTTATATCCCAAGAAAAGAATAGTTAGAATGGAATTTCTTCGTTCGGAGATTTGGGCATTGAGCGGACGATTTTTTTAAGGATTTTTTCCGTTTCTTCGGAAGGGGGAACACCTAGGAATCGTGCGAAGGCTTCCCTGCAGCGACGATAGATCTTGACGGCATCGGCATGGCGGTCAAGTTTCTCGTAGCAAGTCATGAGGCGTCGGTAAAAGGTTTCCTCGAGGTTATCCGCCTTCAGACCCTTTTCATACCAGCCTATGGCCTTTTCGTAGTGGTCCTGCCCTTCCATGACCTTTCCCAGGTTGATCAGGGACCTTTGGTAACGCAGAGACAAGCGTTCACGGAGCGGAACCATCCAGTGCTGCAGGGGTTCTTCGGCAAGAAAAGGCCCGCGGTATAGCGAAAACGCCTTTTCGTATGCGGCGACGGCTCGCTTGTTACCATCCTCACCCCACAGCCCGTTTGCCTCCTCGATGAGCGCCTCGAAGGCCCGGGTATCCACCCAGCAGGTTTCCGGATTCAACGTCAGCCTGCCGTCCTGAAGTTGAATCGCGTCTCTTTTGGTAAGGATCTTGCGAAGACGGTTCAAGTTCGTGGAAAAGGCGCTGTGGGCCATGTCGCCCTCTGCATCCGGCCAGAGATCGTCCATGATTTTTTCCACGTCGACCGCCGTTCCTCCATGAGCAATCAGGACCTTCAGCAGTTGGAAAGGCTTTTTTTGCGACTTGCCTGAAAATTGTGGTGGGCTACCGTTTATCAGGACCTCGAAACGGCTGAAGGTGTGAATTTTCAATGCCCAGGGCCAGTCGTCCAATTCGTACGGCGGTTGTTCCAGCTTGAGGTCGCGGGCCGTGATAAGCCTTCGGCAATAGTCGACCTCAATGCCTTGTGAGAGCGCCAGGGCGCACAGTCGGGACATCATTTCGGGGTGCCACCACCAGACCATGCTTTGAAAGGCGTTTTTTCGTCCGAGCGTCATGGCCTCTTTCAGGTGTCGCAGAGCGTCCTGCTCTCTTTTCTCCTTGAGCGCAAGCCAGGACTTTCCCGCAAGACACATGAATTCAAGGACAGTGCTTCGTGTCTCTTTAGATTGTAACGTGACGGCGTCAAGTTCTTTTCCTGCCTCATCCAATTCTCCTTGCTCGATGAGGATCTGGGAAAGTCCATACCTACAGACGATTGTCGGAAAGACATGTCCTGTTTCGGTTGAAATTTGAGCCGCGATGCGTTCGTGCTCCAGGGCCTTTTTCAAGTCTTTGCCGAGCCAATTGTAAAGCGCCGCGCAATGGTGAAAAACACCGTGACCGTGGTAACGTGACGGGTTGAGGATAGGTTCGAGACGGTTGAGGAATGCCCCCGCTCTCGAAAAATCTCCAAGCATCAGGGCAATAAAGACACCGTCGAGGAGAAACATGTGTTCCCAGGTCCGCAGACCCCTTTCCTCGGCATTGCGCAATGCCGTAGATACCTCCTCCAGAGTGGTGTCATCGATGATTTCATTAAATATACGGGTTGCGATGTCCAACCACTTCCAATGCAGTCTGCCGGGAGGATAGTCCCTCGCAGCCTCCATGAGCCTGCCCGCCTCGGACTTGATGATCTCGGCCCTGCGGAAATTTCCGATCCAGCAATAATAGGTGATGGCCCAGTCGGCCGCCTCGATTTGGAGATGATGATCTCCGTATTTTCGCGTCAGTGACAGAGCCCGCTCCGCCCACTGATCCATGCGGGAATGATGGGGCTTTCGAAACATCAGCGCGGCCATCATATTCACCGTGACCCTGGCCTCGATTTCAGGTGTGGGAAAGGTGGCCTCCTCGAGTAAATTTTTTTCCAGCCATTCTATCCACGGATCCAGGACGGTGAAATCGTTCCATTCGTATAGGGTGCTGACGACCATGCCGGACCAGGCGAGGTAGACTCCCCTCTTGTCATTTGCAGTCTCAAAAAGGTGGAAGGCGGTTTCAAACCGGTCTCGCGCCTCGGAGGGAGAAAAGAGCTGCCGGTTCATCCCAAGCCAATAGAGCATCCAGGGCTTTTTTTCAAGGGTGCCGTCCGGGAGTTTCCGAATCCATCTTTCCAGGGTTCGGTTTCTGCCCTGCTCGATGAGATCCGGGGCCAGTTGCTCAATGAGGCGTACCAGGTCCTCCTCTTTTCCAGCCTTTGCGAACAGGTCCACGGCCTCCTCATGGTAACCTGCGACGGCCAGGATGCCGGCCGCCTCTTGCTGCAGTTGCCCGATCTCTTCGAGAGTGAAGACCTCCTGCGCCTTTGAAAGCAGGAAATCGCGAAAAAGAGGATGGAATTGATACACGGGCGCCTGTAAGTAATACTTCTCCGTAAACAGGTGATTACGTTCCAGTAACGTCAGGATGTTTGAGGCGTCGGCCCTGCCTGTCAGGGCCTTTGCCATCGATGCCGTCATGCTCGGCAGGACGGCGGTTCTATAGAGAAAATCCTTTTCCGTTTTTTCCACCCCGGCAAAAAGTTCTCCTGCAAAGTAGGAGAACACCTTTCCAGGCGAAAAGGAATCCGCTTCTTCAAGCACGGCATCCCCTGCTTCAAGGCTCTTTGCCATGAGAATGAGCCCTGCAGCCCAACCCTGGGTTTTACCGTGAATTTTTTCCATCAATTTCCCGGGTATTCGCTTTCCTGAGGCGAATTCAGCGACCCTTTTAGACTCTGCAAAATTCAGACTGAGATCCTTCCCTCCGATGATCCTCATGCGATTTTTGGCCAGCATCCCGGCAAATATGGGCGGTGGGTCGGTTCTACTCAGAACGATCGCATGAATATCCGGTGGAATCACTGAGAGGCCGTTTAGAAAGGCCTCATGAAGAGGCGCCAAGGGGGGTATTTTCTGGTAGTCGTCAAAGATGAGGAAAAAAGGCGGGGGCAGGCTTTGGCATAATTCTTCAAAATAGCGACGAACGAATGCCGTGACATTTTGGAGGTATTCGGGAGTCAGAAGCGGGAGAAAGGGGTGTTTTCGGGGTGCGGCCTTTCTTCCCGCAAGTCCCAGGTAATAGAAAAAAGCCCCAAGGTCTTCATCTCTTTCGTCGAAATTGTACCAAAGGCAAGGAATTTTCTTCTCGGCCAGGTAGCTTGCCAGGAGTGTGGTTTTCCCTGATCCTGCCGTTCCCGAAATCCAGGTTAAGCTGTAATGTGCCCTTTGATCGAGCTTCTGAAACAGCCGCTTACGAGGAACAACCCGTGGAAGCAAAGGGGATGAGATTTTATTTATCGCCGTGTGACCCGGTTCCATCTTACCAACTTGCGTTTGCCCTCTTGAAAGACGAATGCGTGCAATCCCCACAAATCCGCTTAACAGGAGAGAAAAATTCTTTTTCCATTGCGTTCGGTTTTTATCTCATAAAAGCATCAAAATAACAACATGTTAAAGATTTTTTTACCATTCCGGGGGAAAACAGCAAAACTAAAAAGCTTTGAAGTGCAGTTGGATACGGGCAAGTGTCGACAATATTAGATTTTTATCTTGGTCCTTTAAATTTTGGGAATTCGAATTTGTTTCGGATTTCGACATTCGGATTTGAAGCTCGAATGAATATAAAGACCCCCTTCGAGGGGGTTACCTGAGGCCTTCCGCTCTGCGGGCGGAGCCTCACTCGTCAAACCCCTGAACGGCCCCTTCTTGGGACGACCACCTCCCGGGCATCTACTTTGCATTGTGATCCGGAATGCAACAGGATTCTTTTCCCTTGTGACCCATTTGTGACCTCTCCGCCCTTTATATTATGGTTCCAAGGCAGTCCGGGTATTTATGCTATGAAACCATAGTGCTGTGAGCGCCAAACATTCTCAAAGAAGGTTGGGAACAGAGGGGCTCCCTTAGGATGGTTATGGAAAGTTATCTCATACGAATATATCGCCGTGATGTGAGCGATCCCGAACGGATTACGGGCACTGTGGAAGAGATCGGAACGGAAAAGAGTCAGGGATTCAAAAGTCTCGTGGAACTGGGTGGGATCATCACCGGAAAACGGCAGGAAAAAGGCACAGGGAAAAGGACCGGATCGAGGAAATGGCCTAGTGATTGATTGAGAGACAAGGCTGCCCATCCGGTTTCAGGCAAGCGGTTTGAAATCTCCTTTTTCCTCATGTATTCGAGGTGTCCTGTTGATTTTTAAGCGTGAACCTCCTAATATGCAAAAGAAATTTGCATTTTTTCGTTTTTTGACATGCACGTGGTATGTGAGCTTTGGACTTTGAAATTGCAGATATTTAGGCCTGCTGAACGGCATGGTCGATGGTTTTGGACATGTACTTTGGTGCCCTATCTTAATATCAGGAGGAGATGATGCAACACAAAAGACTTCCCGGTTTCGTGATCGCATTAGCCGTCGTTTTCACCGTCATTTTT
>CAZXWJ010000063.1:0-18862 GCA_964644375.1 uncultured Desulfobacteraceae bacterium | reverse complement strand
TGTCCGAAATCCTGGGCATGAGTCTTCCCTGGAACAGCACGATACCCTCCTATCTTGCACATCGCAAGGCCCTGGCGCGAGAGTCCGGGGAGCAAGTTATGGCCCTGCTGAGCAAGGATATCAAACCTTCGGATATTTTGACCAAAGAAGCATTTCGGAACGCAGTTTCCGTCGACATGGCCATTGGCGGATCGAGCAACACGGTCCTGCACCTGATGGCGATTGCCCATGAAGTCGACGTGCCGTTGGATCTTGAAACCTTTGACGAAATCGGCCGCAAGACCCCGAGGCTCTGTCATTTCAGGCCCGGCGGCTGCTACTATATTCAGGATTTATACCATGCCGGAGGACTTCAGGCCCTTGTCAAGGAACTGGGCCGAAAAGACCTGCTGAATCTGGATGTCATGACGGTGACCGGAAAGACCCTTGGTGAGAATGTGGCCGCGGCGAAGGTCACAGATCGTGATGTGATTCGACCGGTTGATGATCCCTACGACAGGACCGGGGGTCTGGCGATTATGAAGGGGAACCTAGCCCCGGAGGGCGCGGTGGTCAAAACCGGTGCCGTGGCTGAAGAGATGCTGATCCACAGCGGACCGGCACGGGTCTTCGAGAGCGAGGAGGCGGCGACTGCGGCCATCCTAAACGGGCATATCAAAAAAGGGGACGTGGTAGTCATCCGCCATGAAGGGCCCAGAGGGGGCCCCGGCATGCGGGAAATGCTCATCGCGACCTCTGCCATCATGGGGGCCGGGCTGGGGCAAAGCGTCGCACTGATCACCGACGGCCGGTTTTCGGGCGCCACCAGGGGCGCCTGCATCGGACACATCTCGCCCGAAGCGGCCGCAGGGGGTCCCATTGCCCTGGTGGCGGAGGGGGACATCATCACGATTGATATTCCCAAACGGACCCTGACCCTGGATCTCCCGGACAAAGACATTCGACAGAGGTGGGAAATCTGGCAGTCGCCGGAACCCAAAGCACAAAAGGGTTATCTGGCAAGGTACGCCAGGATGGTCGCTTCAGCCAGCAGGGGAGCGATTCTTGAGTAAATCCTAGCAGGGGGAGGTCATCTTGTCGACGGTTGAAATCCCATTCGAAGGGGGCACGGTATCGATCGAGATCGCCAAGGATCGTCTGGGCGAGGTCGTCACCCCCCGCTCGGTAACGCCGGTCTTCGATCCCGCGGCGACGATCGAAAGGGCACTGACTCGACCCATCGGCACGCCGTCCCTCTCAGAGCTCCTGCACCCCGGACAGAAAGTGGCGGTCGTGATAGATGACATCACCCGCAAGACCCCGACGAGACTGATGCTGCCTCCGGTGCTGGACCGATTGATCTCGGCAGGAATCGCGCCGGCGGATATTGCCGTTGTCATTGCCCTGGGAACCCATCGGCCCATGACGGAAGAAGAAATCCTGGTGAAAGTCGGTCCCAGTGTCTCACGGGCCTTTCAAATCGTCAACGTGCCGGCCCGGGACGGTGCCCACATGGTCTCCCTCGGCACTTCCCCCCGGGGCATTCCGGCCCGTGTCAATCGAACCGTGGCCGAGGCCGATATTCGTATCGGCCTGGGCATGATCGTCCCTCACCTGGATGTGGGCTACGGCGGGGGAAGTAAGATCATCCTTCCCGGTGTGTGCAGTCCCGAAACCGTAGCGGCCTTTCACGCCCAGATAGCCCATATCACCTCGAATCAACTTGGGGTGGTGGAGTCTCCCCTTCGCCTCGACCTGGAGGCCTTCGTTTCGGAGTGTATCGGGTTGGACTTCATCGTGAACACCGTTCTCACCCATGAAAACGCCCTGTATCGGTGTGTGGCGGGGGACGCGCGCCTGGCCCATCGCGTCGGCGTCGAATATGCCAGGGAGGTCTACGGGGTACCGGTAGAGCAGCAATACCCGGTGGTGATCGCAAGCGCCCATCCCTATGAGATGGACCTGTGGCAGGCCACCAAGGCCCTTGCAAGCGGGGACATGATGACCGCTGACGGCGGCACGCTGATCCTGGTGGCCGCCTGCCCGGAGGGAACCGGTCCCCATCCTTCGTTTGCCGAGTATATGGGGTGTGATCTGAAAGGGCTCTTGAATCTGTTGGATCGTGGGACGGTCCAAAACCTCGTGGCCGCAGCCGAGGCGGTGGCGGTGTGCCGAATGAAGCAGCGAATCGATATCGCGCTGGTATCCTCCGGCCTTACGGGACAAGACGCCGAACGGATGGGTATGGCCTCCTACCCTTCGATTGAAGCAGCTGTCGTCGAAGCCCTGAAACGTTATGATGAGGGAAAAGTCGGCGTGCTTACCCATGGAGCCACTGTCCTGCCGCTTCTCCCGGAGAAACAAGCATGAATTCTGACGCTCACAAAGCCCTGTCCGGACTGCTCGGACCCCGCAACTACCTGACGGGCATTGAAGACCGTATGACTTACGCCTTCGACGCCTCCGGTGTCAAGGTTATCCCGGAGGCAATCCTGTTTCCCAAGGCCCCAGGCGACGTTTCGGAAATCGTGAAGATCGCCGATCGATACTCGATACCCCTGGTTCCGCGGGGGGCCGGAACCGGCTTGACTGGTGGGGCCGTGGCCCCGGCCAATGGGCTGGTTCTCATCATGAGCCAGTTCAACCGCATCATCGACGTCGACACCGACAACCTCCTGGCCGTGGTTGAACCCGGAGTGGTGACCGCCGATTTGCAGGCCGCCGTTGAAAAACACGGCCTGTTCTACCCGCCGGATCCGGCCAGCATGGCCTTTTCCACCATCGGCGGCAATATTGCGGAAAACGCCGGAGGCATGCGGGCCGTCAAATACGGTGTCACCCGCAACTATGTCATGGGATTGGAGGTGGTGCTGCCCTCGGGTGAGGTGATCCACATCGGCTCCAAATGTCTCAAGGATGTGGTGGGGTATGATTTGACCACACTGTTTGTCGGCTCCGAGGGAACCCTGGGCATCATTACCCGGGCCATTCTGAAGCTCCTGCCGCTTCCCGAGACCCGGCGAATGCTGACCGCCCTTTTCCCATCCATGGCGCAGGCGGCGGAGACCGTTCCTGCCCTTTCCAAAAGCCATATCATTCCTTCGACCCTCGAATTCATGGATCGTCTGTGCCTTCGGGCCGTGGAGAACCACATGGATTCTGACTTGCCTGAAACAGCTGCGGCCCTCCTTTTGATCGAGGTGGACGGGAAAGCGGTCGCGGTGGACGAGGACATCCAAAAGATCAAACGGCTTTGCCGATCAGGAGGGGCCATGGAGGTCCAATTGGCCGGGGATGAAGCGGAACAAGCCGCCCTGTGGCGTTTGCGACGCTCGGTCCACAGCGCCCTTCGAGGGCTGCGTCCCCAATGGGAAGAGGAGGATGTCTCGGTTCCCATCGCCGCCATACCCGCTATGATAGCCCGCCTGGAGCAGATCGGGCGCTCCCTGGATCTCATGGTGGCCTGCTTCGGCCATTTCGGTGACGGCAACCTCCATATCAGCTTCACCCTCAATAACGAGACGACTCCGGATCCGGATCGGCTCGGCAGGGCAAGACATGATATCCTGCGGGCCGCCGTGGTCCTCGAAGGCCGCATTGCGGCGGAACACGGCATCGGATCGATCAAGCGAAACGAGATCGGGTGGAATCTGGATCGGCCTACCCTCGGATTCATGCGTGCCGTCAAACAATGGCTCGACCCCAAGGGCATTTTGAACCCCGGCAAGATCTTTCCCGATCCGGAGCCCGATAACAACGATGCCTCCTGACAAGCCATTCAATCAACCCGTCAAGGGGCAACATCTGGCGGCCTTAGCGGTCCAACTCCAAAAATGCGCCAAGTGCGGAGAATGCCGCAGTGTGTGTCCTGTATTCGCCGAGTTGCAGCGGGAAAGATTTGTGGCCCGGGGAAAACTGGCCCTGGTGGAAGCCCTTGCCGCAGGTGAATTGCCACCCTCTGCCGCCCTCCGTGAGGCCCTGGACCAGTGCCTGCTGTGTCTTTCCTGTGTGGCCCGGTGCGAAAGCGGCGTGCCGGTGGACCGGATCATCACTGCGGCAAGGGCCGATGTGGCGACCGAGCGCGGCCTTCCGTTGCCCAAGCGCCTGATCTTCGGGCTGCTGGCATCGGGCAGGGGCATGATGAGGCTGGCCCTGCAAAGCGGTTCGCTCCTTCAACCCCTTCTTTTCAGGCACATTCCTGAATCCAGCGGCCTCAGGCGCCGGTTTCCCCTGCCCCTCATCGACAAAGATCGTTACGTCCCCCACCTGGCACGACATCCCTTTCGCACCAGGGTCCCCGAGATCCTGCCCGCAGCGGATTCCAAGGACACGGTCGTCTTCTTTACCGGCTGCTCCACCAATTACATCCACACCCAAACGGCCGAAGCCGTGGTCGCGGTGTTGAACCGGCTGGGCGTGACGGTGATCATTCCCAAGGATCAGACCTGCTGTGGTGCACCGGTTGAAGCGAGCGGCGATGTCGCAACCGCCCTGAAGCTGGCCCGCCGGAACCTGGACGTGCTAAGCACCGAAGAATCCGGCAATAAAAAGGTTGTGGTGCCCTGCGCATCCGGAGGCTATATGCTCAAGCACGTTTATGGTCAGTTGCTTGCCGGTGATCCGATCTACCGCCGGAAGGCCGAGTCCCTGGCCGCGCGGACCTTTGATATTTCCGAATACCTGGCCCGTCACATCGGGGTAGAAACCATTGCCCGACACGTGAAAGCCCCCTTGCAGGAGTGTGTTACCTACCATGATCCCTGCCATCTGAATCGCGGACAGGACATTCGGGACGAACCCCGGGCCCTCTTGAGACTGGCATGCTCCGAGGTCGTAGAAATGGCCGAGCCCGGACGCTGCTGTGGATCGGGCGGCATTTACGGTATCACCCACCGGGACACCTCGAATCGCATCCTGGCCCGAAAAATCGCAAACGTCCTGGACACCCCCGCCCGGATTGTCGCTACGGGTTGTCCGGGCTGTATCATTCAGATAACGGACGGACTCGATCAGCGGGGTGCACCCCTTACCGCACGCCACACCATTGAATTGCTGGCCCGGAGTATGGGATGACCCGGGGGGCGCGGTTTATCTAAAAAATTATCAATAATCAGGCGCGAATCTTCGGCTTTATAATTCATAATTCGATGTTCGATGTTCATCTGTTTTAATGTGACTCTCATGGCCCCATATGCAAGGTCCTTTCAAGCAGGTAAACTCATACGATTTTTGTTTTGGTCCTTCGAATTTCGGGAATTCGAATTTGTTTCGGATTTTGAATTTCGAATGGGTATAAATACCCCCTTCGAGGGGGGGGCAGAGACCTCCCGCTCTGCGGGCGGAGTCTTACTCATGAACAGCTTGGAGGGAGTATTGGAGGTGATTGGAGAAACCACTCCAAACGCCCGTTGCGATTTGTCGACACAGAAATTTGTTCTTCAACGTTAAAAAAGGGAAGTATTGAAAGACCGTCCCTGATCCACCATCAAGGCATCATCTGTTCCGTGCATGACGGGGATGCCTTCAGCCATCCCTTTAGACACGCATCACTCTACCCGATATTCATCGATATCGCCGGTCCAGGCGCTTGAAAAATTTGGGGGACAACTCCCTTTGCGGCACGAAAGATCTTAAATTTCCACGCAAGGTGTGCTAGGCTCTGCTTGATTTTCGTCAAGGAGAAGGACGTCTTATGGGAACCCTGAAAATTTTTAAGTCCGGAGAATTGGTCATCGAGGAAGGAACCAAAGGGACCTCGGCCTTTGTCGTCCTTTCCGGCGCCGTGGAAGTCCTCAAAAGGTCGGGGAAAAATGAAGTAACGGTTGCCACCTTGGGCGAGGGCCAGGTTTTCGGGGAAATGGGATTGATCGAAGACAAACCCCGCTCTGCAACCGTGAAGGCAATCTCTGAAATCAAGGTGAGGGAAATCAACCGCGACGATTTCAATGCGTTGCTCAAAACCAAACCCTCCATGCTTATTCCGATCATGAAAGGCCTCTTTGAAAGACTCCGCCAGGCCAGCGACCGCTTGGCAGAATTGGGCGCGGATTCAAAGGTCGAGGCGGAGACCGAACAGGCCTTTGAAGTGATCATGTCCGGCCAGACCACAGAGGCCCGGAAGGTCCTGAATGACCGCAAGTTTCTTATTTCAAAATTTCCCTTTCTTATCGGAAGGGCATCCGAGAGCGCGGAGGGAGATGTCTTTTACAATAACGATCTTTTTATCAACGAGCCGAAACCCTATGTGATTTCCCGCAATCACCTGGCCATCAGCAACCAGAGGGGGAAGATGTGGGTCGTGGACAGGGGAAGTGCCTACGGCACCATCGTCAACGGCAGGGAGATCGGCGGGGAAACCGGCATCACACGGGCTCCCATGGATGAGAAAGAAAACCAGGTTATCGTCGGCCCGGCGACTTCAACCTATATCTTTCTATTCGAGGTCGTCCCGCTCTGATTTCGCGTCTTCGAAGACGCTTCTCCGCGTACTCGATATTTTGTATGAGTTTAGCCTTTTGAAAAGAGATCGCCATGACCTCTCCGTAACTGAATGCGTCTCAATAACCTAAACAGTTGCGATATCTTGAGGCCTTCAACGACGGACTCCAGGTACCCTATGTCCTCCTTTTCTTTTATCCATACCGCCGATCTTCATCTCGACAGCCCCTTTTCCACCCTTCACCGAAAGCACCCCGCATTGGCCGGTATCCTCCGGTCCGCCTCCTTCGAGGCCTTTGATCGAATCATCGGGTTGTGCATCGAAAGAGGCGTTGATTTTCTCTTGGTTGCCGGTGATATCTACGACGGTGAGGATCGAAGCCTGCGTGCCCAGATCCGGTTCAGGGACGGGCTCAGAAAGCTTGACGAGGCTGGCATCGTGAGTGTGGTGGTCCACGGCAATCATGACCCCCTGAACAGTTGGGCCGCGACCCTGGAATGGCCCCAAAAGGCCCACATCATTCGGGACCGCCTCCAGACTGTGAGGGTCGAAAGGGATGGTCTATGCCTTGCCTGTGTGCAGGGGATCAGCTATCCTCGGAAAGAGGAAAGAAGAAACCTCTCCCGGTTTTTTAAACGAAACGGCACAGCCTTTCATATCGGGATTCTCCATGCCAATGTGGGTGTGAATACCGGGCATGAGGCCTATGCCCCCTGCGATCTGAACGATCTTACCGCCGCCGGGATGGATTACTGGGCCCTCGGGCATGTTCACCAAAGGGCCGTCCTTTCAAAAGAGGCACCCGTTATCCTGTATCCGGGTAATCCCCAGGGGAGAAACATCAGGGAAACCGGCCCGAAGGGTTGTTATCTCGTCACGGTCGACGAGAACAGGGCGGTGGACCTGGAATTCTGCCCCACCCACAGGGTCCGCTGGGTCACACGGGACGTGCCGATCTCAGCGTGCCGATCGGATCAGGACCTGATCGATTTGCTGAAGAGGACCTGCCATGAAATTTCGGAAAAAGGCGAGGAGCTGCCCGCCATGGCCCGTATCATCTTAAGCGGCATCGGCCCCCTCTACAGGCACTTTCGGAGGCAGGGTTTTATCCCGGATCTCCTGGAAATGCTTCAGGAAGAAGGCCTGTCCCTTTCTCCCTTTGTCTGGGTGGAGAAGATCGAAGTGAAAGCGAGGCCTCCCCTTGATCTTGAGGCCCTGGAAAATGACCCGGGGTTTATGGGAGAACTGCTTCGCTGTTCCAGGGACTTGAAAGACCATCCCCGTCTCGATGCGTTTGTAAGAGAAGAACTGCATGCGCTTTTCGGGGCCGCGACGGCCCGCAGGTATCTGGAGAATCCGCAGGGACGGAGATTAAAGGAACTCCTGGAGGCGGCGGAAGGTCTCTGCGCGGAAAGCCTCATGCAGGAGGATGATGCATGAGATTTACCGGGCTCCATATCAGTGGGTTCGGATTGTTTCAGGACCTCACGATAGAAGACCTTTCACCGTCTCTGACGGTCTTTCTCGGCAAAAACGAATCCGGTAAAAGTACTCTTCTCGCATTTCTCCGGGCCGTGCTCTTCGGTTTTCCGGACGGCCGTAGCAACGAAAATCCCTATCCCCCGTTTATGGGGGGAAGGCACGGCGGGAACCTCACCCTCATGACCGACACCCACGAGAAATATGTGATCGAGCGGTATTCGGGTCCCCGGGGAGGTCCGGTCCATGTGCTGGAGCCCGATCAGACCCGGGGCGGAAGGGCCGTTCTTGGACGTCTTCTAGGGGGCATCAACCGGACCCTTTTTAAAAATATCTATGCCTTCAGCCTTACCGAACTACAGGACTTCGAAACTCTTGACACAAAAGCGGTCAGGGAGACCCTTTACAGCGCCGGCGCAGGCCTGGATCCCAAAATCCTTGGTAAATTCAAAGGGCGCCTCGAGAAAAGGGAAGGGGAGTTGTTTAAACCCGGTGGAAGAAAACCCGAAATCAATCTCCTCCTCTCCCGTCTCAATGCCATTCAGGGGGAGAAGAGGGCCTTGCAGGGATCCGTTGAGGCGTACGATCGCATCCGGTCCGGGGTGTCGGCAGGGACCCGGGAGATTCGTTTCGGGGAAGAAAGATGTGTCCGGCTCTCGGTGAGGCTCAAAAAGATAGTGCCTTTGATTCAGGTATGGCCCGACTGGATCGGTCTTTCCCTGGCAAAAACAAGGCTTGAGGCCCTGGAGGCCATAGACGCGTTTCCGCCCCAGGGCATTTCCCGGTTCGAGAATCTGAAGGCCCGTTTCGCGGACGCACAAAAGGGCCTCGCGGAGAAACAAGCAGACCTCGATCGCCTGGAAAAGGAGATCTTCGGGCTTAGGGCGGCTCCCGGCCTCCTCGAACTGGGGCCTGAAATTCACAGGCTTCAGAGGGATCAGGGGCATTTCGAATCTGTTACAGGGGAACTCGAGGCCCTCAAAGAGGAAATTTCCGGCCGGAAGGAGAGGCTTCAGGGGCTTCTCAGGTCTCTGGGTGCAGGTTGGGATGAGGCAAAGGTCCTCGGGTTCAACCTCTCACTGGGTCTACGGGAAGAGGTCCGCCAGGTCCGCGTCAGTCTTCAACAGCTTGCCTCAAAGGTCCAGAGAAAGAAAATCTCCCACGATTTTGTGCTTTCCGAAAAGCATAAGGTAAAGGAGGGGCTGGACCGCTTGAAGGAGCCAGACATAAAGGACCCCAAGACCTTGGAAGCCATGAAAGAGGCCTGCGACCGTCTGATCGGTCACGAGGCAAGGCATCAGCTACTGGAGGTCGAGGTCAGCCATGTAACGGAGCGACTGGATGAACTCGAAAGGGAGCGGCGGTCCCTGGTGGTGGGGGAGGGGATTTCCGAGAACCGGCCCGTCTGGCCCATAGCCGGACTCGCGGGGGCCGGGGTGCTTTACTTTGCCTGGGCCGGCTTCAGGAATCAGTGGACCTGGGGGGCCTTTATCGGTGGCGCGGCCCTTTTCAGTGCCTTCTTCTTCTGGTTCACGCGCAAGGACCGGCAGACCGCAGAAAAGGAAAGGGCACGGAAAATAGGCGAACGTCTGGCATTTCTGGCAGAAAGAGCGAAAGGATTTGAAGAAAGGCATAGAGAAATCGTTGGGGAAAGGTCGCATCTTCTGGAGGCCATGCAGGCCGACCGGCGCATCCTGGGTTTTCAGGACACCCTTTCCTCCGAGGGGCTTCAGAGCAGGGCTCGGGAGTTAAGTGAACGGGGAGAGGCCCTTAATCGATGGATAAAGGCCCTTGCGGATTTTGATAGGATTCAAAAGCAGGAGGCTGGTGCCCGGTCTGAACTGGAAGAGGCCGAGGCCGGGTATCACCAATGCCTGCAAACCTGGCAGATCCGTCTGAATTCTCTTGATCTCGATGCTATGCTCTCCCCGGACGGGGCGCTCGAAAGCCTGGGTTTGATGGCGTCCTGCAGGGAGCAGTCGGACCACCTGATGCGTCTCAGGGCGAAGACGGTTGCTTTGGAGGAAACAAGGGATGCCTATCGGGATCTGGTCAATCAGGTGTCTCTTCGTAGTCAGGTGACACCGGAAGACCCAACGGATATTCGAAGGACGGCACAGGATCTGATTCGGAATTATTTCGAGGTTGAACAGGCCGAACAAAAGAGAACCCTGCTGATAAAAGAACTCGGAATTTGCCGGGAATCGGTCGAGAGGCTCGGGGCGCAGGTCGAGGCCCTGACGGAGGAGATGGAGAAGTTGCTGCTCTCGGGCGGGACCGATAATGAAGACCGCTTTCGGGAAAGGGCCCTGATTTATGAGCGGCGAAGGGACCTGAAGGAAGACGTGGAGAAATGTCGCGCAAATATCAGCCGCCTTAGCGGCTCTTCGAAGGACATCAAGTCACTGGAAGCGATGTTTACGGGGCTTACTCTGGAAGATCTGGAGGAGCAGAAGACGTCCATTGAAGGAGAATTGAAAGCCCTTGAGGACGATCTTGATCGCATGAAAAAGGAACAGGCCACCGCCGAAGAACAACTTCGTCAACTGATTCAGGATGACCGGATATCCGTTCTGAGGTCCGAGGAAGAAGGCCTCAGAGAAAATCTCTCAGTTCTGGCCGAGGAGTGGGCCGTTCATAGGCTGGCCCGGGCCCTGATCAGAATGGCCGGTGAGAGGTATGAAAAGAAGAGACAACCCCGGGTGATCGCCGAAGCGGGCCGGTATCTCCAGCAAATGACCCTGGGAGGATATCCCTCGCTGGCATCACCCTTTGGGGAGAATCGCATCGAGCTGGTTTGCAGGGACCATAGCCGAAAGGAGATCGGGCAGCTCAGCCGGGGGACGGCGGAGCAACTCTACCTTGCTCTTCGTTTCGGTTTCATCCGGGAGTTTAGCAAGAATGCCGAGCCGCTTCCCATTATCATGGATGACATCCTGGTCAACTTCGATCCCCCCCGGGCCCGGGCGGCCGTAAAGGCCCTGCTCAAATTTTCACGACATCATCAGATCCTCTTCTTCACCTGCCACCCTCAAACCGTCCGTCTTTTTCGAGAGGCGGATGCGCATCTATCCGTTATGGAAGTAGCGGACGGAAGCGTTCTCCCCAATTTTTCGGGCCGCAAAACAAGGGACACAAAGCAAAACGCTTGAGTCGATAGCATGCGCATCGCAATTTTCGTCATATCGTAACGGTTTTGGGTTATTGGCACCTAAACCCTCCACCTCTGGTGGAGGAGCTGTTTGGGTTTTACCGTTCCGGGGGAAAACAGCAATAAAATCGAAGCACGAAATACGAAACAAATTAAAAATTCTAATTCCCAACGTCCAATTTAGTATGAAAAACAAATACTTAAAAAAATTGAACACAGATCTCCCTCCTGACCGAATTTGACATTTCCCGGATAAAAGCGCATGGTAATCATATTGCACCTGCCCGCTTTCGGTTTTATCAATTTACCATCAGAGAACCAAAATGAAGCTGGATGCAAACGTCTCAAAACGGCATTTTGGGTTTTCTATTGGCCTGATATGCTTTTTGCTACTCCTTCTTTTTGCCTCCTCCGCCCGGGCCACGGATTCCTATGCCCGAAGGACCGGGAAGGGGTGCATCTTCTGCCATCAGGAAAGCACTGGCGGACAGTTAAAGACGACCGGTTTCGCCTATATCAAGAACGGGTATGACTATCCCATCCCCGAGAGAATCCTGGTAAAGGCGGAAGTCCTTCAAACCCCTTTCCAAAAGACCCTTCGATTCATCCTCGGATACATTCATCTCCTGGCGGGCCTGGTGTTTTTCGGCACCATTTTTTACATTCATCTCTTTATCGGCCCCAAAAAGATACGGGGAGGCATTCCCAGGGCTGAAAGAATCCTGGGCGTCTCCTGCATGTTCGCGCTCGCCCTGACCGGCGCCTATCTGACCTGGCTTCGCATCGATAGATGGGAACAGTTCTTCAACAACACCTTCGGCCTGATGCTCTTCATCAAAATCATTCTTTTCCTGACCATGACCGGCATCGGGCTTACGGCCGTTACGATCATACATCGACGCATGCGGCAGGACCCCGGGGAACCCCTTTCCGACATCGATGAAATCACCTATGCCAATCTCAGTCGTTTCGACGGATCATCGGGAAAGCCTGCCTACATTGTTGCCGACAATCGCATCTATGACGTGAGTGACAGCCCGAAGTGGAAGGAGGGCAGGCATTTCGGGAAACATGTCGCCGGCGCCGATCTCACCGGGGCCCTGGCCGGAGCACCCCATGGCGGGGAGGTCTTTGAGCGGGTAAAGACCCTCGGAGAGATTTCAGGGACCACGGGACCACGGGAACGCGTCCCTTTCGCCCAAAGAGTCTTCATTATAATGGCCTATACCAACCTGGTCATCATTTTTCTGATCCTGGCCTGCATCAGTGTTTGGCGATGGGATTTTCCCCTGAGGTTCCTGCCCGAGAAACGGGTCGAGGTCCTGGCAGGCGCGACCTGCCTCGAATGCCATGGGGAAATGAGCCCCGGAATCCTTTCAGACTGGGAAAAGAGTGTTCATGCCAGGGTGGGGGTCGGTTGTTATACGTGCCACAAGTCTGATGAACAATCGGGTCTCTTCAGCAGGGACCATTTGAACCATGATCCCCATCCCGTTGCGGTGGTCGTGACACCTCGGACTTGTTCGGGTTGCCACCCCGAACAGGCGGCGCAATATGCAAAAAGCAAGCACGCCCACACCCATGAAATCATGTGGAAAGTGGACAACTGGCTGAAAGACGGCATGAACAACGCCGTGGAGCGCACGACCGGATGTTATGCCTGTCATGGGACCGTGGTGGACCTTCAAGAGGGACGGCCCGTTCCCGGCACTTGGCCCAATGTCGGTGTCGGCCGGGTCAATCCCGACGGAAGCCTCGGGAGCTGCAGCAGTTGTCACACCCGCCATCGGTTTTCGGTGAAGGAAGCGAGAAGGCCCGAGGCCTGCGATCAGTGCCACCTGGGTCCGGACCATCCTCAGATCGAAATCTATAACGAATCCAAGCACGGCACGATCTATCACGCGGAGGGAAACACCTGGAATTGGGCGCCCGATGACGGCCTTTGGAGCGCGGGCAGGGATTACAGGGCCCCGACCTGTGCCGCATGCCATATGTCGGCCGCGGGCGATATACCGAAATCCCATGATGTCACCCGAAGGCTCTCCTGGGAATTGCAGACTCCCCTTACGATCAGACCGAGCGAATTTAAGCCCTTTCCTGCTCGGACCCGATGGGAAGAGGAAAGGGATGGAATGAAAGCGGTTTGCCTTCAGTGCCACTCGGAGATCTGGACGGAAGATCATTTTTCAAATCTTGATAAAGTTGTTCACCATTACAATGAGACCTATTTCAAACCCATTGAGAAGGAAATGGAGGGACTTTACGGGGCAGGACTGCTTTCGAAAGATATCATCTTTGATGAAGAGCTTGAATGGGAATTCTATGAGCTCTGGCACCATGAAGGCCGAAGGGCCCGGATGGGGGCGGCCATGATGGCGCCCGATTACGCCTGGTGGCACGGATTTTATGAGGTAAAACATCGTTTCAATAAAATTTTAATGAAGGCCGATGCCTTGAGAGAAAAAGGCAAAGGAGAGGTTTATCCGCGATTTCCCGGAAAATATGAGGGGAAATAGGACATCGTACGAGACCGCCAAAATTGATGGAGAAATCAGAATCAACTATGAAAACATTTAAATTTTCAATGCCACTGAAGGTCCGCATCAGCGATATCAACTACGGCAATCATGTCGGTCACGAGACCTTTTTTTCCTTTTTTCAGGAAGCCCGGATTGCCTACCTCGATCAGTTCGGCTTTTCGGAGTTCGATATCGGCGGTTGCGGGATCATGGTCTCTGAAGCGAATTGCAAGTACCGTCACGAACTCAGTTTTGGAGATGATGTCAGGGTGCAATGCCGTGTCAGTGGATTGAAGACAAGGACATTCACCATGGATTACCGGATCCTGAGAGGAGTCGATACTTGTGCCTACGGGTTTACGACCATCCTCTGTATCGATTACGTCAATAAGAAGATCGTGCGTTTGCCTCAGGCATTCGTCACCAAGATCAAGGGCTTCGAGGGTATGAGTTGAAACTCTTGGGAAAACGCGGGCACTATTGCGCCTTGCTGAAATAATACTCCACACCCGCTTTGTATCCGTTGCCGAATCCCAGGATATTGTTGCTCTTGGAGATCTCGGAGGGAGACAGGCCGAACTGGACCGCCCGCCCGACACTCACGCTGGGCGTTCCGCCCACACCCACGCCTGCGGATACGGGGCCCGCCTTCACCCCGACGCCGAAGTTGTTCCCTAGAGCATTGACGAATTTCTTGGCTGCCTTGAGGATCTCTTTGTAGTCGTCCATTTCCAGGGAATAAGCGGCTACGGCCCAGAGGGAGGCATCGACCCCAACCAGGGCCCCCACGAGAAAACTGGTGGACTGGGCATAGAGATCACCGATGAATTTTTGCACCAACGCCCCATTCTCTCCTGTATCCATCACGGCCACGGTCTGAAAGGTGGTCCGGTCGAATTCCAGCCAGGCCCATCGGGGTTTGTCGTCGATCATGGCCGGGTTGCTGGGGAAGAGCACGATCTTGCTATAAAGATTCGAAAGGCGATCCACGATCGTCTTCGGGTATTTTTTCTCCTTGAGCTGGGCCACGAAATCATCCGTGTTGGTATCGTCCAGGGCCATGAGTTGGGTCCCTTCCGGACAGTGATCCCAGATATCGAAGAGACCCAGGGCTTCTTTTCCCAGGGCCGCGGCCTCAAAACGGGCATCAGCCATGCCGGCCATGATGAAAAAGGCCTTTTCCGCCGTCTCATCAGGCCTGTGGTGAATCTCGTTGTGGGGATAGATGAGATCCATATGCATGGAGGCCGGGGCCTCCCCTTCCGCCTTTTCCACCGTGACCATGAGGCAGCGCGCCTTTTGGGTGCGCCCGATGACCAGTCCCAGGGTCCGGGCCAGTTCGGCCTCATTTTGGGTCTGGGCCGACAGAAACCGAACCAGTGCCCCCCGGGTGTACCATTTGAGAGCGGAGAGGGCATCCGGTTTTCCAGTCACCGCCTGACGCGCCTTTTCCCGCATGGAGGATATGGCCTGAACCGCCGCAGATTGCAGATCCGGACAATTGACACCCAGGGTGTGAAAGACACCCGTGATCTCGGTCCCTTTGCCGAGATACCGGGTCCGGGTCAGGGTGTCATTCCCGTCGCCGATCTCGATGATTTCCCCGATCACCTCGAAATCCCCGGTATTCACACAATAATCCGGTCCTGACCGGACCCTTCCCCGGGGCCCGTCCAGAATTCCCTGATAGGCCAGGCCTCCGCCCACGGCGGTCTTGGTAAACCCGATGTCCAGGGCATCCATGGAAAGTTCCGACATGCGATAGGTCTCGGAGAGCAGGGTTATCGCCTGGATATCGTCTCCGTCCCCTGCCAGGGCATCGGAGGCATCGGCGAGCTGCTGCGCCCGATTCTTCCCCTTGGGTTTGACGAGCAATTTGACGGTAACAGAGGCCCGATCGGCCATGTCTTCCTCGATCACGAGCCCCGGTTTGGCAATGACGAGCCCTTTCAACTCCGAGGCATCCTTCAAAAAGGGTGCGACCAGGAGCCGGGGCCTCCCCTTTTCATCCCTGTACCGGAGCGCAGGCATGGTTTCCTTGGAACAGCCCTGGACGCCGGCCAGGCTTGCCAGGGCCTGACGTCCCTCGTCCGTGAGATCGCATTCCGTGCGCAACGCCCCCAGGCCCTGACGCGAGAGGACCACCTCGGCCATATGGGCAAAATCCGATTCCGTGCCCCACCCCTGGGTCAGGACCGCCTCCGGGGCGTAACGCATCTGCCAGGCCGCATAACCGCCTGAGGGAATAAACCGAATGCCGGACAATTGCTTTTTCAAATCGGCAAGGGTCCGAATCTCCATAAAGGCCTTTTTGCCGGCAGCCGTGAGCGATACGGCCGCCACGTGGGCCCCCCTTTCCTGGGTCTCGTCGAGGTCTACCTTTTTTGAGTCGAGATATCCCGGTTTTTTGCGCCCCACGGCCTCCCGCCGGGCAATGAGTTGCTGAACAGCTTCTTCAAAGGGCTCCCAGAAGTTGGCACCGGCATCCTCTTCAGGGTAGAGGCGTCGGGTCAGGAGCATGGTATCCTCGAAGGGCTCAGGTGTCACCTCGACGGAAAGACCGGGGATCACCAGGGAGGAGACCGCCCACTGGCCGGGTTCGGTCTCTTCCGGCAGTTCAAAGAAGAAGACCCCTCGCCGGGTATGCCCGTCGGGGATCACGCTCTCCTCATCCAGTCCGAAGATCAGCACCTCCTGTGAAGGCACGGAGGCCAGCATGCCGGGCACCACCCTGAGGGTGGTCTGGCCGAAATTGGCAAGCCCCCGATTGGGAAGGGTCGCCGCCTCCCGCCGCAGTCGGTCCAGCTTATCTTCCATCAGGGCCGCCTTTTCAGGATCGAACTCTTTGTTTTTCAGGACGATGAGCTCCCCGATTTGGGTATGGTGGTTGTCCTTTTCGTCCTTCAGGGCGACTTCCACGGCCAGGAGATGGGCGCCCACGTCAGAGACATCTTCGAGGGTCCCTGTCCGAAGGATCTTGATGGCCACACCCTCCCCCTTTCCATCCGGGGTCCCGGGCAGAGCGTCTTCCACCGTGGCCCCGGCGAGGGGCACACGCACACCCCCGCCCCGGACATCCACCACGATTTCACCCTTTTTCACGTTATCTGTAAGTGCTCGAGGAATGCGATAGACGAGGCGCACCGGGTTCTCGGTACCGGGTGTGAGCAGGGTCGGGCGATAGAAGCCTAAAGGGAGTCTTTGTGTCACTTCATGGAGTGAAAAGAAAAGGCTTCCTCCCTTGGTGGGCACCCTCAGGCGGAAACGTTCTTTTGGGTCGATATCGATATGGGCCTGGAGTCTGGACCGAAAGCTCCCTTCAAGAATGCAAAAGACCGTGTCTTCCCAGGCCTCCACGGTATCGATCTTATCCGTGGTTTTCATCCCCGTGACCTTGAAGGAAAAGGCATCGGAAAGTCGAACCGGCGTTTGGGTGGGCAGGGCCTCGATCTCATCTTTCCGGGTCTTCAGGGTGCCGGAGATGGGGGCATCGATATGCCCGTAGTTGGTGTCGTAGAGATGGAGTGAGGCCTGCCGCATATGGAGAGAGGGCACCAGGAAGATGAGGGTCCCCTCCACCGGCACTTTATGTTCGACGGCCAGGGCCTCTTCACCCGGAAGGGTGAGGGGGGCCTCGGCCAGCCAGGTGACCTCGGAGACCGGAAAGGAGCGCTCATTGTTCCACCTCAGGAAAAAGTGCTTTTGAATATCCGGAATCAGGTAGGTGGGTACACGATTTTCATAGCGGACGGGTTTGTCGTTCCCCCCTACCCAGGCCGCCGGATGATTGGACCCGTCCGGATAGATCGCCACCTTCTGGGCCGGCAGGATGTTTTTGAATGACAGGGTCAGGGCAAAAAGGCGGTAATTGTCGGGTACATCGATGCCCCGAAGCCTGGAAAGGGAGAGGGCCTCCTTGAGATGGACCTCGACGGCCCGGTTCGAGACGGTGAGATCCAGGGGAAGACGCTTGACCACCCGGACATCCTTCATCATGATGTCGTTGCCGGATACGAGCCCGGACAGGGTCGGGTCATAGGGTCGCAGCGGGGGACCCGGCCTCCAGACGATCTCCTCGGGCGAGGCGATTTTTCCGGATTTTTCTTTTTTGGGGAACGCCACTTCTTCCGCCGCCGAGAAGATATGGTTTTCACCGTCCGCGGTCCTATGTGTCAGGGCCACTCGGAGGATGGACCGGGAATCGTCTCTGGGCACCCCACGTATCTCTTTGCTCAAGGCCTCGAAGGTGGCCGCAACGTTCTCGAAATTCGTGCTGATCGCATATCGCCCGCCGGTCTTCTGTGCCGCATGGGCAAAGGCGCCGTTTTCGTCCTCATCCACCATGCCCACAAACAGGCAGGAGATCCGGGCATCTTTCAGTTTTCCCAGGACCGCCTCAAAGGCGGCCTTCTCCTCGTCGTCCACGTCCAGGGCCGCATCGGCCAGATAGACGAGATATCTTCGATTGGAGGGAACCGCCTTCAGGGTTTCCAAGGCCGTAGTCATGGACCCCAGGATATCGGTCACGGTCTGCCCTTCCATCTGTGAGACGGCGCGGAGGGCGGCGCGTTTTTCCGAGGTCAGGACCTGACGCACCTTGACCCCGCCGCTGAAGCTTGCTACCTGAATGAGAAAATCCTCGGGCAGGTCTTCCACGAACCTTCGAAGAATCTGACGCGTTTTTTCCAGCCGCTTGTCGCATCCGTTGCACTCATCCGGCCAGGAATCCATGGAGCCGGAGTTGTCCACCATGATGCTCATGACCGGCCGGTTGCCGGCGGCGGCGGTTTGGGGACGCCGGTAGGTGATGCGGAACTGGCTCCCCAGGTTTTTGTTGATCCGCTCAAATACTCGGTCCAGTTCTTCTTCGCCCCCTGCGGTGTAGTAGGCCCCTCCGGACATCTCCGCAACCCGGGAAAGGGTATCCACATCAGACTTCTTCCCGAACCCGATAGTAAAGACCGGGACCCTGGCCGAGGAGACCGCCTCCAGCACCTCCTCCTGGGTTGCCTTACTGCCGGGTCCTGTATCGTTGTAATTGGCATCCACCCCGTCCGTGAAGACCACCAGGGCCGGCCGGTCGGCATTCGGGAGGAGGTCAAGCCCTTCCAGGATCGAATCATAGAGGGCCGTGGCCCCGTTGGCCCGCACGCCTTTCAGGGCGGCCAGCACCGCCTTGGGCGTCGTTCCCTTCAAGGGCTTGGGATGGGTATCAAAATCGATCACACGGATCCGGGTATTCGGGGGAAGACCCGACACGAAACGGCGGGTGGCGGTAAGGGCCGCCTTCATCTG
>CAZXWJ010000062.1:0-19114 GCA_964644375.1 uncultured Desulfobacteraceae bacterium | reverse complement strand
CGGGATGTCCGGTCTTTTCCTTGTAGGCCTTTACTTCATCAGGATCGAAGGAAACGAAATACGTCGGTTTTGTGGCGACAAGTTCTGCCTGAAAAGGGCTGTTTCCATAGACATTGGGCAGTTTTTTCAGGAAGTGCCCGGTGTAGATCACGTCAATCAATCCATCCCTCAGGGCATCGGCCGCAGACTTTCCTGTCGAGTATTGATATTTGAGGTCTTTTATCGGCACTTCGGCCGCCTCCAGGATGCCCTGATAGGTCACCTGACGACCTTTACCGGGAGCGGAGTCGAAAATCACGCGTTTTCCGATCAGATCATGGACGGTCTTGATATCGGCCTTGAGGGTACAGAGACCGTTTCCGGCAATACCCAGGAGACAGACGAACTTGAATTCATCGTAGTCATAGGGGAATCCCTTGTATGCCCCAATCTGCTTCTTGGCCTCCCAGATGTCCCAGGTCGTATTGAAAAACAGGTAATTCTTACGTTTGTCCGGTTTTTTGACCAGAAGTTTCATGTGCTCGGCCGGTCCACGCCCCTCCATGGCGGTGGCCTTCAGCCAGGTGCTGTTCTTGTTGATCTGTTCAGCCAGGGCCACGCCCATGATGTATGAGGCAAAACCTGCCGGAATGGTTGAGATGGAAATCTTATAGGGTTCTTCCGCCGCGGCCGTCACCGGAGCGGTCATGGTGACGATAAAGGTTAACAAAAAACACAACACCACCAGGCAACCGGTTAATGATGACAATCCCTTCCTTTTCATAGCTCTTCCTCCTCCTTCTCATGGATTTCCCGCAACCCCCATGGCGGACCACAGGGACACCCGGCCTCTTTTCAGGGCAAGGCCCGCTAAAAGCCCTTTGTGATATTTCAGAAATGATCGGCCCGCACTTCGCCGGCCGATTTAAGGTTGAAGAGGATCTCGCTTTTCACCAGGGATTAACCGTCAGTGGAATCAGCCGTCCTTATTCGCCCATGAAGACGCATTATCGATGTGTTTGCGTTTGTTTCCTGTCTTCCTTCGGATCGGCCAATAAGGCCCGCATCTTCTTGACATGCGCCTTCACAAAGCGCCGGGCCGCATCAGGGTTTCGTTCCCTGATGGCCCGGGCTATGCGGTTGAATGACTTCCGGGCATACTGTTTGTCGTGTTCGGAAGGGATCCAGGCCGTCAATATGGGTCTGTTTCGAGCCCACTCCAGGAGAGCTCGAATGAACATGATAAAGGGGAGATTGTGGGAGGCTTCTGCGATGAGGGTATGAAACTGAATCATTTTCATGACGATCTCTCGTCCCCTCTCCGGGTCAGCCATGATCTCTTCGGATTCTTCGATACAGAGGGAAATGCGCCTCAGATCCTCATCGGTGGCGTGCAGCGCGGCAGACTCTGCAGCGGCACACTCCAGAGCGATCCTGGCTTCGGTGATCTGATCGCTGGTGAGTCCTTCGAGTAACAGATTGTCTTTGATGATGGCGGTCACGGCGCCCAGATTGTGGCTCGCGACAAAGGAACCTCCGCTGCTGCCTTTCCTGATTTCTATAAATCCTTTGGCTTCGAGCGTGCGCAGGCCTTCACGGATGGTCAGGCGTCCGACCTGGAATTGTTGGGCAAGAGAGCGTTCCGACGGCAGGCGGTCTCCCGGGATCAATTGCTTGTCCAGGATGATCTCTTTGATCTGCTCGGCCACCTCTTCGAATGCCCGGGTGGGATGGTAAGGAGAAAACAGCACCTGGTCGTGCATCTTTGCCCCTGACTTCAGGTTGAATATCGAATGGTATGACCAATGATTACCTCAAGACATAACGAACGCATTTTCGGTTGTCAAGAAAAAAAGGGTTTTCAGTTTTCGGAATTATACCATGGATTGATCCCCCACCGCTTACGGCATCTTCGACACCCATGTCCAAGATGCCGTTGCGCGGGAAAGGATTTGGTTTGGTGGAAGAGATCAATCAGCAGCTAGTGCCCATCCAGAAATGAAATCCGGACACGGGTGAGTTTTCAATTCAGAAATAGGCCATTTTTCGCAAGTTCTAGGAACTCAAGGGATTGCGCGGAGGCGTACAAGGGTACGCCGCAAAAGGAATCCCGCAGATTGACGACGAAATTGTGGAAAAGGGCCATTTCTGGATGAAAACTAGTTAAGTCACCGTATCTCCGGGCAGAGGATCCCCATCAAAAGTGGCCGTGCAAAAACGTCCCGCGCCTCCGCCGGCAAGGACCATGCCCTCGGAAAGCCCGAATTTCATCTTCCGGGGCTTCAGGTTCGCCACCACGATCACCTTCGTGCCGATGAGCTTTTCAGGTTCGGGATAGGCTGCGCGGATGCCTGCGAATATCTGACGCAGCCGGCCTTCACCGATATCGACCATCAACCTGATCAACTTCCGGGCCCCTTCCACTTGCCCCGCCTCCCGAACGACCCCGACCCGCAAGTCAATCCTGGAAAAATCATCGATGGTGATCTCCTCCCCTATGGGTTTAAAATCCTCCCGCCTCGAAACGGCCTCGCCTTCAGTCCCGGGCGTCGATGGTATCACAGACGGCTTCTTCACCTTGGGCTTTTCCGAGTCCTTTTTCCGAATCTTGGACCAGGTGTCCCGCAGGGTGACGGTCCGGTTAAACACCAGATTGTTGTCCTTAGAGTCCAAGGCATCCACACAGAAATACCCCAGCCTTTCAAACTGGTACCGGCTCCCGGGTTTGGCGCCCTCGAGGCTCGGCTCCACATAACACCGCGGTAAGGCCTCCAGGGAATTGGGATTCAAATAATCGATAGTATCCTTGCCCTCTTCTTCTCCCGCAGGGTTGGCCGCCGTCAAGAGGTTGTCGTAGAGCCTGACCTCCGCCTTCCGGGCATGGGCGGCGGACACCCAATGCAGGGTGGCCCTGACCTTTCGCCCGTCCGGCGCATCACCGCCCTTGGTTGCGGAATCGTATGTACAGTGAAGTTCCTGAATCTCACCGGTCTTCTCGTCCTTGACCACATCGACGCACCGAATGAAATAGGCATACCGAAGGCGCACCTCTCGCCCCGGGGCCAGACGAAAAAACTTCTTCGGGGGATCCTCCATAAAATCCTCCCGTTCAAGGTACAGAACCTTTGAGAAAGGGACCTTGCGTGTTCCCATTCCCGGGTCCTCGGGATTGTTGAGGGCCTCGAGTTCTTCATCCTGCCCTTCCGGGTAATTGTCGATGATGACCTTCAAGGGATGCAAAACCGCCATGACCCGCGGCGCATTCCTGTTCAGGTCCTCACGCACGCAGTGTTCGAGAAGGGCCATATCGACCATGCTGCCCCGCTTGGCGACACCGATCCGTTCGCAGAAGGTCCGGATTGATGCCGGCGAGTAACCACGCCGGCGAAGGCCGGATAGGGTGGGCATTCGCGGGTCATTCCACCCGCTGACGTAACCGCCCTCCACCAGCTCCAGGAGCCTTCGCTTACTCATCACCGTGTGACTGAGATTCAGCCTAGCAAACTCGATCTGCTGTGGGTGAAAGACCCCCAGTTCATCCAGGAACCAGTCATACAAGGGGCGGTGGTCCTCGAACTCGAGCGTGCAGATGGAATGGGTGATGCCCTCGATGGAATCCGATTGACCGTGGGTCCAATCATACATGGGATAGATGCACCATTTGTTCCCGGTCCTGTGGTGCTCTGCGCGCAGAATGCGATACATGATCGGGTCCCGCATGTTGAGATTCGGAGATGCCATATCGATCTTGGCCCTCAGCGTATGGGAACCGTCCGGGAATTCCCCTGCCCTCATACGCTGGAAAAGATCAAGGTTTTCCTCGATCGACCTGTTCCGATACGGGCTGTCTTTTCCCGGCTCGGTCAGCGTGCCTCTGGACGCTCTGATCTCCTCGGCATTCAGATCGCAGACATAGGCCTTCCCCTTCTTGATGAGCTGCAGCGCGTACTCATAGAGCTGTTCAAAATAGTCGGAGGCATAAAATTCACGGTCATCCCAGTCAAAACCCAACCACCGGACATCCTCTTTGATGGATTCCACATACTCGCGTTCTTCTTTGCTCGGATTGGTATCATCGAATCGCAGGTTGCACAGCCCACCTTTATTTTCGGCTGCGATTCCAAAATTGAGGCAGATGGATTTGGCGTGTCCGATATGGAGATACCCGTTCGGCTCGGGCGGAAAACGGGTCTGCACCCGTCCCCCCCATTTATTGGTCTTCAGGTCCTCCTTGACGATATTTCGAATGAAATTCGGCGGCGGTGTAGTGTCTTTCATGTTCACGGCTCCCTTCTTGTCCTTCTCCTTATTCTTGCGGCATGTTGCCTGAAATTTTACAGTCATTTATCAGTGCAGCTGACATCTTTTAAGATAACCCCTTTAGATCATGCCGTCGCGCGGGTATTCTAACACATTTGAATGCTTTGTTAAGCGTTTATGTCTATACCGGGGAAGATTTCAATTTGGGCAGCGGCAAACCCCTACCCTATCGCCCGAAGGGTCATTCGGCGATTGATCGATCCTGTCATTTCTGCGGGTTATTCGGCGGGAGGTTAAAGATCCTGCACTCGAAAGGGTCCTCTTTTGAGTTTAAAATTCGGGCAGTCGAGGCAGATCTCATCACTGATTTCAGCATCGGATAAGAACACTTCCTCTTCATCCTGGCCAGCGATAAATTCATCGTTTTTAAACCGTGAGATAATCCATCGGTCACATTTCCCTTCCACCAAAAAATTCCGGCATTCGTTAATCCTTGCCATGAGCCCCCTCCTTTCCTTTTTTGAGATTCACGGAAATAAAGGTGAAGACTTAGTCACAGGCAACATTTGAGGAATGGGATAGTGCATTTGATGAGTAACTTCAATGAATCTATGTTGCCAGAAAGCACATTATTGATCAAACAAAAAAGAAAAAATTTCCCCGGGTCCCCTGAACTCCCGGAAAAAATTTCCCCGGGCACCTGGAAAGGAAAACCTGTAGTCCCGAATTACATCGCAAATTCAGACGAATAGATACAAACATAATTTGTGGCACAATTCTGGAATACGAAAAAGATTCAGGTCATGATGTCTTTTTTGGGAACACCATGAACGCCGAAAAATAATTCTTGATTTTAATCTTGGATGAAAGTCGATTGTTGCTATGCCGAAAGGACATGAGATGAAATTGGAATTCGCAGAATCCGTCAAGTGGGAACCGGACCTGGCGGAGAACCCGGGACGCGATATGGCCCTGGCGGACGATGATGATTTCCTTTTCCACGACAAAATGCCGAGGACTCCCCACTGGTCCGTGCCCTGGTCGGACCTGATGATGACCATGTTCATCCTCTTTGCCGTATTATTTGCTTATCATTCTTCGAAGCGGGAGGCCCTATCCATCGAAAAATCGGCACCCGTGGTTCATCCCGTTGTGAAAACGGAGGCGCTCTCGAACATCCTTGACCGCGAATCGAATCCGACTCCGGACATGTCCACGCTCTATGAAAGGAGCAAGCAGACCCTGGAATCCGAGGATCTTAAGGATATTGCTTCCGTGGATCTTGTAGAAGATAGGGCGGTCAGAATCATTCTGACCGGCGATGTCCTTTTTGACACAGGAAAATCCGAGTTAAAAGGCGATGCCGTCGCATTACTGAAAAAGGTGGCAAGAAACCTTCGAGAAACCCCTTACACCGTGAATGTCGCTGGTCACACCGACGATGTTCCGATAAATACTGAAGAATTCCCTTCAAACTGGGAGTTGTCGACAAACCGTGCCTGTGTAACGGCAAGATTTCTCATCGATGAGATGGATATCCCTCCTGCTCAGGTCTTTGTCACCGGACACGCCGAGTATCAACCGCTGCTTGCCAATAATGATCGACCGAGTCGTGCGGCCAATCGGAGAGTGGAAATCATCATAACCCCAAAAAGGCCCTGCGGCACACGCAACCCTTTATAGGAAATGGAAGGCCACTGACAAGGGTCCGATCCCGGCCGGTCTTCGTCCTGCTGCTGCAAAAATCGAGGAGAAAAACCATGGAAAAGAAAAAGCTCATAGGATTGCTCTTTTTTACCATTTTGTTCATCATGGGATTTGCCATTCACGGCAACATTGGTTTGTATTTCAATGTCGCGGCCTTATTAATTGTAATCGGAGGGACCCTTGGGGCCACTCTCATGAGTTTTAGATTCAACCGCCTGGCCATCCTGTACAAGGTCCTGAAGACATCCTACCGAACAAAAGCGAAAGAGCCGGATGAAATCGTCGAGATCCTTATCGACCTGTCGGTTAAAAGCAAATTAGAGGGTCTTCTTTCACTCCAGGAGGACGAAGCGGAGACATCCACTCTTTTCTTGAGACGCGCCCTTGGTTTTCTGGTCGATGGCTATCCCGGAGAACAGATCAAAAGGATACTAAAGACTGAAATGGCCTTTTTTAAAATAAGACGAGAGGAATCCGAAAGAGTCCTGAGGACCATGGCGGAAATTTGCCCTTCCTTCGGTCTTGTGGGCAGTGTCGTCGGCCTGATCGGCATGCTGACAGGCGTTGGAGACACATCGGTCATTCTCAAGACCATTCCCATTGCGTTGACCTCAACCCTGTATGGCGTTGTTTTCGCAAATTATTTTCTCCTCCCCTTTGCAGCCAATATCAGAGAAAGGACGGATCACGAGTTACTGCTGCAAAAAATTATCATGGAAGGAGTCACCGCCATCGGAAGCGAGCTGAACCCAAGGCTCCTCGAAGTCAAACTGAAATCTTTCCTGACCCCATCATTGAGAAAGGGGCGCCTCGTATCCATTGAGAGGATTCGGGAAAGATTCAAAATCAAGCAAAGCTCAAAACTGTATGCTCAGACCCCCAAGCCCTCGATTCGGTTGTCCAAGGCACGCACATGAAACAACCCCGACCGTTACATACCAATGAGGCCATTTCATTCCCGACATAGGGGGGATGAGTCCGTCAATAGGATCCCTAGATCCATCGCCTGATTTGCATATCATGCCTGAAATCGGTACATTCGGGAAAATCCCTGATCACCGGCAAGGTGTTGGATGTCTGTCCCGCTCAACAGCGGGGGCGCCGCATCGTAGATCCCGTTGCAGTGTGCGGGAGGAGTGGCGACTAAGGCGTATGAGCTAGTTTTCATCCAGAAATGGCCCTTTTTCGCAATTTCGGCGTCAAACTGCGAGGTTTCTTGTGCGACGTACTGCTCGTACGTCTCCGCGTAACCTCTTGTTTTCCTAAAACTTGCAAAAAATGTCTCATTTCTGAACTGAAAACTCACGCGTGCCCGAATGGGCACGAGCTATACGTCGCAAGGAGGAAAAAACGCTTGCCCGCCTCCGGCGGGAAGGCAACGCAGCTCAATAGATCCCGGCTTGACGGGGAGATGACGCCTTGTATCTGCTTTTAGCAGGGATTGCACCCCATGTCCCCGCCATTCTTCTCTCTGCCCGGAATAGGCATTCCCAGTCCCCCTCATACTATAAATAGGCCATACGCGAATTAAAGATACAATATATTGTATCTTTTCCTTGATATCCGTGTACTTATTTGATATACAACCAAATTTAGCAATCATGGAGAACACCATATCATCGATTTTTTTCAAGGAGGCAGTCTATGAGAATTATTGCGAGTGCGAATCAAAAGGGCGGATGCGGGAAGACCACAACGGCGATTAACCTATCGTTTGCGTTGGCATTAAGGGACCTGAGCGTGCTGCTTATTGACTGTGACCCTCAGGCCCACGCCACCATGGGGCTTAATATCATGCCCTCCGATCTCGGCAGGACCCTGTATGATGTTTTGAAACCGAACGGCTATCCGCCTACCAAGATGGAAGATATTCTCCTTTCCATCAGGGACAATTTCGATCTTGCACCCTCAAGTGCTCAACTCAGTGCCGTTGAACAGGAGCTCTCAGGGGTCGATGGCCGCGAAAGCAGACTTCACAAGGCCATCCAATCACTCGATGACTATTACGACTATGTCATCATCGACTGTCCCCCAAGTATTGGACATCTCTGTTTTAACGCCCTTCGAGCCTCCGAGGAAGTGATCATTCCCATCGATCTGAGCCTATTCTCCCTTCGGGGTGTTTCCAAACTCACGGAAATCATCCTGATGCTCAAGGAAAATCTTGGTCATGACACGAAATCCCGGGCACTGATTACGATGTATGATAGCAGAACCCGTTATGCAAAGCATGTCCTCGGAAAAGTCAAGGAAGAATTCGGAGAGAATGTCTTCGAGACGGTTATCCGCTATAACATTCGTTTGAGGGAATCGGTAGATTTCGGATCTCCCATCGGGGAATACGACAAGCGTTCCATCGGGCATAAGGATTATGAAGAACTGGCTGAAGAGGTCATTCGAACGGGCACCTCCGAGATGGCCACGCCCTTTGACACCCTGGGTGCCGCGGAAAACCTTCTTCAGAGAACAGAAGCACCCTTTGACGAGGCCGAGAACGAACAGGAAGATGACAGTGAGGACACCCCCGAGACCTTTACGTACCGTTCCTTTGGGTAGAAGAATTTTCTCGATTTCAGTGTAGGAGCGAAGACCGCATGGAAAAACATATTCCGGGCCGTGAGCTTGAAAACGTCGCGGACCTCTTCATTTCATCCAATCAAGAGGGAGAATCTCCAGTGAAAAGCCAGCCCCCTCTGGCAGAGCCTATACCGACGGATGAAGAGGACGGGATAGAAGTTGAAGAAACCGTCCGCATTCAAAAAAAAATAGCCTTCCCGTCCACCCAAGGGGCCCAGGAAAAATTGCGAAAATATCTTTTCGAACGCATTCGGCAGAACTACACCATTTGCAGCATTGAGCTGAGAAAGACGACCGACGTTTTTACACAGGAGAAGACGACCACGAGGGAAGAAAAAATTATCATCTTTTTAAAAGACGAATAGGGTGCTTTTCAAAAACAGACAACCCTGCGACATCTGGGCCCGGACCAAAGTCGATAGGCCTTCGGACTAACGGCAACGTCTGCCTTCATGTTTTCATGCAGCCTCACCGGCCGCGGTAAAAGGCGGTCGATGCGGCAGATCTATGGCCGGCCCGAATACAGGGCATCGGGCGATTTTCGGGCTTTGTCTCGAATCCCCTGGTCGACCTCCGCGCGAGGAGGAGGTTGCATCACTGCAGGGCCTTCAACACGAGTTCAGCCACATCCATCACCTTGAGTTTCTCGTCCAATTCCTCTGCCTTGATCGCATCTTCCAGCATCTTGGCGCACTGGGGACAGGCAACCGCCAGGATCTCCGCCCCGGTCTCCTCCGCCTGCCTGATCCGGACGCGATTGGGGCTGTCTTCTCCGCCCCCCAGGATGTCCGTAAAAAAATTTCCCCCTCCTCCGCCGCAGCAGAAGGCGTTCTCCCGCGACTGCTTCATCTCCACCAGTTCGAGTCCGGGGATCGATTGCAGGATTCTGCGCGGGGCCTCATACTCCCCACCGTGACGACCCAGATAGCAGGGATCATGATAGGTCACCTTCGCATCATAGGGCTTATTGAAGATCAGCTTATCGGATTCGACCAGGGAGGCCAGTTTTTGCGTATAATGCAGGACCTCGAATTCGCCCCCGAGTTCCGGGTAGTCGCTGCTGAAGGCATGATAGGCATGGGGATCCAGGGTGATGATCTTCTTCACCCCCAATGCCTTGAAGAGCTCGATATTGCTCTCGGCCAGGAACTGAAAGAGCCCCGCTTCCCCCAGGGCCCGAACCTCGTTACCGTCGCACATTTCGCGCTCCCCAAGGATCCCGAGGGACACCCCCGTCTTTACGAGCAGGGTTCCCACGGCCTGTGCGATCTTCTTCCCGCGCTCATCGTAGGATCCCACACAGCCTGTGTAGAAAAGATATTCCTGGCCGTCATAGGCCTCGACCGGCGTATCCTTTGCCCAGACGCCTCTCTCTCTGGCCGGTTCCTTGTAGGGGTTGCCGTGGATACTGATGCTCTTGAAATAATCCCTGACGAGCGGCGGGATATGGCCCCCATTGACCATCTCCTCCCTTGCCGCAATAAAGATATTGACCAGATCTTCCTTGAACGTAAAGGCACAATGTTCGACACAACTCCCGCAGGTGGCGCAGGAATAGAGAATCTCCTGAAAGCGTTCGCTGTTCTCGATATCTCCGTTCAACCAGGCGCGAATCAGCCACATCCTCCCGCCGGGGGCGAAGGTGTCGAACCGGTATTTTCTGTACGAAGGACAGTTGAATTCCGAATAGTCGCTCGTAAATTTACACCAACCGCAACGAAAGCATCGGTGAAGGATTTCCTCGTGTTTCATTTATTCGACCTCCCAGTTGCCGGGGTTCATGATCCCCTTTGGATCCAGGTTCTGCTTGATGATCTGCATGAGATGGCGTGTTTGAGGGTGCATCTTCTCGAGGACGATTCTCTGTTCATCGACCGTGGGCTTCCAGAAGACGCCTCCCGCTTCGAGAGCATATCGACTGGCCTCGTGAATGGCTGCGCGGGCCCGTTCCATCATGTCGCTGTCCGCACGGTTGAAGGTAAAGGAAAAGGCGAACATCATGGCATGTCCCCGCCCGATGATCCGGGCCGTGGCATGGTATTTGAGGTCGTATTTTGCGGCCAGTTCGTCCAGCTTTCGGGAGCACTGTGGATATTTTTCGACCAGAATGATGGGGCCGGAATACTCAAAACCCCCGCCCCTGGTCACATCCGCAAAGGTGCTGGCGCTTTGCTGGGGCATGTCCAGGAGCGACGTTTTCATCCCGCCCCCCACGGACATGAACCCGCCGTCCTTGTTTTGGATGAAGGGATCCAGGGCGTGGTAGATCGTCTTTTTCTTGAACTCCAGTTCCTCCTCCGTATCACCTGTGAAATAGATGACGATGTGGTGGTTGTCCTTGAATATCATGGGCAGGGGCTGGGCGAAGATATTGATGTCTTCCGCCATTTCCGTGTGGGTGATCTCATAGATGATATCCGGAACGAAATCCGGACTGTCCGTGATAAACATCTCCACATCCCGCATCTTCTTTCGGGGATAAAGCTTGATGCCTACTTTAGTGATGATTCCCGTGGTTCCGAACCAACCCAGAAACAACCCGGAAAGGTCCGGCAGGGGCGCCCCCTTGGAGAACCAGTCCGGAGACAGGGCACAGGACCCGATCGGGCAGACCTCCCCGTTCGGAAGCACCACCTCCAGGCCCGAGACCATATCGGAATTGAAACCGTATTGCTGCGTGAGGCGTCCCTGACCGTGGATCATCACATTGGCCGCAATGGTCGAGGTGGCCGGAGAATCCGGGATACTGAATCGCAGTCTGGGGTGGTTCTCATCCAGATAGGCCTGCAGCTTTCCCGTCGAGGTGCCCCCTTCCACGATCGCGTAACGCGCCGTATCCTTGACCTCCAGGACACGGTTCATCCGTTTCATGTCCAGCACGATGCCTCCCTTGAGCGGTATGCAAAGCCCGGTCAGGGCCATACCCGCCCCCATGGGCACGATGGGTACCTGTTGCTCACCTGCAAACCTCACGATCTTTTGGATCTCTTCCACCGTTCGGGGCAGGACCACACAGTCCGGTTCATGGGCGGGCATCAACCCGGGATCACGCCCGTAGAAATAGAGTTCTTCCGCTTGATTCGAGACAAAGCGATCGCCTACAATATCCGATAGCGCATGTATCATTTCGCTCATATCACACTCCCTCTTTAACCGGTCCTTCGCCGATGGCCATTTGGCAGAGTTCCACCATGTGGATGGGCTTGATTCCCCGTCGGCTTACCTTTTCACTCAGGGCGCCCTGGCAGCCATGGCAGTTGAAGACGCAATACTCCGCGCCGCTTTCCACCATGTCCCGGACATTTCGGGTCTGGACATCGGTCGAAAGGTCGTACCCGTACATGGCCCTGAAGATGCTCCCGCAACACAGGGCGTTTTCATCCTGATAGGTCCTGTCGACCAGGTCCGCACCGATGAGATCCATGATCTTCGCGAAGTAATGATGCGTATTTTCGCACAGCCGGTTGGAACAGGGCCTCTGATAGGCCACTTTGACATGGAGCGGCCGGATCTCATCCTTCAGGGCCTGCAGACGTTCATACAGGAACGCATAATAATGGATCGATTTAAAGGGCACCTCCATGCCGTAGGCCGGTGCCAGGGAGTCAAAGGCCGCATAACACTCGTCATGCATGAAGACCACCTCCTTGACCCCCAGTTTTCGAATATTCTCGATCACCATGGGCAGGCGCTCCTTGAAGGTCCTGGTGTTGGAAAAGTGGACATAGACCACATTGCAGAAATATTCCTGCCCGAAAAACCAGGACGGCATCACATCCTCGAAGAGCCTGCCCTTCACGATGTCCTTGAACTGGGGCATGAACCCGAAGGACAGGGCCTTTTCCCCGATCTCTCCCGCTTCGGTCCTTCCCCTCGGTTCCCCGATATTGATCCACTGTTGGTTGATCGCCCGAGGCGCCGTCAAAATGCCCTTGTCCTCGCGCCTCTGGGTGATCAGGTAAAACGGGTGATTGCCCCGCCGGCAATACTCCTCGCAGGCGTAACAGGTCACACAGTCCTTAAGCACCCGGGAACCCTCTCCCCGGTAGATCTTCAGCATCTCCTCTTTCGCCTCGTCCTTACCCATCTCCATATATTGGCACTTCACCAGACAGGCACCTGTTGGGCAGGATGCGCATACCGTCTCATCAAATTTCAACTCGAACATGGATTTTTCCTTTCCGGTGGTTCCCTGCGACCTTTCGCAGATCTTTAATAAGACCGGCCGGATATCGCATCCTGGATCACAGCGATCATGAACGGGAACCATCCGCCAAGACATACAAAACAATACCATAAACATCTGATATCAAGCTGTTACAGAAGAGTGTGAGTATAAGGGATACATTGAGGGCCTGTCAATTTCGGAATGCCCCTGGTTCACCATCAAGGCATCATCTCCCCGTCGAGCCGGGATCTGGGGAGCGGCGTTGCCTTCGATCGTTCCTCCTTTCGGCGTATTGCTTATACGCCTCAGTCGTCACTCCTCCCGCACACTGCAGCGGGATCTGCGATGCGGCGCCCCCGCCATAGCGGGATTTCACAAGATCAACTTGCAGATGTCTAATACCTTGATGGTGCCCAGGGATGCACCAAAATTTTTTGTCCTCTTTGATGATGCAAAAATTTGACGGTGGATTTAGAGAGCCGGGCCACGACAAATAATGCCCAGACTACGACTATTTTTCATGTCATTGAAAAATAGACTTGACTATTTTTCATTAAAGTGAATAATTGACGTCATGGAAAATCGAAATCCATACATTGTCGTCTGGAACGAACTGGCCAAGGAAAAGAGCATGATCTTTCTCGTCGGACCTCGTCAGGTGGGCAAAACCACCCTGGCTCACCTGATTTCCAACGCCTTTCCCAATCACGTCTATTTCAACTGGGATATCCCTGACCACCGGGCACGGCTCATTGAAGATCCCAATTTTTTTGAAGAAATCGAACGCCGGGACACATCAACCCCACTGGTCGTCCTTGACGAAATCCACAAATTCAGAAACTGGAAAAACTACCTCAAGGGTATCTATGACCGATTTCATGAAAAGTACCAAATCCTCGTCACCGGGAGTGGGCGGTTGGATATCTACCAGAAGGGTGGCGATTCCCTTGCAGGGCGCTACTTCCTCTTTCATTTGTTGCCCTTTACGATTGCAGAATTGGGAGGGCGAAACCAGGGAATGAACGAGTTTCTTAAAAATCCCCTTCAGATCAATATGGAGGGGCAAAAGGAACTGAGGGAAAAGTGGATAGAACTCTCCGAGTTCAGCGGTTTTCCCGAACCTTTTCTCGCGAACAGAAAACCGACCTACCGGCGCTGGTCAAACACCTATTCAAGCCAGGTGATCAGGGAGGATATTCGTGACTTGACGGCCATCAAGGCCATTGGGGACGTGGAGACCCTTTACCTTCTGCTGCCTTCCAGAGTAGGCAGCCCCCTTTCCGTGCCCGCCCTGTCGAGAGATTTGGGCGTTACCTACAATTCCGTTCGTAACTGGCTTTCGGTTTTCGAACGATTCTTCCTGATTTTCAGCATCTTCCCCTGGACTCCGAAGATCTCCCGCGCCATACAAAAGGAGCGCAAGATATATCTTTTCGATACGCCTCGCATAGAGGACCCGGGCCGCCGTTTGGAAAACATGGTCGCCCTTGAGTTATGGAGGGCCGTGACCATCTGGAATGATATGGGATATGGCCGATTCTCTCTTCATTTTATAAAGAACAAGGAACAGCAGGAAGTGGACTTTCTGATTGCCGACAACCACAAACCGTTCCTGCTGATAGAGGCAAAACTGTCGGAAACGCGGCCTTCTCTGCCCCTCAAAAAATTCCAAAACGCCTTGAAAGTCCCCGCTGTTCAACTGATCGCAGAAGGAGACGGCTACCGGTTGTTTGACAACAGCGGCCTGCCCATCCTCGTTGCCCCGGCCTGGCAGTGGCTTTCCCTGTTGCCATGATCCGTGGATCTCTTGCCCCATTATAAAAGACAAGATCGGAACATCCCTCATGGCCAAACCAGGCAACACCCAACGGAGGGCGGATTTTCCAACCCGCCAAAAAACAAAGGCGGAATTCATCCACTCTGATTCTCCTTGATTATTTGGTCAAATACCTATAATTTTCATTGAGTTAATCAAATTTATCAGATTATCCGCACCATCCTGGAAAGGTCCAGTCACGATGAAACTAAGCGACTATTGCAGGATTAAATGGGAACGGGCCATGGTCCTGAAAAAGAAGGGCGCGTTCCAGGCCGCCGAGAAGGAATTGAGGGAAGGCCTCGAGGAGCAGGCCGATCACCCCTTGCTCAAATCGAGTTTGGCCCAACTCTATCTCAGAGAGGGCCGAATGGAGGAGGCCCGAATCCTGGCCGAATCGATCCTCTCTCTGGACCCTCAATACCCGCAGGCCCTCTATATTCGGGGAGAGATCTTTTTAAAGGAAGACAAACCGGACGAAGCCCTGCAGTGTTTCCGGCAGGCCTCGCAAAAAGATGCCCGGCCCTACCTGATCCTCGGCATGGTGAGGGCCTTTCGGGCCATGGAACGCTATGAGGAGGCCCTGGAGGCCCTGGACACGGCCTTGATCGGGGAACCCGGCAACCTCAGTCTTGAGAAAGAAAAGGCAGTGATTCTCAACCGGATGGAACGCCGGGAGGAGGCCCTCAGTATCTATGAAAAGGTCAGGGAACGCGACCCGAATGATGCCTTTGTTCGTAAGGAGATCTATCGACTGAGAGGCCTGAAACACCCTGATGAAACCACGATCCGGGAACTGGAAAAGGTGATCAGCCTTTCGTCAAGAAAGGATGACGCCCAGCTCCATGGATTTTTAGCTCAAAAACTCAAGAAGGTGGGTAAGCTCGAAGAGGCGGCGGCCGAATTTGGAAAGGCTGGTCAGCTGGAGCCCGACAACCTCTACTTCTCTAAGCAGGAAGGATTTTGCCGTTACAAGTTGGGGGACTACCCCCATGCCATCAGGCTCCTGGGGGAGGCCTTCCGGAGGGATCCGAACGATTTTGTCGTCAAATCAACCCTCAAAAAGATGTATGCCAAGACGGATCGTAAGGCGGACTTCATCACCCTGATCGAAGAGGTGCTCAAAGAGCATCCCCATCATGTGAAACTCATGGGAACCCTGAAGGGGCTCAAGAAAGAGGCCCATGAAAAGGACCGATATCAAGCATAAAGGCAGGGATCAAAAGGCGCCCATGGACAAGGCCCTTTCTTTCATGGCACGAATCTATGGCTATCCTCGATTCCGACCCGGGCAGGAAGCAATCCTGGCGTCGGTGCTCGAGGGGCCGGACACGCTGGTCATCATGCCGACGGGCGGCGGGAAATCCCTGTGCTACCAGATCCCCGCATTTATTCGAGACGGGATTACCCTGGTCATCTCCCCTCTGATCGCCCTGATGAAGGATCAGGTGGACGCACTCCGCGTTTTGGACCTTCCGGTTGCCGCCATCCACAGCCTCATGGGGCTCAAGGAACAGGAAAAGGCACTCCATCAAATCATTTCCGGAGAGATCAAGCTGGTCTATGCCTCGCCTGAGCGGCTCCGGAACCGGCGGTTCATCCGGGCCCTGATGAAAAACAGGATCTCCATGGTCGCCGTGGATGAGGCCCATTGCATCTCCCAATGGGGACATGATTTCAGACCCGATTATCTGAGAATCTTTCAAGCCCTTAAGCTCATGGGCGGGCCCCAGACCATCGCGCTCACCGCAACGGCCACGGAAAAGGTCCGGTCCGACATCATAGAACAATTGCACTTAAGAACCCCGAGTGTCTTTATCACCGGTTTTGACCGCCGCAATCTCTTCTGGGAGGTGGCACCCGCCCAAAACGACAAAGAAAAACTGGCCCTGATCAAAGACCGGGTAAGAGACCTGTCAGGGGCCGCCATCATCTACACCGGCACCCGGAAAAAGGTGGAAGACCTTGTTGAGGAACTCCGCGGGAGTGGATTCAAGGCCGAAACCTATCATGCCGGGATGGAAAAGGCGGACAGGATCAGGGTCCAGGACCATTTCATGGAAGGCCGGACGGATCTGGTGGTGGCGACCAATGCATTCGGCATGGGAATCGATCGTTCGGACATCCGGATGGTCATCCATCATACCTTCCCGGGGAGCATAGAGGCCTACTACCAGGAGAGCGGCCGGGCGGGACGCGACGGGGGTCCCGCCGTCTGCCTGATGCTCTACGCCCCCTTTGACCGAAGGCTTCAGGAGTTTTTCATCGACGGCCGTTATCCTCCGCGTGAGACGGTTTTGCAGATCTACGGCCGTCTCCTCCAGAGGCCCGAAGATCTTCTGTGGATGACCTATCATGAGATCGGGACAATGGGAGAGAAGAGGATCCCGGACCTGACCGTGGCCTCCTGTATCAAAATCCTGGAGGATGCAGGCGCCCTTGCCAGGCTTCAACGTTACGACAACCAAGCGGAGCTTTATCTCCATAAGCCCCCTCAACAGTTGCTTATTTTTCCGTCGCGAAAAGCCGGAAACAAAGAAAAGCTTATTAAAGGCCTCGAAAGACTTTATGATGAAGATCAACTCACGAACGGCATCCAGTTTCTTCCGAAGGAATTGGCAAGGGAAACAGGGATCTCCATCGATGGTTTGAGAAGGTGCATTTCCCGAATGGAGGCCGACCGCGAAGCGACCTATATCCCGCCCTTCCGGGGCCGGGGACTTCGCCTCCTCAAACGCTCGGAATTTAAAGACCTGGACATCGATTTTCAGGCCCTCCAGGTGCGCAAGGCCTATGAACTGGAAAAGCTGGATCAGGTCATGGCCTATGCCTCGCTGGAGGATTGCCGGCGGCACTATCTGCTTCGCTATTTCGGAGAAACCGTTGGACAGGAAGGATGCGGGGCCTGTGATGTCTGCAACAGACCCCGGCCCGGCCGGGGGGAGAGGGAGGCTGACCCGATCCTGGCCGTCAAGGTCTTGAGCGGCGTGGCCCGCCTGAAGAAACGGTTCGGTCTGGGTATGGCCGCCAGGGTCCTGACGGGATCCGGGGACCGCATGGTCCTTCAATTCAAATTGGATCGTCTTTCCACCTACGGTCTCCTTTCGGAATGCACCCAAACAGAGGTGCAGGACTGGATCAAGGAGCTGATCGCCAGAGGATGCATCCTGTCGCGCCGGATTGCAATCGGTGAAAAGAACTACCCGGTCCTTCAACTCACCGATCGGGGACGGCGGGTTATGGGAGGGGTGGAGGAGATTCGCCTGACCAGCGCATTTAAAATGATGACGCCCACCGTGAAGAAAAAGCAGGCGAGTCTCAGAGGATCGGAAGGAGAGATCTTCGAAAAGCTGCGGGACTTGAGGAGCAGCCTCGCAAAAAAAGAAAGACTCCCCTCCTACTGTATCTTTCAGGATCGGACCTTGAGGGAAATGGCGCGGAGCCTTCCTTCGAGCCCTGAGGATCTCCTTCGCATCGTAGGGGTGGGAGAGGTTGCCTTGAAAAAATATGGCGAGTCGTTCCTCCACCTCCTGAGAAGTATTGCGGAATGAAATTGATGGTCTCATAAAAAGGCGTCATTGTGCTTGAATTTTTATTAGACCCCGAAGAACAGGAATTACACGAATCTGGAAATATTATATCTTATAACCCTTCGTGCTCTTCGTGTCCTTGTATGGTTGCGAAGGCCAAAAACCAAAAGACAGTATCTCACACAGAGGCGCAGAGATCACAGAGTCATTTAAAAAAACATTTCGACTTATGTTTTTCTCTGGGGGCTCAGTGTCTCTAGTGAGCGTAGCGAACGGGTGTGAGAAACAGTTTTTATATGTCTTTTAGCCTCCATACTCTTCGTGGTGAAAATGAGGTTTTCTTAAGAACTCATCAAAAGGATATCGATAAAGCGCCAAATGAAAGGATGACCGACTTGGTTTCGGAAACAGAAAACGGTTCATTGAAGATCAGGGATTTGGTGGACGTCTCGGAGATACGAACGGTCATCCAGCTCGAGGACCTGAAGGACCCTGATCTTCGCGGGATGATCGCGGAGACCTTTGTCCTGACCTCCGAGGTTCAGAGCAATCTTCAGGCAGTCCTCGCCAGCCTGACCGGATCCGAAGGCCGGGGCATCTTTTTGAAAGGCCACTTCGGCTCCGGGAAATCTCACTTTCTGGGTATGCTCAGCCTCCTTTTGAGATATCCCCGGTCCTGGAATACGGTCCTGTCCCAGGCCCCCTCTTTGCAAGAATTCAAGGAGGAGCTGGAACCCCGACGATTCTTTGTCGTGGATCTCTCTCTGGTGCAACACCGGGGCTCCGAATTCCTGGAGGATATCCTCCTGCAAGCCCTTTTTGAAAAGCTCGGGGAGGGGGCGTTCGGCGAACTGGACGGCACGGGAACCCGGCACAAGACCTTTATCCGTCTCAAGGCCCTTCTGAAGGAACGCGGCTATAGCGGTCTCGTCTTTCTGGTGGATGAGCTTTCCGAATTTCTACGGTCAAAGAGCGATGCCCGGGCCTATAACGAGGATATTCGGTTCCTGCAATATCTAGGTGAGGAGGCCGTCTCCTTTCCCATGTGGGTCATCGCCTCGTTGCAGGAATGGATCG
>CAZXWJ010000061.1:0-19185 GCA_964644375.1 uncultured Desulfobacteraceae bacterium | reverse complement strand
TGGCTGCCAAACTCTACCTGCTCTACCGGGATACCGATATCGACTTTGTCTGGTATACGGGAAACAGCCGATCGACACGATACGGTGTGGACTTTGCCAAAAACATTTCCACCAACTTTGAAATCCATGGTGAGTTGGCTTATTTCCCCAATCTGAGGCAAAAATATCTTGATGCAGACGATAACGTTGTATCCAGAAACGTTGATGCCCTATCGTATCTTCTGGGATTGCGCTATTTGACCCGAAACGATATCACGTCCATTGTGGAATTTTATCATAATGGCGCGGGGTTCAGCGAAGAAGAGATGCAAAACTTCTTCCAATTGGCGCATGACGGCTACAATCAATTTCTTGCATCCGGAAGTGCGACCTTACTTCAAAAGGCCGTAAACGTCAGCCGGATTGGATATAGCCGCCCCCAGCCGGCCAGGAATTACCTCTATACCCGAATCATCCAGAAAGAACCTTTTGATATCCTCTACTTCACGCCGGGGCTCACCGCAATCATCAACCTCGACGACCAAAGCTATTCTATAACCCCGGAAATAGTATACACCGGTCTGACCAACTGGGAAGTTCGCTTGAGGTTCTCATTCATCAACGGAGGATACTTGACGGAGCATGGTGAAAAGCAGAACAGCAATAAACTCGAACTGCGTCTGAGATATTTCTTTTGACAAGGCCCGGCCTTCGAAGCTTTTTTTGATCTTAGGATGATACGCCCTTACGAAGAACCGTGGAGATGGTCTTTGGCGTCATCGAGGCCGTCATGGGATTCCGTCATTTCATACTTCGAGGCCTGCAATCGACCGCAGGGGAGCATAACCTCATATGTATGACCTATAATATCAATACGTTACATGTCTTGACGCCACAGTGATATCGTTGAAACGGAACATTTGCCCCTTCTCCGATGATATCTCCCCCATCCATGGCTGGCCATTCGAAGATAAGGCTTCCTCCGTAATAGTCAGTGGCAACAAATGTCATGAATAGACTTAAGAGATTTCAAAGCAGGCGACCAAAGAGAAGGGAAGAGATACAAATTGCAGGAGAAAACATGAAATTTGCAGAGATTCGCTACAGAAGGACGAAATTTTCAATTTTAACAATACACTTGATTGAGAATATGGAATTATTTGATTGCTGAATGTCAAATACGACGCCTTGACCTCATTAGCGAAACCAGGGAGATAATGCCGGAAACCAATAACTATACTCCATTGGTTCCCGGCATTTACTCTATCCGCCCATTCCCAAAGTGTGGCAACTTATTTCAATCACCCAACAGTCGCTCGGTTACGCGAATATTTGATCTATTCCCTCTGGCCGTAATAGTCTCTAACCAAACGTTTATCCAAAATGTCTACCCTCCCGTCACAGTTGATGTCAGCCTGCTCATCCCAGTTAGAATCTCCCGGTCTCGAGCCATAAGCGTCACGGACTATGCGTTTGTCCAGGATATCAACTCTGCCGGACCAGTTGGCATCACCAGGCAGCCGAGTATAGATTTTTATTGTCTCCATAAAAGAGCAGATATGACTTGCATCAGAGCATACGGAGATCGTCACGGGGTGTGGACAAAACCTCAATTCAGGGGGTTCATAATCCACTTCAGTCTCTGAACCGTAAATCTCTCCACCTTCCGGCGCGTCCCAATTGTAGGTCAGATTTCCCCCACAGGGATCGGTTGCGGCGACAGTAACCCCTGAAGTGCCGGGCAAATCGACATGTTCATCAAAGGCGATCTCGTCGATGACAGGGCTCACGCCGAGGAATTCGATGTTGTCAATGTACCAACCGGAGCTTTCGGAAGCGTGATTGTACTGGTCCCTTTGTGCTACATGGCGAAAAGCGATCATTACAGTTTCTCCGACATAATCAGAAAAATCAACGTATTTTGGTGTCCAGACGGTCGAGACCCCTTGGACCCCGGTATCTGGCAATGTCATCCAAGCTGACCATTCCTTGTTTGTATCATCCCACACCGAAATCAGGATTTCACCATAATCATAGCTCGAATAGGACCACCACTGCCAGAAGCGAATATAGGCGCTACCAACCGAGCAGAGTGTAATAGGAGGACTAGTCAAAAGGCTGTCGGTGGATCCGGGGTAATTGCCATTCAAAACGGTTCCTCCGCAATAATTTCCATCATATGCACTTCCAGGACCTGTGGTTGGTATGCCGACCTGCCATACTCCGTTACTTACGGTCCAATCATCCCATCCAAACTCGAAATCTCCTGAAAAATGTGGAGTCTTATTCAGGATTTCAACATGATCGATAAACCAACCGGAGCTTTCGGAACTATGATTATATTGATCTCTGGCTGCGGTATGATAGAAGGCAACTTTTATCTTTTGGCCGGCATACGCTGAAAGGTCAATATCAACAGGTGTCCACACAGAAGAAACCTTGTTATAGGTGGAACTGATAGTTACCCAATCGGACCAGATTTTCGTGGATTCATCACAGACAGATATTTGAACATAACCATAATCATAGCTGGAATACGAAAACCAGTGCCAGAAACGAAAATACAACGCGAAATCCGCAGCCACCTCGGGTAGGCGTATGGAGGGACAAATTAATCGGCTGTCTCGGGTCCCGGGATAAGCGGCATTCAGCACGGTGCCAGCGCATTGATCCCCTTCAAAGGCCCCGCCTGGTCCCACTGAAGGGGTTCCCACTTCCCACACCTCGTTGTCCACGGTCCAGTCCTCCAGACCCGATTCAAAGGTCCCTGACCAAATCGGAATTTTTTTTACAATTTCGATATCATCGATAAACCAACCGTAGCTTTCGGAAGCGTGATTGTATTGGTCCCTACCTGCCACATGAAAAAACCCAACTTTTATTCTTTTTCCGGCATAGGCTGAGATATCCAGGTCTCTCAAGGTCCATTGGGTGTAAGATCCCGAAACTGTAACTGACTCTAGTACCGTCTCCCAATCAGATCCGTCTTGAACCTGTATTTGTATGTAGCCGTAATCGTAGCTTGAATAGGAATACCAGTGCCAGAAACGGAGGTGGAGTTCTTCGTCTCCGGTAATCTCCGGAAGATCGATCCCAGACTGATGGGGAAGATTGTAAATGAGTCTGCTGTCGGTGTAAGCCGGATAATTCCCTGCCAGAACGGTCCCTACACAGTTTAGTCCCCCATGAGCGCTTCCCGGGCCGGCTGTTGGTTCGCCCACTTCCCAAACACCGTTATCGGGATACCAATCACCCCATCCTCCTTCAAAATCCTCGGAAAAAATGGTTTCCTGTGCATTGGTATTGTTGGATGTCATATAAACGAGTAGAACAGACAAAACCATAACGATACACCAGAAGAGCTTTCTTCTCTTCATAATAACCCTCCATTTCTGTAAGATCGTTTCAAACCAATGTTACTGTTATAGAAATGTTTAAAGGTGAAAAATGGATAAAGACACCAACGGATTAGATGGGATCCACATGATGGGAATGAAATCGAAAGCTCCACCGGAAAGAAGTCTGAATTGAGCGATGATAAGGGGAAGAGTAGGATGATGACGAGAAGCACATGACAGGAGAGAATGTGGAACCTGTATCGATTCACTTCCGGAGGCCATAATTGCCGTTTCAAAAGAGGCACCGGCTTGGTTGCTAATATGGGATCATTCGATTGTTGAATGTCACATGCGGCGCTTTGACCTCCTTACCGAAACAAGAGCAATAATGCCTGAACCCAAAAGGAGAATGGATGCAGGTAAGGGGATAGCCGTCACATCCACCCTTCTCCATTCGGAATAGGCCCTGTTGTCACCGTCATAAGTTCGAATCTGAACGCCGATTCTCATATAATCAACGTCACCAAAATCAGCGATAATATTTTGAGGGAGAAAAAGGTTGCTCAGGTAATCGGGAGTCGAGATATACATTTCCCCCAGCAGATCGTCAAGACGGTTATAGCCCTCGATGGCGACCATAAAAAAAGTGTCATCAGGAAGTGTTCCCGGGATGCCCCAGTCAAAGGAAAAGTTCCCCGAGGAGTCAAAATTCATATTAAATGAACCGGCTTCAACCCGAGGCAGCAGAACCTGCCCCCCATAATAAGTGCGCATATAATATCGGTTTGCGTCCGAGTCATTCACGATCATCTCATACGTCCCGATCGGCAGGGCATCCACATTCGCATAATAAACCCTTGTCATCAGGAAGGGATCAAATTCCCACTGGCCGTCTCCGATATACCGTCCGGCTCGATTTCTATTGGACCAGACTCGAAAATCAAGGGGGCTTCCTCCATCGATGGTCAGGTTCGTGGGCACGCCCTTAACCAGCAACCTGAAAGACGAGATATCGACGGTTGCAGGGGTGAGTTCGCCTCCAAACATCAGCCGGTTCACATCGTTCGGGCCTGCGTAGTCTCGATATTGAACCGAAAGCCATTCCACCGGAGAGGCATTTACCCCGCCGACGGGACATAAAAGGACGATTAGAATAAAAACCAGAGCACTCAAAAACAAAGGATATTTTTTCATTTTTCTCTCCGTTATAAAACTTGTGTAAGGAATTACGAAGATTACGATGAATGCTTCTGGGAGATGAAAGAATGGAATTTTTTACGACTCAGTGGAATTCCGTATCATTTCTGGAATTCCCTGTATCATAGTAAAAACGACTAAAGAAACAACCCTGTAATATTGGGGTAAAATTGGGGGTGTGATTTACCCATTTTCGATGGATAGCAGGTAGGATCTGAGGTTTTCCCTCTGGTTGGTAAGACGGAGTTTCTTTCTGATAGTCTTCCGGTATGTCTCGATGGTTCTCACTGAAAGACTCAACAGATCGGCTATTTCTTTCGTGGTGTTGCCCTGCTTTATGAGACTTGATATTTTAATCTCCGCAGGAGTGAGTTTGATATGTCTGGAGGATAACTCCTGCGAAAAGGATGAAATCAGGTCGGTTCCCAGATTGGACTCCAGAATCGTGACAAAAGACCCTTGCCTTTCATTCAACCCGCTCCGCTTCAACTCTTCCAGATAGGGAACAACCAGTTCACGTATATTGAACAACACCTTCGATTCAATTTCCCTTTTGTCTTCATCCCTCCTGTTCAGTAAGACCCGAAACGCAGTATTCATTTCCGCCAGATTTTTTGTCTGCATCTCCAGTTCCTGCTCTTTTGCTTTCAACGCTCGTTCAGCCTGCCTCCTCTCGGTAAGATCACGAAGAAATAAAAAGAAAAATTTCTCATCGCTCATTTCGACAAGATTCACACTGACTTCCAGGTCTACAATCCAACCTTTTTTATGACGATGCTTTGTCTCGAATCGATCAGCCCCTGCCTTGATGATCTTTCTAATGTGGGTTCGGGTTTCGCGCCGGGTCTCTTTGACCTCGAGATCCTGGATACTCAACCCCACGATTTCTTCGGGTGAATAGCCTAAAATTTCGGATGCCACATGATTCGCTTCAACAATCTTCCCTTCCGTATCCATCACACAGAAACCATCCATGGCGGTTTCAAGAATCATTTGATTTCGAAATTCCTGCCTTCTCAGGCCATTTTCTAAATATCTGCACTCGGAAACGTCAATGAACGAACCCATCACATAGATGGGTCTGCCTGTCTCGTCCATGACGGTGCTCGCCGAGAGATGGGCATCGAAAAATGACCCGTCTTTTCTCCTCGCGACCAGGTCACCCACCCATCTTTCTTCACTTTGCAGGGAGGTCAAGACGACTCCGGCCTTTTCCTGTTCTTTCCAGAATTCCAGAGGAGAGCGGCCCAGGATTTCATGAATATTATCATATCCCCACAACTCCATGAAGGAATTGTTCGCATACGCCAACTTGCCTCCAAATTCTGCAATGGCAACGGCCTGGATAAATGATTCCAGGATATGACTCTTTATCGGTAGACCTTCTAGGGTCGGTTTGTGAACACAGGGGGTATTGTTCAGGTTATCGGTCTTTTCATTCACTTCTTCACGAATCGGTCTTGAGGTCATTGAAAAACCCTCCAATGACAGAAAAAGCAGATTGAAGAAAAAAACAGAGTCTTCATCACCCATAAAGATTTTTTTATATTTAAAAAGCTCAGATCAACGGGAACCGCTGAGCTTGTCGGGTTCAAACGCCGTTTTCTGGGTGAGCTTAATTTTTCCGGAATAGAAAGCAAAAGGATACGCAGGAAGGGGAACCTCTTTACAGAGGGCAGGAGCAATCATGTCGAAGCGTGTTTCCATGGGAAACTCAGTGTGATGTCCGGGTTTATAATAAAACCTGATCATTATTCATGCTCATTGATTTGTAATCCAGAAGCACAAAAAAGTCTATACCATTAATGAATTTATGCTTCTATGTCTTCAGGGAAACATCGAATGTTCTTCAAGATGACTCCTGAAGGTCATTTGTCCCTGTAAAAATTGCAGAGCTGGACACATCAAAGGCAGGGCCTTTCCGACCCCGCCTTTGAATTTATCTGATGATGATTTTTCTTAAAATCCCGTCACAGGTTCAGGGACACGCACAACCCGTGTTCCCAAACTGATCTCTCACCACCCGCTTGTCCAGGATGTCCACTCGGCCGCTGCAGTTCACGTCGGCCCAGGGATCCCAGTTCGGATCACCGGGTACCGAGCCAAAGGCGTCGCGCACCAGTCGTTTGTCCAGGATGTCCACCCGGCCGGAACCGTTGGCATCACCCGCGAGGTGGACCGTAATTTCAATCACTTCAGTATCGCTCAGCCCACTGACACTGGAAGTGACCTCGACTTCGATCCGGTACGGGCAGGGATGGGGCCCGGAATCGGGCGGGTTAAAGGCCACGTCGGCACCCGAACCATCGATGTCCCCATCGTTCAATGGCGTGTAGGCGTATGTCAGGGTTCCCCCTGCCGGGTCGTGGGCCGTGACACTGACGGCCGACCTGCAGAGTTCGGAGATACAACCGTCAAAGTCGATGTCATCGATGACCGGCGGATCATCATCGCAGGGCAGTGTCGACCGGGACCCCAGCGAGACCCAGTCGGTCGCGATCCCGTCCGTGTTTCTTGCCCTCACCCGGAAGGTATAGGACTGACCGCAGGAAAGACCCGAGCTGGTCCAGGAGGCGGAAGTGGTCCAGCCGGAACCGGTTCCTTGAGTGGTGTTTCCACAATAATATTCCGTTCCTGCAGGATTGCCGTTGGCCGTCCAGTTGGCACGGATACTCGTTTGAGTAATGTTGGAGAAGGCGGCCGTACCCGGCAGGGCCGCCAGGGTGCGGAGGTAGGCGTACCCCGAATAGGGGGACAAATCCCCGTCTCCGTTTCTGGCCCTGGCCCTGAAGCCGTACTGGGTGTTGGGGGTCAACCCGCTGCTGGTCCACCAGTTGTTGTTCTGCTTCCACCCGCTGCTGGTTCCGGCAGAAGCATTGTAAATGATCAATCCTGAGCTTCCGCGAGTCAGGCCCGAGGGCGTATTGGTGGATCTGGCCTGAATACTCGTGGAGGTTCTGGTGCCGAACGTCACGCCGGTGGGGGTCTCGATGGCTGTGTACTCGTGACTGGGAGAAGACCAGCTCGTGACATTGGGACTGGTGGCATTGTCTCGGGCCTGGACATAATAGCGGTACTGGGTATTTACGGCCAGCCCGGAATCTGTATAGGTCGAACTGCTGTGATAGCCCAGATCGGTGCTCGCCCCCCCTGCACTCAAATCTCTCCAGAAATGATAGGCGACCGGCCCGTGAAGGTCCGATGCGGTGGTGGCCACCATTCTCATCTGGGAGGTGCTGAGCTGGTAGGGCTCGGTGGTCCAGGTCATGGGGTCGGGGCTTGGCGGGGTGGTATCCCAGCGTACATTAACCGGCATGTACCACCGGTGAGGTCCCCACGCTTCGGCGTATGAGTTGTGGGTATGGTCGACATTCACATGAACCCCGTCCTGGGGTGTTGCCTGGGCGCGCAATATCCACGTGGCATGCGTTGCCGTGCCGCCGACCGCAACAGAGCCGGCAAGATATGGATCAGCACCGGAAACTCTTGTCCACCCAGTCGGCAAAACAAGATCAAACTGATTGGAGTGGCTGGCGATGTCACTTTTGTTGTCCATCCACCATTCAAATTCTCTTTCTTCATTGGGTTCCATCTCAGCGGGGTAGCTTCCCCATGCCTGAAAGTCTGCTGGCAAGTCCACTTCAATAAAATCTTCCTCCGTCGCCAGGGCAAAGGATTCGGTGGCTCCGCCATGGGCAAAGTCAGTGGACCAGGCATAGGCCTTGACCACCACATCGGTGGCAGAAGCGCCACTGTTGATGCGCACCTGATGCACATTGTCCCTTGAGGTGAGATCATTATCAATCAAGTAGTCATCCGCCTCCCGGTAAAGCCGCAGGTTCAGATCGCTGAGATTATAATAAGTCGTGGGGTAATCATGGGGATTGTAGGTGGCATGGCGGTTCCAGGCCATAGTGACGCGGTCACGCCCCTCGCCGCCGGACCCTTCGTCGCGCAACTGCCCGGACAGCAGGATATAGTCACCGGTTGTATCGCGTTCCGTAACCGTATAGCTGTCGACATCCGCGCGGTGGTAGTAGGCGGCCCAGGCATTGACATAACCCCACCCATAGGCCTCGCTCCAGCCGTCGCTGTCGGACTCGAAATTGATACCGGGTTCATTCTTCTGTGCCGTATTGACGAGAAGGGCCTTGATCTCCTTTTCATCAAGGACCCCCGCATCCATCATGGCCATGGCCAGGCCCTGCATCATGGGGGTGGCCATGCTGGTGCCTGTTTTATTGACATAGTCCGATTGGGTTTCCCAGAATGTGTTACACGATGAGATACTTGTTCCCGGTGCGGCGATATCCGGCTTGCGTCGGCCGTTTTCCGTGGGACCCCGGGTGCTGCTGGGCCAGATCGTGTCATCGCTGCGGTCGGCCGTGTTCTGGTCGTTCACATTGGCCACGGTGATGGCATTGTAACTGCATGCGGGACTGCGAAAGTAGGCGTTGCTCGGCCCCGAGTTTCCGGCCGAAAGGGTCACCACGGTGTCGGCATAGCCGGAAACCACCGAATCCCAGAAACGGCTGTAGTCCGTTTCATCCACGTCGGTTTCCCCGCTATAGCTCAGGTTGATTCCGTCCACGTCATCATTGAATTCATCCGTGCCGAAAGTGGGATACAACTGCTCCTGGTGATAGAGGGCTCGGTCTACAAGCCACATGGCATCCGTCTGGTACATGGAGCCTCGTCCGTCCGTCCTGTGAAAAGCGGCCTTTAGATGCACCGTTTTTTCCGCACCATGGGCCATGCCCAGATGGTTGGGGTAGGCAGTGGTGCCATAACTGCCCACGATGCCCATGACGTGGGTGCCGTGGCCGTTTCTGTCATCTATGCCCGAATAGTCATTATATAAAGGGTCGGCGCTGCCGCTGACCAGGTACCACGACCAGTGGTTCTCCCGACCGGCATCGTCCTCGAGGCCAGGGTGATTCAGATCGGTGCCGCTGTCCAGGACTGCGGGATCATAGATTCCGCCGTCTTCACCGTTGGCCCACAATCCCCCGGAGTCGCTGACTTTGGCAGCAGCAGCGGCGATATTCAGATCCTGCTCCATCCTGCGGTCCGCCACTACCCGTGCCACTTTGCGGAGGGCGGCGATCTCATGCAGGGCACCAGCAGGAACCAGCGCTATGACCGCATTGCCCACGGTGGTGCCGAATTCGACCATGCCACCGATCTGTTCGATGCCTGTCTTGACACTTTCCTGGTATCGCTGGATATCGGCATTAAGCGTCACTGCGATCTCCCTGTGCATGGTCAACGAGAGGGCCTCGTTGCGCTCGTTGATATCGCGCAGAGTTTCCCGCTCGTCGGTGCTCATATCTAATAGTGCATCGGAGTAATTCTCTTGATCACTCAAGGTATCCTGGCGCCGCTGCGCGGTGTATTCGGCGTGGACGTCTTTGACCTCCTGGCGGATGGCATTGATCTCCCGGCCGTATTTTGCCCGAACCTGTGACGCGATCACGTCGTGGGGCAAATAGTCCAGGAAAATGATCACCCGGATGAGATCCGTCGGATCCATCTCCATGGTCTTTTCGGCCAGAGCATCATCGATCACCGGTACATTCTGAATGGCCGATGCAGCCGCTGCGGCGCCCTCATCTCCTTCCGCCGACTCCTGTGTCCCTGTCAGCGGAATCTTCTCCTCGCCAGGACCGATGTAGTACCCGCTCAGCGGCTTTCCTTCAGGTTCATCACCCTGAGCGATGGCCGTCTCCGGCAACCAGATTGCACTGATCACGCATACAAGCGCTAAAAAAGTTATTTTTTGCATGGGACCCTCCTTTTCTTTTTGTCAGCGACTTCCAGTTTGCACCGGCATGACGATCCAAAGGGTCTTTTTTGCCAGGTTCATAAATAAATATCGCGAAGCGGCACCGCAACTTCAATCACTTGTCACTCCTCGTTTGTAACTCTTATCCCCCTCCGGGGTTAAGCCAAAGCCGGGCACTGTGGCCCTGGATGCTTTATTCGCACCCAAAAAGTTGAACTTTCCACTCACCTTTTCAGGGACACGCACAACCCGTATCCCCGTACTGATCTCTCACCACCCGCTTGTCCAGGATAGCATTGATTTTTCCCGGGTTTCATATTCAAGGGCCAGAATGCGAATTGTTTTCTATGCGGGGTATCAGGAATCCGGCCAATAGGACCTCAAACGGCTCCCATCCTGCGTCAGGGCCCGGTCGATCTCTACCCGGAGTCTCTTCCTTGCCCCATGCACTCCGACCTCCCCGGGGCAATCAAGCGGACAGGCCGATTCCCGTCCGCCCGGTTAAGGTTGTTCCATGATTAGATTTCAATTCCCCCCGGCAGCCGGCGGCCTATCGGAGACCGGAAGGGGTTCAGGCGGTTCCCTGTCTGGCGATTCAAAGGTTTCCGCTTCAATGTTCTCGGGCGTCATGCGGGGATCACCGGGTTCCTCTGCCGGAGCAGGCGCAGACGTTGTTCCGGGTTCGTAGACAGCGGAATCCAGGCTCACACAGACGTTGTCCCAATGGACCACATCATCGCTTTGTTCGTCCCAGCACACCACCCCCACGCGACCTTCCGTGTGCGATGTATCGAAATACGAACCCACGAGGACATCATTGATGTACAGGGAGATATTGGGACCGCTGCACACGGCCTTGAGCCGGTTCCAGGCCCCCAGGCCCAGGTTGATGGCCGGGGAATCCCGCCACGAGGTAAGCCAGGTAAAGACCCCGCCCACATACTTTCCGAACCAATACCACCCAAGATCCAGGTCTGCACCAAACTGATAGCAGTTCTGCAGGGTGCCGTCGGACCTGAAAATAATGCCGTTAAAGGCATTGTCGTAGCCCGCGGTTCTCGTCACGTCCGTCTCATAGGTGAAATCCTTGTAGACCCGGGAATAGGTGCTGTAACGCCAGGTGCTTCCGCCGTTTCCCTCCATGACATAAACACTCTCACCGGGTTCGACCTCCAGCACGGACCAGAGACCGGACCCGTCGGTGACCCAGCTGTTGGCCACACCGTCGTTGAAATCTTCACAGAAGGGCGGCACGCAGGCCCAGCCGGTCATACCATACTGGTCCCTCACGACCCGCTTATCCAGGATGTCCACCCGGCCGCTGCAGTTCACGTCGGCCCGGGGATCCCAGTTTGGGGAGGTTGGCGTTGCACCGTATGCATCCCGTACGATACGCTTGTCCAGGATATCCACCCTGCCCGATCCATTGGCATCGCCGCCCAACTTGACGGTAATGTTCAGGATGCTGGATGCGGACAACCCGGTGGCCGAGGAGGTAACCGTGACCTTGACCCGGGCCGGATAGTCATGGGACGGGGCGTTGGGCGGATCAAAGGCCACGTTGGGCCCGGATCCGAGAATCCATCCTTCATCCAGGGCCTGCCAGGTATAGCTCAGGGTGCCGCCGGCCGGATCGCAGGCATAGACCAAAATATTCGAAGTGCAGAGTTCGGAGATGCACGAGTCAAATTCAATGCCCTCGATCACCGGGCGTGATGCCCCCAGCCAGTTGATGCTGTTCCAGATGACGTTGTCCAGGTCGCCGGTCCAGGAATGTCCAGGAAAAGCAGTGACTGCGGCGGTGGAGCGGTCGTTCTTGACCCCCACAAAGAGTTCTCCGTCGGCCCAGCGGGCCACCTCCGTGGCATCCGCCGTCAGAGAGGTATCGGCCAGCCTGTAAGAGGAAGAAGCCGCGGAGACCCCGTTCATGACGGGATGATCCGGATCATAACTGCCCAGAGAGGAAGTCGAGTAAAGAGTGTCACTCCCTGTGATGGGACCATAGTCCTGATCCACGAAGCGTCCTTCCATGGCATACCCGTGTGTCCCCATGGAAAACATGGTGGTCAGGGCCTTTCCGCCCCCGTCCACGTAGTCCGCCAGTATGTCCCCCATGGCCACCGGATCGTTGTAAGGATAATTCGTCCAGGTCATGACCACGGGAAATGACTCAAGCAGGCCCCGCCCGGGGGTTCCATAACGTACACTATAATCCAGAATGGGGCCCAGTCCGGGATTGCCCTTCAGCATACCGAGGATGTTATTGTAGTTGCCGGTCATATCAGACGCCGCGGCCAGGACGCTGACCTTGCCCGTGAGCCACTGAATGGTGTTGTGAATCAGGGTCATCATGTCGCCTTCCCAGTCCTCATTGATTCCGGGATAGCCCGTAATGGCAGCCACCCGGCCACAATCTTTGACCGCGGCCAGGAGTTCCCCGTCCGACCAGCGGGCCACCCATCGAGCGCCGGGCGTCAGGTAGGTTTCCTGGAGCCTGTAGTAGTCGGAAACTTCCCGTACTCCCTGCATCAGGGGATGGGTGGGGTCGTAGCTTCCCAGGTCCGCATCCGAATAATCGATTGCCCCCCCACTGATGGGAGAATATTGTTCGTCCATGAACCGGCCCTGCAACCGCCAGGTGTGGGTCCCCATGGAAAACATGTTGAGCAGCACCTTGCCGCCGCCGTCCACATATTCGGCCAGGACATTCCCCATTTCCACCGCATTGCTGTATTCGTAATTGGTCCAGGTCATGACCACGTCGTAGTAATGCATCAAAGCGAGCGAAGGCGTGCCTGCTCTTGCATCAAAATAGTGGACAGGTCCCAGATCGGGATAGTTTTTGAGCAGGTTCACGGCATCACCCACATCGTCTGCTGCCGCCACGAGCACACTGGTTCTGTTTCCGGTCAAAGCCCATTCGAGCATCTGCTCCCAGTACTCATTCGACCCGGGGTCATAACTGCCGGGATTAAAGTTATGGGTGTTAAAGACCAGGCGGCCGGTGCCGTAAACACCCGCCAGCAAAACCACCTGGCTGGTATCGTCGCAATCCCGGGCCAGTATATCCCAATCGGACCCAATGGCCGTGTCCTCTACCTGGTCAAAATTCCCGGACAGGTCCGCATCCGCCAGCCCGTGGGTAATGGGATGGAGATCATTGGCGATACAGGCGGCATAGGTTGCCGGGAGATAGATACTGCTGATACTGACCTCGAACCCGGCCGGGAAGACGCTCACACTCCCGGTTGCATTGGGCTGCACCACGATCAGACCGCCCCGCTCCTCCCGGACCCAGTTCCTGATCTCCGTGTTTTGGGTGGAGTAATAGGAGGGTTCCGCAATATAGATCATCAGGATATCGTAGTTCCGCAGGTTGACCAGGGTCAAATCCGCGGCATTGGAACTTTCCGTAACGGCATATCCCAGGGATTGAAGCCTTTCCACTTCATTACTGGTGTTGGAATAGTTGGAGAAAAAGAGGATCGAGGCCTTGGGGGCCACGCCACCCTGAAGGGACGTCTCGGGATCGCCCAGGAGATTCAGGCAGAAGTAGACCCACCGGTAGGAACCGGTCGTGCCTACCGAGCCCACCAGGTCCTCTTTGGAATCCACCAGGGTCCTGCCCAGATTATCGATGCCGTCATTGAAAAAGGTATCAAAAAAGGTCTTATCGAATTGTTGGGAGGTCCCGCCCGTCGAGCCCCTGGAATACCATCCGTACCTGGAATTCCCCACATAGGCAAAGGCGCCCGTGGCGTTTTCCACAAAGTGCTCGGCAATGCAATCATCGGTCTCATAACTGCCTGAAGACGTCCGGTTATCAAACGAGGCCGTATAGCAGGCCCAGGTATAGACAAAGGGATAGGACGTATTGGTCAGGCCGTCCACGTCGGCCCGGTCGATATTGGAAAACCCGCCGTTGTTGCCGTGCCCGGCGCTGTTCAGGATGGAATGGTCGTTGCTGTTGAGGGCATTGACCACTGTGGTGGAACTGCACGTGCCGTCTCTTTCATAGAGCGTGGTGATGCCCCAGCCGGTCGGGAAATAGGCGGCGATCTCATCCTTGTGGTCCCCTCCCCAGGTCAAAGGCGCATGGTATAGCTGCGTTCCTGTCATGAGGCCGGACTCCGGAGGTGTGCCCTGCTCATAGGCCATGGTCTTGGAGACAAAATGGTCGGCCTCGGTCGTAGTGTCCACCGTGGCGCGCCCCACGTAGACCTCGCTCATGAGATCGATTTCCGATCCCCCGGAACCGTCATTGGACTCCCCATAAATCCCGTCCGCGTCGTTGTCCCAGGTCCCGTCCAGGCAGGCATAATAGAGATCCGTGGGGATATCATCATCCGTGGTGGGTGAAGGATAAGTTGAGACATACCCGTAACATCCCCGGTGGGGGATGATTTCGTCGTCGCCGCCCAGGAGCACGTATTCCGTTCCCCAGTTATTGTAGGCATCGATGATGAAATTGCGGATTCGAGTCTGGTTGTCGGTGCCGCCGGCAGGCCGGGTGCCGCTATAGTTGGCATAGACCCAAGTCGTGGTCACCACGGTCGCGGAGATCCCACGGCTGATTTTGTGGGCGGCAAGCACTCCAAAGGCAGATTCAAGGGCATCGCTGGTGATGATCACGTAGGTATAAGGCGGTTCGGCCGTACTCATCATCCTGATGGAACCGTCATCAGTCACTTCCATGCCGGGATAGGTCTTGAGTTCGGAAGGGTTGTCGACCGTGCGTGCCACCGGCGTCAGATCTCCCGGTCCGGAAGACTCTTCACCGGCCTGTTGCTCCGTCCGGGTCGTCTCCACAATGACCCTCAGGTTTTTGTAATAAGACACCTCGCCGCTTGCGGGCCTGTATTGCACGGGAAAGAGATTCACGATTAGGATCCGGGCACCTCGTTTCATCTGGGTCGATACGACCTGGAATAAAATGCCCGGAAAGGGGTCACTGGAGCCGTAAATCGATGGATTTGGTCCTTCTTCCGCAGCTTGTTGGGATTCCGCCGTATGACTGGGCAATCTGCTGTATTCAATACTGTAGGCCCCCGGTAACGCAACGGCATTTCCCGGGATGACCCTGACTTCCCCCACGGTCTCCCCAAAGGGAATAAGAATCTTTGCCGTCTTGACCGGGAGAAGGGGGACCCCCGGCCGATCGGTGAACTTGAGTGTTCCCGGCATGTCGATGGATACGAACTCTCCTGCAGCGGGGGTCTGGCCGTCGCCCGAGGCCCTAGACCCACCCGTCATGTCCTGAGCACCGGACAGGGTGGGCGCCTTAAAGCTGTAGGTGACCTCCGTATCTCCCATAGCATGAGTCGGCGTCAACAGGAAGATGCCGACCACAAGCACAAAGGTCCACACCCAAGGGTTGGATCTTCTTTTTGTCTGCATGACATAACCTCCTCCGGGTTCCCCGTTTCCCCCTTCCCGGAGCTGAAAAGGATGCCTATATCAATCTTCGGAGAAAGGGGAACACCGATCGTCAAGGGTTAAAAGGTCAAGGTCTCGGTTCAAAATGACGCTCCCCGCAGCAAGCTGCGGGGTATTCCAGCGAAAGCAAATAAAAAACCCGGAAGGCCTGTGGGTGCAACTTCAGGCGTTCCGGGCCTCTCTTACGGGAGAGTTTCAGAATAGCCTGTTGTGCCCGGGGGGGTTCAACCTTCCCGCCTCCTGCGAATCGCAATGAGACAGGCAAGACCGGTTCCGAGCAGCCACACGGCCCCGGGAATGGGAACCACGTGGATATCGTAGGTGCCGGACAGGACCTCAAAACCTGGTCCTGAATCAAAGAAAAATGCGTCAGGGATATTCATCGTGATCGTAAACCAGTCGCAGAATTCCACATCGTCCAGGACGATGCGCGCGAGCAGCAGTCCCACGCCGCCCGAACCGGGGGTAACACCGTTCCCGCTGTTTGTGAGGTCGCCACCGAAAAAATTGTAGTTTGCGCCACCACCCAGATCATTGATTTGATTCTCCCAGTCAAAGCTGTCGCCTAAAAAAACATAGTCGGAATCACCGGATATATCGATAAAGCCGAAGGAGAAGGGATCGCCGGGACCTCCCATTCTAGTAATGTCAAAATCAAGCTGCCATCCGTCAAGATCGGAAAGCCCGGAGATGTCCCCGACCAGGATATCAAAGGTAAAGGTACGGGCAACGCTGTCCAGGTCGCCGTTTTGCCAGTCAAAAAGCACACTGGCCCCCTGGGCCCTGGGTGCGAACCCCACCCCCATGATCAGTAAGAAAGCGGTAACCAGGACGCCTGTCTTAATAAATCTCCCTTTCATCATTTTATTGCTCCTTTCTACCGAAGGCAGTGGCCGAACTTCTTTGCATCGACCTGCCCGGAATGATGTTTCCTTGCAGCTTTGCCGCCCTATAGATGAAATGTCTTTTTTCAATCCATGGATCACATATTCAAATGCCGGTTCGTGACATTTCACATATTAATTCCGTCACCACCTTCTGCGGCGCAGAGCCAGAACACCGATCAGCCCCGATGAAAAAATGAGAAAGGCGCCAGGAATCGGAACGATGGGATAGAGATTATTCTCCGTTAGGCAGAGACCGTCTATAAAGGCCCCTGACGGATAATCGTTGTCACCGGTATTCCCTGCGTGGAATGATATTCGAATTTGGGCCGGTCTTGAGGGGACATAGTATTGCCCGACCGGGATACTTAGGTTTATCCAGTCGGTATAATTCAGGGTGCCCAACGCCCCATCGCCTATATCTCCTGCATCCATGGAAAACCAGGTCTCGTTGTTGATTTGCACGAGTAACCCCGGTTTATCAAAGGGCTCCTCATCAAAGGTCCAGAACAGAAGGGAAAAATTCAGGTAGTTATCTACCGCCTCCAAAGGAACATCCTGATAGATGTAGTTATCAAAAAGAAAACCCGTCATGGCAGGATAGCTCAAGGCAGCCATCTTCTCGCCGGCAAAGGGACTAAAGGACACGCCGTCGATCATGGCCGCTGTCACTACAGCCGCGGATCCACCCCCGGTCCAACCCGCGAAATCATCCTCGAAACCGCCGTTTATGATGGCACCAAAAGTGATTCCCGGGACCATAACAACCCATAAAAAACACAAGCCCAAGCATATTTTTGTTTTCAAAAACTCACCCCCTTTATTTTTTTGTGTTACGACTTCCCTTTAAAAACCATCGCTCCTCTCCTCCGGATTTATTCTGGCAGTTCGATGCAGCAACGAAGCACACCGATTGCAAGAACTGTCATCCCACCCACCAAACAATCAGTGCCTGGTTTCGATGGTTGGAAGCAAGGCACGACAGTAGACTTATAGGCCGGTCATTTTAAAGCAGCAGTCGTGGTTTTTCAGACCTGTAATCGATCCAGACTACTTTGAATTCGAGTGACCTTATTTTTCTTTCAGACACGCAAGAAAAGCCAGGTCATCTTTACGGTTCCTGATCTTAATGATGCGTCAAACAAACGCAGTTCTTGATGTCTAATGAAATTAAATTGATGAGTTTAGGAGGTGCATCAACCTCAATACCTTTGGGTTAAGGTTTCATTGATATGTTGACAAGTGACAGGCATGCGCGTCTCACCTGGACCGATGCCCCTGGTGGGCAGGTTGTCCATGGCCCTATTTTGCAGAGACTCTATAGAAACTCATGGAGGCCCGGTGAAGATGAAAAGACGCAACGACATCCCGTACCGGTGACCGAAATAATAGGGGGGGGTATTGGACAAGATCAGCAGATTTCGAAAGATCTTCAGACTCTAAATTTTGAGATCTTATGAGCAACCGTGCTGAGTGAAGAGGAAGACTACCAGAAAAGTAGGGAATGTGAATCAAATCAATGATTTTTGTAAGTTATTAAAAAGGAAACAGCTTGTCAACAGGAATTTTCATCGCGATTTAAGTAAAGGACCTTACCCTATTGGGAGGGATGGTCTCGTTGAGCCATCATATTCATGAAGTTCACCAGTTAGTTTTCATCCAGAAATGGCCCTTTTCCGCAATTTCCCGCCTGCGACGGGACAGGTCCGCGTCAATCTGGGGGATTCCTTGTGCGGAGTACACTTGTACGCCTCCGCGTAATCCCTTGATTGCCTTGAACTTGTCCCGCTACAAGCGGGACTCATTTCTGAATTGAAAACGCACTCATGCCCAAACTGCGTTTCCGGATGGGCAATAGTTATGATTGACGGGCTCGCAAAAAATCGAAAAGTTCCGTTTCCCATCGCTCCTGCGAAGGAGGGAGTTCAGCTTTTTTAGACAGTTACGGGCTACCGCTTTCTCGGGCGTGACGACGATTTTGACTTTTTGCGAATGCGTCAGGCTTTACTCTCATGAAAAAAAACGGTAATCTTACAAATTCTAATGTCTGCGATATCCTTGATGAAAAGACAAGAGAGGACAAATTCAAGGCATGAAGCTTCTTTACGTTTTAAGCAAAAAAATATTTCTTTCAAAACAGGGATAGAGGAGATTATTCGATGCGAATTCTTTCGGCATTGTTTCTATTTGTATTCACGGTCGTCTCTCCGGTGCTCGCCGGAAACGAACATTCAAACCTTTCCAGGGTTTTGATCGAGACGTCGGAGGGAAAGATCCTTCTCGAACTTTACCCCCAAAAGGCCCCGGAAACCGTTAAAAATTTTCTAAACTATGTCGGATCTGGCTTTTACGATGAGACGGTCTTCCATCGGGTGATGCCCGGTTTCATGATTCAGGGCGGAGGATTTACCGTTGATATGGAAAAAAAGACCTGTGGGAAGGCCATAAAGAACGAAGCCGACAACGGCCTCAAGAATGCGCGCGGCACCATCGCCATGGCCCGCACTTCCGAACCCCACAGCGCCTCCTCCCAGTTTTTCATCAATACGGTCGACAACAATTTCCT
>CAZXWJ010000060.1:0-19212 GCA_964644375.1 uncultured Desulfobacteraceae bacterium | reverse complement strand
GGGCGGGTCAGGACGGGGACCAAGCTGGAAGTGGTCTATTTTGACCAGCTCCGTGAGCAGTTGAACGAAGACATGACGGTTCAGGATAATGTCGCCGACGGGAAGGAAATGCTCGATATCAACGGGGGGCAGCGCCATGTGATCGGATATCTGAAAGACTTCCTTTTCTCGCCGGACCGTGCCAGAAGCCCTGTACGTATCCTGTCGGGTGGAGAGCGGAACAGGTTGCTCCTTGCCCGGCTCTTTACGCGTCCCTCCAATGTGCTCGTTCTGGACGAGCCCACCAATGATCTCGACATGGAAACCCTTGACCTCCTCGAGGAACGGTTGCTGGAGTATACCGGCACGATACTTCTCGTCAGCCATGACCGGGCCTTTCTCAACAATGTGGTGACCAGTACCCTTGTGTTTGAGACCGGCGGTGTGGTCAGGGAATATGCCGGAGGGTATGACGACTGGCTCAGGCAGCGGCCGGAGCCGCCTGATAAAAAAGAGTCGGGCAGAGAGAGCACGGTCGGGAAAATCGCTTCCAGGAAAGGGCAGGAGAAGAAGAACCGGATTCGGAAGCTTACCTTCAAGGAGGGAAAGGAGTTGGAGGCTCTTCCCGGGCGTATCGAAGGACTGGAGAAGGAGCAGAAGGGTCTGTATGATCAACTGGCGGATCCGGAGTTCTACCGGGAAGCCGGGGACAAAATCAGCCGGGTGCGGGCGCGGTTGGATGAACTGGGACATGAGTTGGATGCGGCCTATGAGAGGTGGGAGGAACTGGAGAGTATCAAAGAGGCAAATGCTTGATTAGGACGTGAAGGGGGGACGGCCTGTCGTGATGAGGACGGTTTGGTCCGGATGCGTCAGCACGCTCGATTAAGAGCGGAAATCCGTAGCCAGACCCCGCGACGAGGAAATGTGATGGACCTTTTAAGAATATTGGTTGTGGATGATGAGGAGGACTTTTTGGAGACTCTGATCATCCGCCTGAAGAAACGAAATATCGATCCGACAGGGTGCCGGAGCGGGGAAGAGGCCCTGGAGACGATGCGGGACGAGAGTTTCGATGTCGTTATTCTGGATGTCAGGATGCCGGGGATGAACGGCCTTGAAGTCCTTCACCGAATCAAGGAAAAACATCCCGGGACGGAGGTCATCATGCTCACCGGCCATGCCTCGGTGAGGACCGGTATCGAGGGCATCAAACTGGGGGCCTTCGACTACCTGCTCAAGCCCGTTGAAATTGAACAACTCGTCGTCAAGATTCGGCAGGCCCATGAAAAGATCATTCGCGAGGAAAAACAAAAGCAAGACGCAGCGTTCAGGTTGAAACTGGAACAGCAAATGATCGCTACCGAGAGGCTCGCCTCCCTTGGCACCCTGGCGGTCGGCGTGGCCCATGAGATCAACAATCCCCTCCAGATCATGAAATCGGAGCAGGCCCTCCTGAAAATGATTGTCTCGGAACTCAAGAAAAAAAACGATTTCAAGGAATCGGAGGATTTCAAAGAACTCGAAGAATCCATTGGGCAGTTCGACCTGCAAATCGACCGCTGTGCCAGGATTACCCAAGCTATCCTGAAGTTTGGGAGAAAAACCGAACCGTCCACGGAAGCCATAAATCTGAAAAAACTCCTTCCGGAAGTTATCGGAATGATCTCAAAAAAGGCGAGCCTCCAGGGCATTTCAATCGAAAATGAGATCCGGGAAACCACACCTCAGATTCTGGGGGATCCCGCCCTGCTCCAACAGGTCCTGCTGAATCTCTTTAACAATGCTATCGATGCCATTACCGCGCAGCATGGTTCAAGAGGAGGAAAACTGTTGGTCGCGACAGGGCCAGAGGCGGGAGAATGGATCCGGATCGATGTCCGGGACAACGGGTGCGGAATAAGCCCTGAAAATATCAAAGAGGTCTTCTCGCCCTTTTTTACGACCAAACCGGTCGGGAAGGGGACGGGATTGGGGCTTTCCGTGTGTTACGGCATTATGCAGGGCATGGGTGGCCGGATCTCTGTCAGCAGTGAACCCGCAGTCGGGACGACGTTTACCCTCAGTCTACCTGCTTAGGGCCGAAAAGTCGGATCCAGCGGGGCTTACCAACTTTGACGATCTCGTAAAAAGTCGAAAAGTTTTGTTTTCCGTCATTCCCGCGAAGGCGGGAATCCAGTGTTTTTGGATATTTATGGACTCCCGCCTGCACGGGAGTGACGAGGATTTTGACTTTTTACGAAGCCATCATCTTTTTTCCCGGTACTGTCGCTGCCTGCAAGATTTCGGGTTCCGGCTGCGACAACGGTTTTGTCCTTAATCGATGAATCCTTTAACCCTGCCCACTTGGCCATCGGCCAACCGAACCTTGATGCCATGGGGATGATGGGCCGATTTGGTGAGGATATCCTTGACACATCCCCGCGTCAGCTTTCCGGTGCGCTGATCTTTTTTCAGCACGATGTCAACCTTGATTCCGGGTCTTACGTCCCTCCGGTTCGTTCCTTCCATCAGGTATTCCCTTTTTGCGCTAAAGTTTGTTTTGGTATAGAAAACTCCGGTCCTTCTCCCGCCTTTCAGAAGGGTTGAGACCGGATTTTATTGGCTTTGCGTTTCGGGTCTCGATCCTGTATCCTCCCGATTATGACATCTTGCAGACATCAGAAACTGGTCCTGGTCGGGGGACAGGGGAAGAAGCTTCGTTGCCGTCACTGCCATCTGACCATCGACGAAAAGGAACTGGGGGATGGCTATTGCCCCGAGTGCCAGGAGGTCTACGGCGTGCGCCGCCGGGATTTCGAGGAGGTGGAAACGAAAAGCACCGGCAAGGGCCGTTATCGCTGTGAGGATTGCGGCGCCCTTATCGAGGTCGATTGATCTTCTTTTTCCTTTAGGATGAGGCGAGGCCCCTAAAGTCGTGCCTCATTTGCCTGCCATGTCTCGATGGTCGATCAGGGGAAGCCTCAGGGCACAATGCGTTTGTCGACGTATGCGATCATTCCCGCAGCTTTTTGAAGCTGTCCGGCGATTTTCAGGGCCGAATCCTTGCGAAGATGGACGGCGGGACTGAATATTTTTTTCTGATCAATGGTGACGCTAAAATCATTGCCGCCTTCCTGGGAGGCAAATGTCACGCGATAGTCGCCGGCTTTTACTACATCGGACGATTGTCTGTCCCAATTTTCTTTGTGCTTTTTATAAAAAAAGTCTGCTTTGGCAAGTGCATCCCCAATGGCCCTGGCCTGCTCGCCCGACAGGAAAAGCGTGGCAATTCTGCCGCCCGGGTTGCTCAGAGTCGCGGCTGTTCCAAATCTGTCCTTGACGATTCGTAAAGACACATTTCCGACCTTCGACGCTTTCCACGTGAAGGTATAATCATCAATGATGAACTCCTCGGCATGGGACTGGGACGGAAGAATCGTGAAAGAGACCAGAAAAATCAGCAAAAGGATTTTTCTCCACATGTGCGCACTCCTCTCGTAAATGAAAAATTCGTATGAGCCTAACCCCTTTGAAAAAAGATTGTCAGGACCCACTCTCTCTTGAACAGGTTTAAACCGGTCCCGGATTTTGGCCACCAGCAATCAGTCCCGCCTTGGCGGGACAAAAACCTTTAAGGAAGAAGACCGTAAGCTAATCGTCCCGCTAAAGCGATCAGCGGTCAGCAGTAAGCTAATGCATTATTTTGTCTTTTCTTTTGTGGAGCGCAGAAAGCTGATTGCTGATAGCCAGAATCGGGAAATGACTATTTCCGGATGATCACTAACTAATTGTCTCCGTCAATGAAATTGCCGAGGCTTCCGAGTATCGAGCCTTCGCCGACGCTTCCTCCCTTTTGGGGAGCGGCTTCCAACATCCTGCCGGCCAGACGTGAGAAGGGCAGGGACTGGAGCCAAATTTTACCCGGTCCCTTGAGGGTGGCAAAGAAGAACCCTTCGCCACCGAAAAGCGCCGTCTTGATCCCTCCGGCCTGCTGGATATCAAAATTAACGCTTGGTTGAAAGGCCACGACGCAGCCCGTGTCTACATGCAGCACTTCCCCCGCGGACAGGGTGCGTTCAATCACTGTTCCACCGGCGTGAACGAATACCATGCCGTCCCCATCCAGCTTTTGCATAATAAATCCTTCACCGCCGAAAAGACCCGTGAGTATCTTTTTTTGGAAATAGATGCCGATGGCAACACCCTTTGCGGCACAGAGAAAGCTGTCTTTCTGGCAGACCAGGGTGCCTCCTACGTCAGGCAGGGACACAGGAATAATATTGCCCGGGTAGGGGGCGCCGAATGCGACATGGGCCTTCCCCTGGCCGGTATGAGTGAAGACGGTCATGAAAAGGCTCTCTCCCGTCAGAAGGCGTTTGCCCGCCCCGAGAAGTTTGTCAAAGAAACCGCCTCCGTCCGAGGACGCAGAACCGTCACCGAAGATGGTCTGCATTTCCACGCGGGCATCCTTGTACATCATGGCACCGGCCTCCGCAATGGCACTTTCGCCGGGATCGAGCTCGATTTCCACAAATTGCATCTCCGTACCCTTGACCTTGTAGTCGATCAGGTCGGCCCCCCCTGGGGCAGTCGGCGGGGCGGTTACGGGCGGTTCGGCGGAAGTTAATTCCGGCACCCGGGAGATAGGCAGCCAATCGTTGAAGCCGGCTTTCCATGCAAAGCCGTTTGGGTTGCTGCGGGCCTGGGAGGCCGCTCGGGCGTGATCCAGAGGCCCCATTTGTTTGCCGTCATAACTCAAATACCATTGTGACATGTATGATCCTCCTAAAAAAAACCGTCCGAAGACGGTATGACCTTCGGTTTAGGGCCTGTCGATTCCGAGATCCCTGTGGATGATACCCAACGCAGCGTTATCCAGGCCGAGACGATCGGCCAGGGTCTTGAGGTGTTTCCGTTCGGCATCGGTGTCCACCTCTATGGCCATCAGCGAAACGGCGTAGACCTGTTTGGCGGTCTCCGGCGATTTTACACCGCTCAGGATTGTGTCCAGATCGCAGGGGGACAGAAGTTCGCGAGTGATGAACGCGTGCTCCTCGGGGGTAAGCTCTACGGCCTTGAGCCTGTCCAGAATGCGGCCCCGTTCATCTTCGTCGATCATCCCGTCGGCGTTGGCCGCCGCAATCATGGCGCGAATCAGCAAAACCGCTTTCCCTGGATCTTCCGTCGGGGTTGCTTCGGGGGCGGGCGGTGACGGCGGGGCGGCTTCTGGAGCACCGGGGGCCGGAGGAGGTGTGGGTGCCTCACCCGGCGGTTGCGGGGGCGGAGTCGACGGGGCACCGCCCGGGGGCGAGGGTGGCGGGCCTGCGCTTTGGGGCGTCTTCGCCTTATTCATGTAATGCTCGGCGGCTTCCATGGCCACGCCCAGAAGTCCGAGGCCGACGGATCCGGCGCCGAGTTTCCCAAACATTCCGCCACTGCGAGACTTCCCGCGCAACAGACCACCCAAGATTTTTTCAGGATTCAGCATGGTTATACTCCCAGTTAAAGTGGACTTAAGTTCATATCTGAATAGTGTCCGTCCGAAACATTCAGAGAATGGAAAACGGAACGGAAACAAAACAATTTCAGGCATCAACCACGCCATGTCAAGAGAAAAACGGCGTGCCTGATCCTCCAACAAGGTACCCTGCGCATCGCAGGCCTGCCTCCCAGCCTGCGGCGGGCAAGCGTTCGTTCCTCCTTTCAGGGTGTAGTCCATCGTGACGAAAGTTGAGGTGTGGCGTCGTGATCTTTTTTTTAAAAGGGGATCTTCGGCCTCGCTTTTGAGCGGGACAGATATTTCATGCCTCGCGGGAGATCGGATATTTTTCAAAATATCCTGATTCCAGCAATGATATACGAATCAGGCGGTGGATTTTGGGACCCACGCCTCTGTTGGGCTTTGTGCTGATTTATGTTATTCTGGCACGAAAAAATATGGCTTGGAGTTACCTTATGAAATCTTTGAAAAAGGCCGTGACACCTGAATTCGTATCCGCCGTATTGAATCGGCTGAGGGATTCCGGACATGAGGCCTACATTGTCGGCGGTGCGGTCAGGGACATACTCATGCACAGAAATGTGTCGGACTGGGATATCACGACATCGGCACGATCTGAAGAGATCTCGGCAATATTTGAGGATACGAGCCATTTTTTACTCAAACACGATACTGTCACGCTGGTGGATGACGGTAAGCTTTGTGAAGTGACACCCTTCAGGACCACCCTCGACGATGGCGCGACCATAGCTGAAGATCTTGGACGCCGTGATTTTACGGTCAATGCCATGGCCTATGACCCGCAGGAAGACAGGCTCATCGATCCTCATGGGGGCAGGCTGGATATCTCCGGAAAACTGGTCAGGGCCGTGGGAGATCCCCGAGAGCGGTTCCTCGATGATCCGCTTCGACTCCTGCGTGCCGTTAGGGTGGCCGGGGAACTCCGGTTTAGGATCGAGACGAAGACTCTGCAGGTCGTTACGGAAATGGCCGACCAGATCGCAGCGGTTGCAAAGGAGAGGGTTCGGGATGAATTAATGAAAATATTGATGTGCCCGAAGCCTTCGATCGGCTTCAATGTGATGAGACGGACGGCACTTCTCGAGTTTTTTCTGCCCGAACTCCTGGAAGGATATCGCAGAAGACAGAATTCCCGGTATCACCGCTTTACCATTTACAAGCACATCCTGGAGACGGTGGATCGGGTGGATGCCGAACCCGTCATGCGGTTAACCGCTCTTCTCCACGATATCGCAAAGCCCAGGGTCAGAGAAAAGATCGCGGGAACGTTTCGCTTTTACGGACATGAGGAGGCGAGCGCGGAACTTGCCGGGGAGATCATGGATCGCCTCAAATTCAGCAAGGATATGATCGGACAGGTGACCCACCTGATCAGGCATCACCTGATCGGGTATGATTCCAAGTGGGGCGATCCTGCCGTTCGGCGGTTAATTCAGCGGGTGGGGCCAAAGAATATGGATCGTCTTCTGGCCCTGCGGCGGATGGATCTCCTGGCCCACGGCATCGACGACATTCAATTGCACCTCCTGTCTGAACTCGAGGAGAGGGTGCGGAGTATGATTGAAAAACCCCTGGCGGTCAAGCCCGGGGACCTGGCCATTGACGGCAATACTGTCATGGAGATCCTGAATCTTTCCCCCGGCCCGCGAATCGGAAAGGTCCTGGCTCAGATCATGGATAAGGTGATTGATCACCCGAGCTGGAACAGAAGGGAAAAGCTCGTCTCGCTGCTTTACGAGATGAAAGGCTGATAGGACCAAGAAATCCGCAAAATTTTTTCGGGTTGGACTCTCTACTTTTTCCCCGTTTCCCCGTTTTCGGGAACCGAGCGGTTTTCGGGAAGCGGTAGGTATTTTCCTGCTTCCACGCGATAGGGCACGGCCCTCAGATACATCCCCACCTCTCCGCTTTCCGCAACCTGCCATAAGCGGCCCGTAAACGTGTCGAGCATGTATTGGTCCTTACTGGAATCGGAAATCTGGCCGAAAACAAACCTGCCGCCGGGGCACCCGAGGTTTTTGTATTGAGAAAGCTGCATGGGTTGCTGAGACATCATGCCGAGGGGTTGAGCCAGAAGGGGCGCAGCAAGCCATCCCTCGAACAGTGTCCACACAAGCCATGAAAGACCTAACATGATTTTACCCACGTGACCCATTCTTTCACCTCCATGCATGGATTGCGATATACCGGGTTTTGGACATCCCTATTGGGTGTAACAATGGCATAGCCCACGGATGTGTCAAGATTTTTTTGAAGAGACTGCCACGACCGGTGGCCTTCATTTTTTTGTCAGGATTTTTGCACTGCGGCTACTGGCCCGCTTTCGGGCCCTTTGAGCTGAAGTCCTCTCTGAAGTCGAGGGAACAGCATGTGAGCTGAAAACGGGGCCTGAGTCCAAGGTTCACTGCGGACTCAACGACTTCCTCAGACCAGACGGCCATTCGGTTGGCACCGGCCAGGAGGGCAAGCCTTTCCATCCGAAGACCGTCCCTGTTCCGGGGCCTTTCGCAACCGAGAGATATGGGAACCCCGGGCATCATGAGCCTGGCCTTTGCGATGAGTCTTGCAACCTCAATGGGGGTGGGCGGTGAGACATGGGCCATGGGCGTCTCTTTGAGCGGCGTCAGGACCACGATGACCAGTGCGGAGGGATGATATCGGCTGATCAGATCCAGGGCCTCGTATTCGGCTCTGATTTTCCCGTACATCAGTCCTGCCACGATGTGAGGCACGAACTGAAGTCCACTTCTTGATATCCCGTCCATGGATGCCAGAACGGTTTTAAGGCCCTCCAGATGATAGATGTGTTCGGCTGTTTCTTCATCTCCCATCACGTCGATGAGGGCCTGCCGAATGCCGGCCTCTTTCAACTCCATACACGCCTTGTAGTCGGGAAACCCGGTGTGGGCCGAAAGATAGAGCCTCGTCTCCTTTGAGAGGGCGCTAACGGCTCCGAGGTATTTGTTCCAGGGGAGTCTGCCTCTTTGATCTGATCCGCCGCTTAGAAGGAGACCGAAGGCCCCTGCTTTTTTAAGCCTTTTCCCCTTTTTGATCAGGTCATCGGGCTCGGTGACCTGTATCATGGGTTCGAGCAGCCGGCCCTTGCAGTGTTCACACAGGAGTTGACACGTGTCACCCGTAATGGAAATAGCCGGATACCGGCCCCGCTCTCGACCATATCGCACCATACCGGGAAGATAAAAGGTGAAATCTTTCCCGTGATTTTCCCTGGCCGTTTTCCATGCCTCCCGGAACAATCTCCTGTCATCCGTGCTCAGCTTGTCGATGTGTTTGTCATCCATTCAAATAGCGGTCCCTCGTATTCCCATTTGGTAGACCCTGTTGCTGCAGCATAAGCCTTTGACGCCGAGGCTCAGCCTTGGAGTCATTTATCGGGTGGGCAAAACCCGAACTCCCCATGTCTTTGTTGCGGTCCTTGGGCTTGACAGGAAGGGCGTTAACTGCATAATGGTTCGAAACAGTGACCGTTTTCAGATGCGTTTCCTGTGCTTTCGATCTCACAACAAAAATATCCCGGTGTATATGAAGTTAAAAGAGAGGATAGAGAAATGAATACAATAAATCAAGTCAAGATCTTTGCCTTGTTGCTCCTTATCTTTTCGCTGCCACTGAATTCCTGCATGAGCATACTCCAGTTAAATGTCAATTACCGGCTTCCACCCGCCACGGACGCATTAAAAGGAAAAAAAGTCTTTCTTGCCTTTAGCGATATAAGAAGCCAAAAAGAGATGATCGGCCCCGGAGCTCGGGAGGCATATCGAAATGTTTCGGAGAATGTTTCTCTTTCTCTGGCCTGTGGAACGGATATGGAAGACAAACTTGGCATCTATGAACTGCCCTCACTTTTCTCCGAGGTATTTAAAAGAAGGTTAGAACAGGAGGGCGTTGAAGTTGTGGCCACCGGTGGGAAAGCCGAAATAGAGATGCGGATTTTGTTGGAGGATTTCTTGCTGGATCTCGTTAACAAAACCTGGAAGGTCAGGATGGCATACGAGGGAAGACTGGTCAGGAATGGAGAGATCCTTTCCAGGCAGAGAATCAGCGGCGAAGCCGAACGGTTGAAATTGATCGGGCAAAAGGAAGCTGACAAGATGTTGGGCGAGTTCTTCACTGATGCGATCAATCGATTGGATGTGGTGAGGTTGTTTCAACAGTCGATCCGTTAGGGAGACTACAGGAACAGAATAAAACAACGTGGCCTATTGAAATGATTTGTCCCAGAGCGGCGATTTTGTGTTAGTTTGACTTTTTATACATCGATAATTTGCATTATACAAATGGTTTTCAAAAGTTTCGGATCGGGTCAAGGCATAGCGTGGAAGAGGAATCCTGAAAGAATAACGTATGGATCAGCTAGAGGACCGGAAAAAGAAGCAGGGCTTGACCAGTTGGCTCAAAGTGAAGTTCCTGGGAAAAGATAAGGAGGCCAACCCGGTTGATACGCAATTTCTTGCCGATCTCTCCGATATCGAGACAATCGGGCGATATGAGATCATCGGGAAATTGGGCCAGGGCAGCATGGGGATCGTTTATCTTGGTAAAGACCCCTATATCGACAGACACGTCGGTATCAAGATATCGAGACCTTCCGCAGGTATCGCGGGTGAACAGGTCGACAAATATCGTGAAAGATTCTTTTTGGAAGCCCAGTCCGCCGGTCGGCTGATGCATCCCTGTATCGTGGCCATTTATGACGCAGGGATGTATAAGGATTTCTGTTACATCACCATGGAGTATATCGACGGTCCCAACCTCGAGACATTTTGCAAAATTGAGAACCTCCAGCCCATCAGCAAGGTTGTGGAAATCGTCTTTATGGCCTGCAAGGCCCTTGACTATGCCCACAAAAGGGGTGTCGTCCATCGGGATATCAAGCCGTCCAATATCATGCTCAACAAGGCAGGTGAGGTGAAGATTACGGATTTCGGAATCGCCCGGATAAAAAGTGAGCAGACCATTTCCAAGGGCATTATCGGTTCTCCAAGCTACATGTCTCCTGAACAGGTCAAAGAGCAACCGGTTGACGAAAAAAGTGACATTTTTTCATTGGGATGTGTCCTCTATGAACTTCTAACAGGTCAGAAGGCCTTTACCGGCGAAAACTATTTTTCCATCCTCTATAAAATTACAAATGCAGAGCCGTACAGCATGCGGAAGATTCGACCGCAAATACCCGAAATTCTATCGAAAATTACGAAAAAAGCCTTGGCTAAAGACCCCGCATACCGGTACCAGACCTGCATTGACCTGGCCTATGACCTGAGGGTTGTGCTGAGGGGATTGAAGGGTGCGGACAAGAGTGACAGAATCGATAGCGTCGTCGACTATGTTCACGGCGTTCCTTTTTTCGATAACTTCAGCAAGGAAAATGTGCGAGAGATCCTGAATACCTGTAATATTATCAAGGTATTCGGGGGAAAGGTCGTGGTGGCCGAAGGAGAAATTGACGATGCCTTTTTCATTATCCTGAGCGGCAGGGCCGCAGTTCGCAAGAATGACAAGACCATTGCGAATATTCAACGGGGAGAGTGTTTTGGCGAGATGTCTTATTTGGGTGGGCAGTCTCGTGCAGCAACAGTCGTCGCCGATACGGATTGCATATTGATGAAAATCAGCGCTACTCTCCTGGATAGGTCTTCCGAAGCCATCCAATTGCTTTTTTTGAAAAATTTTGCAACGACTTTGATCAAACGACTCTCTAATAAGCTTGAAAGACAGAAATCTTGAAAATTGCTTGAATAGAAGAGATCATTACATTTTTCACTTCCATAGCGTCTTCACAGTAAATCTTACTTGAGCTTCGGCAAATACCGGTATCTCCCGGGCATCGAACTTCACGCCATGACCAATACCATGAATTCCATAAAGAAAGTTTATTTTATAAGCCTGGGTTGTGCAAAAAACCGGGTGGACAGTGAACACATGCTCGGCCTGCTCGAGGCAAGGGGCTGTCAGATCGTACTCCATCTTGAGGATGCCGATGCAGCCGTCATCAATACCTGCGGATTTATTCAGGCGGCAGTCGAGGAAACCATTGACACGATTCTCGATGTTTGTTCCAGAAAGGGAAAGGGCTCACTGAAGAAGATCTTTGTGGTGGGTTGCTTTGTTCAGCGTTATGGTTATAAGCTTCTCAGAGAGATGCCCGAAGTGGACGGTTGGCTGGGTACCGGAGAGATTTATCGCATCGCGGAAATTTTGGATGAAACATTTGGAGAGGCGCCACACCTCCTTATCAGCCGTCCCCGTTATCTCGCGGATCATCATAGCCCGAGGGTCCAGACCACGCCTTTCTACAGCGCTTACCTCAAACTGGCGGAGGGTTGCTCCCTGAGGTGTTCATACTGCCTCATTCCCGCTTTGACGGGGCCTCTGAGGAGCAAGTCCCCTCAGTCCATTGTGGTTGAGGCCCAAGAACTGGTCGTACGGGGGGTCAAAGAAATCAATCTGGTCGCCCAGGACACAACTATGTACGGTCATGATCTGGACGGCCATATACGCATTGAAGACCTCCTGGACCGACTTTTGGAGATTCAAGGCCTCACATGGCTTCGGCTCCTTTATTGCCATCCTCAAAGGATCACTGACCGCCTCCTTTATCTCCTGGAAGAGAATAATGCCCTTTGTCCCTATCTGGATATTCCGTTTCAACATGTTGATCGGACGATACTCGAGAGAATGGGGAGGGGAGGGGGAGAGGCGTCTCCCAGGGAACTTATCGAAATAATCCGATCCAAGACCTCACACTTGGCCCTTCGAACGAGTCTGATGGTGGGGTTTCCCGGGGAGACGGATCGGGATTTCCAAGATTTGGTCGACTTTGTACTCTGGGCGGGTTTCGATCACCTGGGAACCTTTATTTTCAGTCCTGAAAAAGGAACCCCCGCCGCTCGATTTAAAGACCCCGTGCCACATGACGTTGCAAGAGAGAGACGGGACACCCTTATGGCGGTTCAACGGGAGATTTCGACAAAGAAGAACCAAGAGATGATACAGAAAACAGTCCCCGTACTGGTCGAAGGATTGAGTGAGGAAACGGATCTTTTGCTCAAGGGCAGGACAAGAGCCATGGCTCCCGATGTGGACGGGCAAGTCCTTATTAACAAAGGTAAGGGAATGGTCGGGGACATCGTACCCGTGCTGATCACTGAGGCCCACGCCTATGATCTAGTGGGGGAGATCATCTAGGTGAGCTGTGGAGTGCGGGCAGGTACCTTTGCCCCGTGCCCTCATGCGATATCATGGGGTTTTGAAGCGGGGCCTTTTTGGGTGAGGGCAAATAGAGCTCACAGTCGATGGGAAATTGTTGCTGGCGCCGGGATCATGGGGCTTTTTGTTTTGACAAAATAGGCGGAATATATTTATATCACAAGATTTGCTATTGAAAAGATATCAGAATGGAAGGTGTTTTTATTCTATCATGAATCTAGGCCATGCTTTTTTGGATCGATTTGAACATCATTTCAACCTTATCAATGATGAACTGGAGAAGTGCCTGAACAGTTCGTTGGATATCGTCAACGAGATTGGAGATCATTCTCTCCTTGGTCAGGGCAAACGGTTGCGGCCCCTGCTGTTTGTTCTTTCAGGGGAACTGTGCGGTCATGAGGCGGAAGATATGTATCGCCTCTCCACCATTTTTGAGTGTGTTCACACCGGGTCGCTGCTTCATGACGATGTCTTGGACAATGCAAAAACGAGAAGAAAGAAACCTGCGGCGCGCGAAGTCTGGGGAAATCAGGCGTCGGTTCTGGGGGGTGATTTTTTCTATTCCAAGGCCATTGAGACAGCCCTATTATCGGAGAAGGCCCAAATTCTGAAAGTCCTCAATCGCACGAGTCTGCAAATGGTGGAAGGCCAGTTTTTGGAGTTGAGTAATTCCCATAATTGGCATCTCGCTAAAAAAGACTACATGTCGATCATCATCTCTAAAACGGCTGTCCTCATGTCTGCGGCTTGTGCCTGCGGTGCGATTGCTGCAGGGGCTGATCGTGCGGCTGTGGATCGACTGAACGGATTCGGACTCAATCTCGGGATTGCCTTTCAGCTAATTGATGACGTCCTGGACTATACATCTTGCGAGGAGGAATTCGGCAAGCCCGTTGGCAAGGATCTAAAGGAGGGGAAGATTACCTTGCCTCTCATTTACGCCCTTTCGGGGGTCGAGAAGGCCGAAATCCAAAAACTCGAGGACCTGTTCAAAAACCACGAAGCGCTTGCAGGGGATTATGATAAGGTTGTCGCAATGGTCCGAAAGGGCAAAACTATAGAAAGGATTCGGTTGGAAGCCAAAGAATATGTGGCCAAGGCTGCCCGCTTCCTGGACTTTTTTCCTTCCCTGCCCGTGAAGGAAGATCTCCTCGCCCTGAATGAATACGTCGTTGAAAGGCGTTTTTAAGTCCGCGTCACCCGACCCCGAAGTTTTCATCGCGTTCCATTACGCCATAGCCCAATGGGGACTAGCTCTTCCCGAAAGGACAGATTGGGTATCGGCATTCAGTACAATTCAAACAGAGTCCACCGTGGGCCAGCTCCGCAAGATCCCTCCTGGTAACCGCTTCACCTGCAAGGACTCGGGGAAGCAGCAGATCCAGAACGGTGGCCCTGTAAAATAGCACACACGCGGGCAGGCCCAATATCGGGATGCTCCCGAAGCGGCCGTAAAGGAACATGGCGCCCGGCAATACGGATGTACCGTAAACCAGATCTTCCGCTCCGGCATCGGCAATGGCCATTCGGCTGATGTCATCCGGGTCCACACTCATTCCCCCGGCTACCATAATCAGGTTTGCCCCTTCATGGAGAAGCGTTTCGATGTGCCCGGCTATAATGCTTCGATCATCAGGGGCATAGAGAATTTTTGAGACCATACTTCCCAGATCCACGAGTTTTTTTCGAAGGATGGCCGCAAATTTGTCTTCAATGAGACCCTTGTAAACCTCGTTGCCCGTGATGACGAGTCCCGCCTGAAATTGGCCCAGGGGTTTTAGTGAAAAAATTCCGCCCGCGGACTCTGCGATTCGGGTCGCTTCGTCAAGTGTTTTTTCATCGATGATGAGTGGGATGGCGCGGGTCGCTGCAATCGTATCACCCTCCTCGACGAGGGTGTTGTTGTGTCGGGAGGCGCAGCAGATATCCGGAATGAGACACAATTCGGTCAGGGCCTCGACATTGACCTTAAGCAGCCCTTTATGGCCCGCTTTTAAACCGATCTTGCCCTCGGACGGGGGGCCGTCAAAACGTATCCCCGGCCCTGAAAGGGCCTTGGCGAGCCTGACAGCTGCATCGTTCTCGTGGACCTCACCGGGCTCAATATCCAATACGTAAAGATGTTCCTTGCCGAGGCGTTTGAGGTGGGGAATGTCTTCAGCATCGATAATGTGCCCTTTTTTAAAAGAGGCTCCTTTGAACTGCCCCGGTCTGATTTCCGTAATATCATGGGCTAGTACCGTCCCCACGGCCTGTTCAAGGGGAATAATGGTCGCTGAAGATTTGTATTTTACCGGCATAAAATTTCTCTAACCTCCCGTAGCGTTATTTTATTTTTTAATCGGCCTGTTTCAAGGAAATGGGGACCTGTTCGAAGGTGTTCGGCGCAGATACCGTTAGGCGTTATAAGGTATCCTGTTTCTCTATGGTGAAGGGTGCGGCCTCCTGAACGAGCCAACGATGCCAGGCCTCCAGGGTGGCCGTCTTGAATGCCAGGACAAGTCTTTCATAGGGGTCCGCTGTTTTTTTTTGCCGGTCTTTCAGCTGTTCTCCGATCTTTAGAAAGATCCGGATTTGGGCTTCAATCAATTTGTCGGCCCCCGCCAGCGAAAGTCGACGAAAAAAGAAGAGCTTGGCAAGAAATTCGATTCGAACATCCCTCACGTGTTGGGCCGGACGGTGCAGCCAGTCGAGAAAGGCCAGCCTGCCCCTCGGCGTGAGGGAAAAAATGCGCTTCGACGGGCGGGTTTCCTGTGCTTCAAAACAGGAATCAAGAAGACCTCGGGCCTCTAATTTTTTAAGAAGCGCATAGAGTTGGCTCGTCCCCACATGCCATGTGGAACCCAGTGTGGAGTTCAGAATCTGAAGAATCTCATAACCATGCCTGGGAGCGTTCATTACGGCCCCTAAAAGGGCATATTCCGTTGCAGGTTTTGTTTTCATCATACAGGCCTCTAAAGGCAAATATTATACCATGAATTATTCCAATATGGAATAATAAGTCAAGTGGAAACATGAGACCTCTTCAAGAATCCAAACATAATCCTCAACGTTGAATGCCCGTGTTCGGAGGGGCAAAGACCGTGACTGACGGCGCCACCCCGCTCGTCACTTCAGCAAGGGTGCCGTGATTCCTGCCTGACTTTTTGATTTCCGGATGAAAACCAACTAGATCGAGAGGCTGAGGAGATCCCTGCCGAGAATCAGTTCTCCACTGAATGATTTCCGGCACTGGGTCGCAATATCCGTGGACAGGATGTCGGGATAAAAGTGAAGGAGTACAAGTCTTCGGGCCTTTGACAAGGCTGCCACGCGTCCGGCCAGGAAGGGCGTGAGGTGTCCCTCGGCCTCTTGACCATTGGGAAATGAAGATTCCAATATCAGGAGATCGGTTCCTTGGGCAAGATCCACGATTCCTGTGCAAAAGCCGGTATCTCCCGAATAGACGAAGTTGTCGCCGTTTGGCCGTTCGACTTTGTATGCAAGGCTTTGAATGGTATGCACAACGGGTTGAGACAAGACGGTAAAATCTCCGTATGTTTCGGCATTCTTCATGTCCCGGCTTCGTTCCTCGATGGTCATGAGATCCGTCGGAATATGAATCCATTTCCCGTATGTCTTCCGGAGTCCGTTCAGGAAATCATTGAGGCCTTGGGGGCCGATAATGTGAAAGGGCTCCCGATTTTTCAAAATCAACGGATTGTGAGTGGCAAATAGGAAATGAACCAAATCGGCGGTATGATCCGGATGAAAATGGGTAATGAAAATGTGGGAGATATCCCGGAAATTCAAGCCGATGTGCGAAAACTGTCTTAAGGAGCCGGGTCCTATATCGAAGAGAACGGTACTGCTTCCCGTAAGGAGGACCAGGGATGGTGACGCCCTGTCGGCAATGGGTATTCCCGTGCCTGATCCAAGAATAATCAGTTGCATGGCAGTCTTTTCTTGACCTTGAAAGAGATTTTTCAGTGTGGTATGTAAATAATATTAACTTTATATTAGAACAAAAAACCTCCTTTCGTCAACGGCTGCCATCATGCACTCCTGAAATACGGTTGAAGGGTCTGGTGGACCGGCGCGCAAAGGGTGGTCTCCAAGGCGAACGACTTCTTGTGATCGTGTATGACACCCTTTGGCTGAAATTAAAATCGATCCGTTTTGTAACGCTCACCCCACTTCGCAATATCAAAGATCTTCGCATGCATTTTGGAATAGGATGTCTTTACTTTGGAGACAGGGATTGAAGAATTCCTCTTCAAGGAGAGGGAATAGAAATCGGTTCAGTCTGCGAAGAGACCGGTTGTCTTATGAGAGGACCCTGCTCTTCAGGCGACAGGAGAATCCATGACCAAGATATTGGTAATTGATCGCCAAGAGGGGATTTCGGATTTCCCGGCGCAGGTATTTCAGAGGAAATTCCCGGGTTCCGTTGTCCTTTATGAGCGCTTCTGGAATAACGTGCTCAGCAAGGTGCGGGAGGAGAAGCCCGATGTCATCGTGTGTGCCGTAACCCTCTTGGACGATGGGGGATTTGATATCTATAAGATACTCAAGGCTGATGTCGCAACCCGGCTGATTCCGATCATCGTTATTTGTCCTGCAGGGGATATCGAAGACCAGGTGAAAGGGCTGGAATCCGGTGTTGATGTCTTCTTGCTCGGGCCCTTCGATGCGGCCCGAATCGCCGCGCAGGTCAAGGCCGCACTAAGGACGCAGGCGTCTTTTTACCTTTTGAAAGAACAAAAGGCATCCCTTGTAAAAGAAATAGAAAAACGGACATGCACTATTCAGGAACACAAAGAAGATCTTGCCAAAAGGCTCAAGGAACTGGATTGTTTCTATCAAATTTCGAGACTTCGGGAACGGCCGGGAATAACCTTGGAAGAAATCCTTCAAGGGGTGGCCGACCTTATCCCGGCCTCTTTGCAGCATCCAGAGGTTACCTGTGCTCGAATTTTTCTTGGATACCAGGAATTCAGGACCAAAAATTTTAGACAAACGCCGTGGAAACAAAGTTGTGATATCAATGTGCAGGGTGAATGGGCGGGTACATTGGAGGTGTGTTATCTGGAAAGGCCTCCAAGCGATGAATATCCATTTTTGAAAGAGGAGAATTTCCTCTTGAACGCTGTTGCCGAGCGATTGGGGCGGATTGCTGAAAGAGAACAGGCCGAAGAGGCTTTGCGCCTGGAAAGCGAAAACCTGATTAATATTCTGAAGTCCATGGAAGACTGGGTCTATAAAGTCAATGACCAATTCGATCTCGAATATGTGAATCCCGCGCTTGAAAGAGAATTGGGCGATCCTGCGGGTTGGAAGTGTTACGAGTATTTTCATAATCGCCGTGGGACCTGCCCCGGATGCAGGAGCGTGAAGGTTTTCAAGGGTGATACGGTTCATCGAAAGTACTATTTTCCCAAAAATCGGAAGACTTATGATGTCGTAGAAACGCCTTTGATAAATCCGGATGGAAGTGTATCGAAACTATCTATCTTCCGGGATCTTACCGCTATTATACTGGCCCAGAAGGCCCTTGAGGAAAGAGAGTCGCTCTATCGGAGCGTGACCGAATCAACGGCCGATGGAGCCGTTATGGTGCAGGACGGGAAGATATTGTTCGCCAATCATGCCTTTGTCCGAATGTTCGGCTATCAAAAACCTCAGGACTTGTCCGACATGGATGTCGTCCAACTCTTTGACGATGATTTTCGTGAACTCTTCAGAAGGGTTTTCGATCCGACGGAACAGGACGGTACCCTGGAGAGCCTGGTGCGCGGGATCTGTGTGACAAAAGACAATCGTAAGTTCTGGGTGTCTACCAATAGAAGCGTCATTCGCTTGAAGTCAAAACCTGCGATTCTCGCTACCATGCGCGATGTCACGGAAGATATGCTGCACCAGGAATCCGTACAGGAAGTGGCCGAGCATCTTCGCAGGGAGAACGTCAAACTGAAGTCGTCTATCAGGGAACGTTACCGTTTCGGTGACATTATCGGCAAAAGTCGTCCCATGCAGGAAGTCTATGAACTCATCCTCAATGCCGCAGGGTCTGAAGCCAATGTCCTTATTTTGGGTGAGTCGGGGACGGGCAAGGAACTGGTGGCCCGGGCCATTCACGAAATGAGTAACCGCGCCGAAAAGGCCTTTGTCCCGGTCAATTGCGGGGCTATTCCTGAAACCCTCGTTGAAAGTGAATTTTTTGGCCACCGTAAGGGGGCGTTCACGGGGGCCCATATTGACAAGAATGGCTATTTACACACCGCAAGCGGCGGTACCCTATTTCTTGATGAAGTAGGGGAACTCAATTTGAATATCCAGGTGAAACTCCTTCGGGCCCTGGAAATAGGTGAATATACACCGGTGGGCGATACGTTTGTTCGAAAGTCTGATTTGCGTATTATATCCGCAACGAACCGGGATTTTCAGGGTCTCGTGGGACAGGGATTTATTCGGGAAGACTTCTATTATCGGATCAGCGTTATCCCTGTTGTTCTGCCGCC
>CAZXWJ010000059.1:0-19723 GCA_964644375.1 uncultured Desulfobacteraceae bacterium | reverse complement strand
TCCATCAGGATCAACATCTGCTCGGCCTTCTTGCCTTCCAGTTTGATCGTGTTCTGGGGGATCATGCTGACCTCCGCAAAATTATAGATCAGACCCTCCGCATCAAAGGCGCTTTTGACCGCTTCGAAATCAGAGGGAGGGATGAGCACTTCGAAAGTTGACTCCTCTTCCTGGACGTCCTCCGCACCGGCATCAAGAGCAAGCTCCAGGAGCTTTTCTTCATCCACTTTTTCCTTTTCAAAGACGATCAGGCCTTTTGTTTCAAACATCCAGGCGACACAGTTCGGTTCACCAAGGTTTCCGCCGAACCGGTCCAAGGTGTGCTTCAGGTCGGCAACGGTCCGGTTCTTGTTGTCGGTCAGGCAATTGATGAGCACAGCTACGCCACCGGGACCATAGGCCTCGTAGTTGATCTCTTCGTAGGACATCCCTTCCAACTCTCCCGTCCCTTTCTTAATCCCTCTTTCGATATTTTCCTTGGGCATGTTTTCGGCCTTGGCGGCCGCTATGGCGGACCTCAACCGCGGGTTACCCATGGGGTCTCCCCCCCCTAGACGCGCGGCCACAGTGATTTCCTTGATTAGTCTTGTAAAAATTTTACCCCGTTTGGCATCCGCCGCTCCTTTTTTGTGTTTGATGGAGCTCCATTTCGAATGACCGGACATGCGTTACCTCCTCAAGTCATTGGCTGAACTGACGTGCCCAAAATCAAATACCGAAAAGATCGGCCCGCCCCTATCCGGGCAATTCGATCTTTGGCCTTCCCCTTGGAGCACTTGATGGGTTTAATGCCTCAACCTTCCCAACCCGAGCAAATAGACCTCTCTGCTTTTTTTTCGAACCGCAGAAGGCCTGACCGTACGAACCTGCTCAAAAGCCCGGGAGATATCGGTTCTGTAAGTCTTCAAATCTTCGCCTTCAAAAATTTTACACAAGAAGTTACCCTGAACCCTGAGGACGGCTAAGGCCATTTCCAACGCTCTTTTGGCCAGCACCATGGACCGACTCGTGTCCGTCACATGAATACCCGTCGTCTTGGGGGCCAAATCGCTGAGAACGGCGTCCCTCTCTCCGATCTGTGCATGTAGCCAGACCGTGTCCAGGGTCAGGATGTCCCCCTCGATGAACCTGAAATTCGGGGCCGCCAGCCGGTCAGGGGACTGAAGATCGATCCCCACCACCTCACCCTTCGGGCCGACCTTCTTCAGGCTGTACTGGGACCAGGAACCGGGGTAGGCCCCCAAATCCAAAAGCCGCGAACCTGGTCGAATCAGCCTAAATCGCCGGTCGATCTCTTCAAGCTTATAGACGGATCTTGCAAGCCATTTCTCACCCCTGGCTCGGCGGGCATAGTGATCTTCCCATTTACCTCCTCTGGCCATGTGTCATCCTTTGGTGCACGGAGAGTCGTCCCCCGGCACCGGGAGTTCCCTATTCGAAGGGAAACTGGGGACAGGGGCCAAAAGTGCTATTTTTCTACCATATCTCTATCCCCTTTGCAAAAAAATAGTGTCCGCCATGGCCTTGTTCCAAAAATGCGGGGCTGACATTTTTTCTTGACACCCCGAATCCTTTTGTCTATAGTTCATCGCCAATAGAGACTATCCTATTTTTGTGTTTTGAATACTTCTGCACATCATGGGTCCATAAAGCGCCCGTTATTCTTTCTCTGGGCGGAATGTTACCGTCGGATGTAATTTTTCGCCCTTGCACACACTCTGCGCTTCTTTCTACTCAGCATTTGTCTTTTATTTCAAAAAACGGATTCAATTTATTCGATCTTTAGATCGCTCATTAAAAAAAAGCATCACTAGATCAACTACTCCAATGACTTTTCCGTCATGGAAACAAATAACATAACCTGACTTCAGCGCATTCCATTTCGTTATCATTGATGAACCCTATGGATGACTAACCTTTCCCGGCCCTAATGGCGAGGGGCAGAGGAAAGGGATCTATTGGTCCACATGTTCGCCCTTCTATCACGCTCTGATACACAAATGAAACTGGTCGATTTATTACGCAAACAGCAGTCCTCAATTCTGGGTGCATGGGTGAATCTCATCATCGATACCTATCCCGAGGAGACCCAGAGATTCCTCCACAAACAAAAAAATTCCTTTGCAAATCCTGTGGGAACGACCATATCCACGGAATTAGAGCATGTCTTTGCCGAACTCCTTCAAGGTGGCCGATTGGAGAGCCTTCAGGCTTCTCTCGACAGGATTATCCGTGTCAGGGCCGTGCAGGATTTTTCTCCGTCTCAGGCCGTCGCCTTTGTCCTTGATCTAAAAAAAGTGATCAGGGGCAAACTCGGGGAAGAAATCCGGGAATACAACCTGGCCGAGGAATTGACGGCAATTGAGGCCGAAATCGACCAAACGGCCCTTCTTGCCTTTGATATTTACGTGAAATGTCGAGAAAAAATCTATGAAATCAAAGCCGGTCAGGCAGGTAGACAGGTGTCCAGGTTGTTGCTGAAAGCCGGCCTGGCCTGCGAGATTCCGGCCTGGGAACCGAAAAAAAAAGATAATAATCATAGCCAATAATCTTATTCCTAAATCGATCCATTGAAACGAGGTAGCCTTCAATGAATATGATTATCAGTCTGTTGTTTTCCCTGATCGCGGTTAGCATGCTCATTTTGATTCCCATGGCAGGTGTGTGGGCTTTGGACATGCGTATCCTGTTCGGGGTTGTTATCCCCTATGCGGCACTTCTCACCTTTGTCGTGGGAATTGTTGCGCGCGTGATCGGCTGGGCCCGTTCACCCGTCCCCTTCCGAATCCCCACCACGGGAGGCCAGCAGTGGAGCCTGCCCTGGATAAAAGCCAACCCTATCGACAATCCGAAAAACACAACCGGCGTTGTCCTCAGGATGGCTTTTGAAATCCTTACGTTTCGATCTCTTTTCAGAAATACGCGACTGGAGTTCAGGCAGGGCCCCAAAATCTCCTACGAATGGGAAAAATGGCTATGGCTCGGCGCCTTGGTTTTCCACTATTCTTTCCTGGTCGTACTCCTCAGGCATCTCAGATTCTTCACGGAACCCATTCCCGGCTTTGTGCATATCCTCGAGAGCCTGGACGGATTTCTCCAGCTCGGGGTAGCCCCCATCAACGGCCTGGGCGTTCCGGGGGTCTACATCTCGGATATGCTTCTCCTCGTTGGCGTGACCTATCTTTTCCTCAGAAGACTCTATCTTCCCCAAATGCGTTTTATTTCCCTTCCCGCAGATTATTTCCCCCTCTTCCTGATCTTGGCCCTGGGTTTGACCGGCGTCCTCATGCGCTATTGGATCAGGGTGGATCTGACCGCCGTCAAAGAACTGGCCTTGGGCCTTGTGACCTTCAGGCCCACGGCGCCTGAAGGTATTGGTGTCATTTTCTATATCCATCTCTTTCTCTTGAGCATTCTTATTGCCTATTTCCCGTTCAGCAAATTGATGCATATGGCGGGTATTTTTCTCAGCCCCACGAGAAATCTCGCCAACAACAACCGGTTTGTTAGACACATCAATCCCTGGGATTATCCCGTCCCGGTTCATACCTACGACGAATATGAGGAGGAGTTCAGGGACAAAATGATCGAAGCGGGTATTCCCGTTGAGAAAATGCCTGACCTCCAGGCAGAGGAAGAGACCGAAACAACTGAGGAAGCGCAAAAGGAGTAGCCATGTCAGACGTTCCAAAAGCAGAAGAACTTGCAAAGATCGACCATCGCCCACCCGAACTCAAGGGATGGATGGACGCCCCGGTGGAAATCAGGCCGGGGATCGCCTGCTACGGCTCAAAGCCCAAAAATCTTGAATATGTAGGTCTGCCCAACCCCCGGGAATGGTCTCCTTTCGAAGAAGATTGGAAGCTCCCTGATAACTGGAAAGAGATCTTTCTGGAGGGCATGAAAGAGCGCCTGGACAAATTCAGGACCTTTAAAATCTTCATGGACATCTGCGTGCGTTGCGGGGCCTGTGCAGACAAATGCCATTTTTTTATCGGCGGAGGGGATCCGAAAAACATGCCGGTTATGAGGGCCGAACTACTCAGGTCGATCTACCGAAAAGAATTCACGATCGGCGGGAAGGTTTTCGGTCGCCTGGCCGGTGCGAGAGAACTCACGGTCGATGTCCTGAAAGAACTCTGGTCCTACCTGTTCCAATGTACGGAATGTCGACGCTGCTCTCTTTTCTGCCCATACGGCATCGACATGGCGGAGATCACCATTTTCGGGCGTGAACTCCTGAATCTTCTGGGATTGAATACCGACTGGGTTTCCGCCCCTGTAGCAAACTGTTATAGAACAGGGAACCACCTTGGCATTCAACCCCATGCCTATAAAGACATGCTTGATTTTTTCGTGGAAGATATCGAGGAAATCACGGGCGTTAATATGGAACCCAGCATTAACAGAAAGGGCGCCGAGATCCTTTTTATCACCCCTTCCGGGGATGTCTTTGCCGATCCCGGAACCTATACCTGCATGGGCTATCTCATGCTCTTTCATTATCTCCAAAGCCTGGGCCTGGATATCACGTGGAGCACCTTTGCCTCCGAGGGCGGTAATTTCGGTTATTTCACCTCCCACGAGATGGCCAAACGTTTGAACGCCAAAATGTACGCAGAGGCCAAAAGGCTCGGGGTCAAATGGATTCTTGGTGGCGAATGCGGCCATATGTGGCGGGTTGTCAACCAGTATATGGATACCTTCAACGGACCGGCCGATTTTCTTGACGAGCCCGTATCTCCGATTACGGGGACTAAATTTGAAAACGCAAAGACCACCAAAATGGTCCATATTATTGAATTCACGGCTGATCTAATCAAAAACAACAAACTCAAGCTGGACCCGAGCCGGAATGACAACCTCAAGGTCACTTACCACGACTCCTGCAATCCCGCCAGGGGAATGGGGCTCATTGAGGAACCGCGTTATGTGATCAATAATGTATGCAACCATTTTTATGAAATGCCGGAAAACACCATCAGAGAGCAGACATTTTGTTGCGGCAGCGGCGCCGGGTTAAATGCCGGGGAGGACATGGAGCTCAGAATGAGAGGCGGCCTCCCCCGTGCCAATGCCGTAAAACATGTTCATGAAAAGCACGGGGTGAATATGCTCTCCTGCATCTGCGCCATTGACAGAGCGGTATTTCCCGATTTGATGCAGTACTGGGTCCCCGAGGTAGGGGTAACAGGAGTGCATGAATTGGTAGCCAACGCCTTAATCCTGGATGGGGAGAAAAAAAGGACAACCGATCTGCGCGGTGAACCACTCCCGGGCATGGAGGAGGAAGAGGATGTATGACGGAGGTAAAATTATTGTCGGACTGATTGTCGGGCTGGGGCTGCTGCTCTTTCCCTTCTGGTACAATGCCGGTAAGGCAGCAAAGGCACCGGTCCCCGTTCTCACCGCCAAGGCCCAGGAATTGAAGGTTTGCGTGGCGGAAACGCCATATATGACGACGTCCCACATGCACCTTCTGGATAAATGGAGACATGAAGTGGTCCGCGACGGGGATCGGTATTACAAATCCCCTGACGGCAAGGTCTATTACAAAAGCCTTCAGGTCACCTGCCTGGACTGTCATGACAATAAAAGCAAATTTTGCGACCAGTGCCATAATTACATGGGGGTGACCCCCTATTGTTGGGACTGCCATATTGAGCCCAAGGAGAATAACTGATGGCGATGGATAGAAGAAAATTCTTGAAGATTGCCGGTCTCTCCGCCGCGCTGGGGCTGGGAGGCAAAGCGGCTTTGGATCTGATGGCCCCCGGAGAAGTGGAGGCCTCTTTGCAGAATATGCCCCTGACCCAGGGTAAGAAATGGGGCATGGTCGTGGACATGAATAAAATGACCGAAGCGATTATGGACAAATGCATTGCCGCCTGTCATGTGGAGCACAATGTCCCCGATCTCGGAAATCCCAAGGAAGAAATCAAGTGGATCTGGAAGGAGACCTACGAGCATACCTTCCCGGGCCAGCAACATGAATACATTGCGGAAAAATATCATGGAGGCAACTTCCTCCTCTTGTGCAACCATTGCACCAATCCTCCCTGCTGCCGGGTCTGCCCCACTAAGGCAACCTGGAAAAGGGAAGACGGCGTGGTTATGATGGACCAGCACCGCTGCATTGGTTGCCGTTTCTGTATGGCGGCTTGCCCCTATGGGGTCCGAAGCTTCAATTGGGGAGACCCGAGAAAGGCCCCAAAGGATCTCAACCCCGATTTTCCACCCAACATAGAATACCCCACGAGATCGAAAGGGGTCGTGGAAAAATGCAATTTTTGCGCGGAGAGGCTCGCCAAGGGGCAGATCCCTGCCTGCGTAGAGGCCGCCGATTCGATTGAGAAAAACGCCCTAACCTTTGGGGATTTGGCGGATGCGAATTCCGAGGTGAGGCGTCTTTTGCATTCTCACTATACTATCCGACGAAAGCCGGAACTAGGTTCAGGACCCAACGTTTACTATATCGTGTGAGGTAACTATGCTTGATAAAGCCTTAAAGGGAAGTCGAACTTACTGGGGATGGATCATTACTCTGCTCGTTCTTATAGGCATCGGATTTGCCAGTTACCTCTACCAGTGGTTCGAGGGACTGCGTATCACCGGCATGAGCAGGGACGTCTCATGGGGCTTCTACATCGGTCAGCTTACCTATTTCGTGGGTATTGCGGCCTCCGGCGTGATGGTCGTCCTGCCCTGTTATCTTCATGATTACAAGGCATTCGGCAAAATAACCATTTTGGGGGAATTCCTGGCTGTCGCATCCATTGTCATGTGCCTTTTGTTTGTCATGGTTGACCTTGGAAATCTGCCGCGCCTCATGAATGTCATCGTTTATCCCAATCCCACATCTATCTTGTTTTGGGATATGATCGTTCTCAATGTGTACCTGTTCTTGAATATTTTGATCGGCTGGAATGTCCTGAGCGCGGAAAGGAAGGGGATTCCCTACCAAAAATGGATAAAGGTCCTGATCTATATTTCCATTCCCTGGGCCTTCAGTATCCATACTGTGACAGCCTTTCTTTACGCGGGATTGCCCGGAAGGCATTACTGGTTGACGGCCATTATGGCCGCCCGCTTTCTCAGTTCCGCCTTTTGCTCCGGACCGGCCCTCTTGATTCTCCTCTGCCTGATCGTCAAAAAGTTCACCAACTTCGATCCGGGCAAAGAACAGATCAGGACACTGGGAGGCATTGTGGCCTATGCCATGATTATCAATGTCTTCTTTTTCTTTCTGGAGATTTTTACGGCATTTTACAGCCAGATCCCGGGGCATATGCACCCCATCGTCTATCTTTTTGTCGGGCTTGACGGCTATAACAAGCTGGCCCCCTGGATGTGGACGGCTGCGTTCTTCGCCCTGGTTGCTCTGATCCTCCTGATCATCCCTACGACCCGCAGAAGACAGGATATCCTGGCCGTGGCTTGCGCTTCGGTGATCATCTCCACCTGGATCGATAAGGGCTTCGGTCTGGTCCTGGGAGGGTTTATCCCCAATCCCTTCGAAAGGGTTTTTGAATACTGGCCCACGGTCCCCGAAGTCTTCATTTCCGTGGGGGTCTGGGCAATAGGCTTCTTTATTCTGACGGTTCTTTACAAGATCGTCGTGTCGGTGAAAGATGAGGTTGCAGTGTCATAACCTCGATTTTTTTTGGAACCGCAGGGCTCATTTCAGTATGAAACGGGCCCTTTTTATTGTTCATGATAGGGGCCTGCAAAAGGGCACAAAAAAAAGGTTGACACCCCAATTCCCCTCTGTTAAGGAAGGCACACACTGCTTTGAGGGATTAGCCGATAGCCGAATTTAAGCTAGGGCTTTAGATGAGAATTATTATTAATCACAGGAGGAAGACTCATGGGTTATGAAGTAACCGTTGATCACAGCAAATGCGAAGGGTGTGAAGAATGCGTAGAGGTTTGCCCTGTGGACGTCTATGAGATGCAGGATGGCAAATCCGTTCCCGTGAATGCTGAAGAATGCCTTGGATGTGAGAGCTGTGTCGAGGTTTGCGATCAGGAAGCTATCACAGTTACTGAAGTCTGATAAATCTTCTAGTATTTCACAGTATAAAAAAACCGGGCTGAGTGATTGATCGGCCCGGTTTTTTTAATGGACAAAAGAGCCACCCCGGAATGGGGGTGGCTCTTGAGAACAACGAGAATAGGGTTTACCGGACGGCACTTCTCTCAGGCTTTCAACTATTTCTTTTCATGGCAATCGTTGCACTTTTTGTAGGGAGCATTTTTCCCCGCCTGGGCCATTTCTTTATGGCACTTCTTGCAGTTCTTGTGATAGGCGTTCATAAGCTTGTCAAGGTTGCCTTCTTTTTTCAGAGGATTGTGGCACTCCGCACACTTCTTGACGGGATCCCCGTCTTTCCATACGTTTTTTCCGTCTTTGTAATCGTGGTGGCATTCGGTACAGGCAATCTTGAGTTCCTCATGGTGTTTCTTGTGGGACAGAGGGACGGGCCCTTTCTTGTCTTTTTTGTATCCCTGATTCTCGATCTTCAAATCAACGGGACAATCCGCAGCGATGAGCGCCCCGACCGCCAAAAAAACAAACCCGGCAAAAACAACTACAAAAAGGGCAAATATTCTTTTTTTCATGTGAACGCTTTCCTCCTTTTCTAAGATATGACGCCCCCCCACCAGTCTCATGGGGAGCCGAACTCGATTCAATAACGTCTCAAAGTTTTATACTCAGGGAACTTTTGCGTTGTCAAGGAATAAAGCACGACCAGGCCTGCCCCTCACGCCTGGTCATAGTGGCTGAACTGCATGCTAAAGGTCCCGCGGCCCTGGGAAACGGAACGCAGCGCCGTAGAATACCCGAACATTTTGGAAAGCGGAACGCTGGCCGTTACGACCTGCACCGGGCCCTTGCTGGTGATTTGTTCGATCTTTCCCTGTCTTGTATTGAGATCGCCGATGACTTCACCCATGAATTCCTCCGGGATCAGGATCTCGGTCTTCATGATGGGTTCAAGAAGGAGCGGCACGGCCTTTATCAAGGCATTTCGGAAGGCCATCGAGGCAGCGACCCTAAAGGCCATATCATCGGAATTCGTCTCGTGGATCTGAACCTCCAGGAGTACCGTTTCAACATCCACGACAGGATAGCCCATAATCATGCCGCTCGAGGACGCCTCATCGATCCCGTCCCGAATGGTCGCCAAGAAGGCCTCCGTAAGGTCGGGATTCCCGCTGCGATCCACAAACTTGTTGGCGCTTCCGCGGGGCAACGGGGAGAGTTCTATCTTCACGCCGGCAAAATGCATTTGCCCCGCCAGCTCCTTCTGGAAGACTTCCTCATGGCGCACCTTTTCGCTCACGGTCTCACGGTAAACCACCTGGGGTTTGCCCTGGTTGGTCTCGACGAAAAACTCCCGCTTGATCCGCCCCATAATGATTTCAAGGTGGAGTTCCCCCATCCCGGAAATGACGGTCTGCCCCGTCTCCTCGTCGATGCGAAATTTGAAGGTGGGGTCCTCGTCGGACAGCTTTGACAGGGCATCCATGAGTTTGTCCTGGTCCTGCACCCGTTTGGGCTCAACGGCCACGGTGATCACGGGTTCGTCGAAACTGATCGGTTCAAGCAGAATGGGGTCGGCATCGTTGGTCAGGGTATCGCCTGTGGTGGTCACCTTCAGGCCCATCGTCGCGACGATATCACCGGCAAAGGCCTCGTCCACCCGCTCCCTTTTATTGGAATGCATTTTCAAGAGGCGGGAAATCTTTTCCTTGACGTTTCTACCGGAATTTAACACCGTATCACCGGCATGAACCGAACCCGAATATATTCTGAGATAAGTCATCTTCCTGCCTTGATCCATCATGACCTTGAAGGCAAGAGCGGAAAAAGGACCTTTCTTATGGGGAGGACGTGATTCCTCCCGGTCGGTATCCGGTATGAGGCCGACTATGGGCGGCACATCGACGGGCGAAGGCAGATAGTCGACAATCCCGTCGATGAGGGGTTGGATGCCCTTATTCCTCAATGCGGTGCCGCAGAAAACCGGAACGGCCTGCAATTTGATGGTAGCGGTCCGGACGGCCCTTTCCAGTTCTTTGGATTCGATCTCCTGCTCCGACAAATAGAGATCCATAATGTGATCATCCGTATCCGCCAGGGTTTCCACGAGGGTTTCCCTATACTCCCGGGCCTGATCCATTAACTCCTCGGGAATGGGAACCTCTTGAAATTCAGCCCCGAGGGTATCCTTTTCCCACAAAAGGCCCTTCATCTTGATCAGATCAATGACCCCGACAAAAGTATCTTCAGCCCCCCAGGGTAATTGCAAAATCATGGGACGGGCACCCAGGCGATCCTTGATCATCTCTACGGCCCGGAAAAAATCCGCCCCGATGCGGTCCATTTTGTTGATAAGGGCAATCTTGGGGACTTTGTATCGATCCGCCTGGTGCCAGACTGTTTCAGATTGGGGCTCGACACCGCCCACGGCGCAAAAGACACCTACCGCACCGTCCAGGACCCTCAGGGAACGCTCCACCTCAATGGTGAAATCCACATGGCCGGGGGTATCGATGATATTGATCGCATGGCCACGCCATGAGCAGAACGTGACGGCGGAGGTAATCGTAATGCCCCGTTCCCGTTCTTCCAGCATCCAGTCCATGGTCGCTTCACCGTCATGAACCTCACCCATCTTGTGTACACGGCCGGTATAATAGAGAATCCGTTCGGTGACGGTCGTTTTTCCCGCATCGATATGGGCGATGATCCCGATATTACGTATATTTGTCAGTTTTCCGCTTGATGCCATGGCTCGTGATGGTGACATGTTTTTGGGTGATTAAAAAAATCCGGCAAACGCCTGCCGTGATGTTCACAGGAGCCAACCGGCCTCTTCTGGGTTTCCCGTGCTGAAGTGTCGTCAAGCCCAATCCCGTAGGCTTTTGACGTTTGACATGAAGCGTAAATTTAAGGTATCTTGCAGACCCTGTCAAGCCAATAAAGAGCGAAGGAGCCTCCCCCCTTGCAAAGCGCAACGACCCGCAGGTTGAATGAAATGTTCGACCTCCTCATCGATCAATTCGGACCCCAGAACTGGTGGCCGGCTGAGACACCCTTTGAGGTCATGGTCGGGGCTGTACTTACCCAGAACACGAACTGGAAAAATGTGGAAAAGGCTATTGAAAACCTGAAAAGGAATGGCCTGCTCAACCTCAAAGCCCTTCACGCCATACCCCTTTCTCAATTGGCTGAAAGTATCCGGCCGGCCGGGTATTTCAACATCAAGGCCAAAAGACTCAAGAACCTGATCGATTTTATCATGAGAAGATACGAAGGAGATTTGCTCGCCATGCTCGATTCCGGGACCGTTGCACTTCGGGACGGGCTTCTCTCTGTCAAAGGTGTCGGCCCCGAAACCGCCGACAGTATCGTTCTCTATGCCGGTAACCTGCCCGTTTTCGTGATTGATGCCTATACCTACCGCATCCTGCGACGTCACGGTATGGCCGGTGAGGAAACGACATACGATGAACTTCAGGCCCTTTTCATGGACCACCTGCCCGAAGACCCTCAACTCTTCAATGAATTTCATGCCCTGATCGTCATGACGGGAAAAAATTACTGCCGAAAGACGCCTCTTTGCGATCGCTGTCCCCTCCTCGCCTGGGGACCTTCTGAAGGGCCGGTCGACCCTGTCGATTAAGAACGATCAGCCTCCTTCAAGCCGCCTTTTTGTCTCGACGGCCTATTCGCCGATAGGATGCGGACCAAAATAGTGAATGGCCGCCCCGTTTCAAGACCTTTGAATGCACGCCTTGAAGAGAGATCGATTGCCCCCGAAACAGGTTGACACGCAACAAAAGTTAACATATGCACAATCAATATATTAACAAAAAATGACCGAATTCAACCGCCGGATTTTATGCCCTTTACTTCAAGGAGGTTTCGAGATGAAAAAAAAAGATCATCGAATCGTTCGCACGACCACCTGGTCGGCCGGACCCGGCTGCCACGGGGGCTGCGGCGTCCTGGCACATATCGAAAACGGCAGGCTGGTAAAGATTGAAGGAGATCCGGAGCACCCCTGGAACCAGGGCAGGCTCTGCGCGAGGGCACTCTCTATGACGCAGTATATCGAGCATCCCAAGCGCCTGCGACATCCCCTCAAACGGGTTGGAAAGAGGGGCGAAGACAAATGGGAGGAAATCACATGGGATGAGGCCTTTGACCTGATCGAAAACAGGATGACGACCATTCGGGATGAACACGGCCCGGAAAGTATGGTCTTTTCCATGGGCACGGGCCGGGACATCGGTCCCTGGATCTGTCTCCTGGCCTATGCTTACGGGAGCCCCAACGTCATGTTCGCCCTGAGCGGCAACGCCTGCTACAGCCCGCGTATTGCCGCTCTGAATACCTTTCAGGGGGACTATTGCGTGTTCGATGCCGGCCAGTGGTTGCCGAAGCGCTATGATGATCCCCGTTATGAAGTTCCCGAGTGCATGATCATCTGGGGCTACAACATCCCCGCGACCTGCCCGGACAATCTCTTCGGCCATTGGATCATCGACTTGATGAAAAAAGGAACCAAGATCATCTCGATCGATCCTAGGCTTTCCTGGTTCGCCTCCCGGGCCAAACACTGGCTGCCTTTGCGACCCGGGACCGATGCGGCCCTGGCCATGGGTTTTCTCAAGGTGATCATCAGTGAAAACCTTTTTGATCAAGGTTTTCTGGAAAAATGGACCAACGCCCCGCATCTCATTCGACAGGATACAGGGAAACTTCTTCGGGAAAACGACCTGAAGGCGAACGGATCGAGGGACAACTTCGTGGTCTGGGGCGCAGCAGCCTGCCAAGCCGCTGTTTGGGACACGGTCGAACTCGCCTGTGATCCGCCCGATGCCTCCCCCGCCCTGTCGGGTCGATATGAAGTGTCCCTTGCCGACGGGCAAAAGGTGCTCTGCCACACGGTATGGGATGCCTTTTGCGCGAAGGTGGACGACTATCCCCTTGAAAAGGTGGAGAAAATCACCGGTGTTCCGGCCAAAGACATCGCCAAGGCTGCCCGTTTTTACGCCACCAGCAAACCGGCCTCCATTCAGTGGGGCGTGCCCATCGACATGACTCCGGGAATTACCCCTCTCTGCCATGCCATTGCGGCCCTCTGGGCCCTTACCGGGAATCTGGACGTGCCCGGTGGGAATGTCATAGCCCGTTTCGCCTTTGACGCCGTGGCCTATGCCCTGCCCGGAGCCGAGGGGGTCATCAAACTCAAAGACAAAAAACAGGACAAGCCCCGCATCGGGGCAAAGGAGTATGGGCCCTTTAACCGGTTTATCTGGCGCACTCAAACCGACCTGACCATTGAGCAGATCTTTACGGAAAAACCTTACCCTATCAAGGGGCTCTGGATCCAGACCTGTAACCCCCTGGCCGGGATCGGGCTGGATCCTAAAAAATGGCGGGAGGCGCTCAAAAAACTGGACTTCATTGTGGCGGTCGACCTTTTCATGACCCCGAGCACCCAATATGCCGATGTGGTTTTACCCGCCGCCACCTTTTTGGAAAAGGAGGGCGTGCGAACCTGGTGGGTGCCCCTCCAGAGCATCAATAAGGCCGTTACGGTGGACGAATGTCGGCCGGACGTTGAAATCAATTTCGAACTCGCGAAACGTTTCGACCCGGACCTCAAATGGGCCAATATCCACGAACTCTATGACGACATCATCAAACCCTCCGGAATGACCTTCGAACAGCTCCAGGAAAAGGGATGGGCCTTCCCACCCGAAGGACACCCTAGCTGCCCTTACCACCGCCATGAAAAAGGTCTTTTGAGAGCGGATAAAAAGCCCGGTTTTCAGACCCCAACGGGCCGGTTTGAACTCTATTCGACCATTCGGGAGGACTGGGACCTGGGGCCCCTGCCCCACCATGAGGAACCGCCCTTCACCCCCGTAAGCCGGCCGGATCTGGCCAAAGAGTACCCCCTTATTCTCTCCACGGGCAGGCGCTCTCCGGCCTTCTTCCATGCGGAACACAGAATGATCCCCTGGCTCAGGCAGATCGACCCGGACCCCGTCGTGGAAATACATCCCGATACCGCAGGTGCGCACGGCATCGGCAATGGAGAATGGGTCTGGGTGGAAAACTGGATGGGCCGAGCCAAACTAAAAGCCAAAGTCACTCGAATCGTTCCGCGGTGGATGGTGATGGCCGCTCACGGATGGTGGTTTCCCGAAAAGCCCGGGGCCGAACCAAGCCTCTACGGTGTCTGGGAATGCAACATCAACCAGCTCCTGCCCATGGACGCCCAGGGCAAAGACGGTCTCGGTGCTCCCATCAAACACTCCATGTGCAAAATCTACAAGGTCGGTGAAAAAGGGGAATGACATGAAAAAGAAAACGGAATACGGGCTTTTGATCAACTACGAATATTGCACCGGGTGTCATACCTGTGAAATCGCCTGCTCCCAAGAATACAAGTGGCCGGCGGGTATGGCCGGTATTAAGGTCATGGAAGTGGTGGAAAATCTGCCCAACGATAAGGCCTATCTGGCCTTTTTGCCTTTTCCAACAGAGCTCTGCATCCTCTGCAGGCCTCGAACAAAAAAGGGCCTGGCGCCTGCCTGTGTTCAACATTGCATGGCGGCCTGCATCCAATACGGTCCGATTGAGGATCTGAGCAAGGAGATGGCCGGCAGGCCGAGAATGGTGCTCTGGAAGCCGAAGTAAGGAAATTTCGCGAAGCGCGGGACAGATGACGCCTTGATTGGTTGATCAGGGCCGCATGACCCTATTGACTTAGTCTCCGGATTCTATTAGGGTTTGATAGATTAATTGAAAGTAAACCGGCCGATCACCGACCTGCCGAATGACCCGGAGGTCGTGTTTTTACTGCCCATCATTCAGCCACTATCGGCGGAAACACGAAAGAGACTATTCACAAGACGAGCCGTCATTCCCGAATATGCACAACTTTTTAAAATGCCCTGGACCTGCTTTCCTTGAGGTTGCGATTGTGCGGATATTGATCGCTGCGGCCGATTTTTCAAAAATGTACCCCCTGCCCCTTCCCACTTCTTGTCTGGGTTCAGGCCCTCATGATTCAAGGCCTTTTTTTCCTTCCCGACCGACCGGGAGGCAGTTTGGCCATGCCTAATTTCCCATCAAAAAAAATCGCACTCTATCTCGCAGGCCTGTGCCTGCTCCTGGTCGCCTTTTCCCTCTTGAATTTCATGCTGTTCCTGTTCCGACCGGCCGACGAAACCGCTCCAGATCAGGTGGTCGTGGTCGAGGATGGGATCTCCCTGAGGGGCCTGGCCACTGAACTTGAAAGGCATGAGCTTGTCACCAGTAGAAGGCTTTTCATACTCTGGGCCAGAGCCAAGGGGTACAGCAGAAAAATCAAGGCGGGAGAATATACGATGAGTGCCCGCATGACACCTGCCGAGATACTCGAAAAATTGACCAGAGGTCTCATCATGACCCACGCCGTCACCATTCCCGAGGGTTTTACCAAGGCACAAATCGCAGACCTCTTAGAGCAACGGGGCTTTGTTGCAAAGGAAAAATTTCTCTCCCTGACAGTTGACCCGACTATTGCCCAAAAATATGACCTTCCACGTCAGGATTTGGAGGGCTACCTTTACCCGGACACCTATCATTTCGCGCGGGATATCTCGACAGAGACCATCATCGAGGTGATGGTCAAGCGCTTTGCGGAGATGGTCGAGCCTCTCCATGAAAAAATGGACGAGACCGGTTTGGAGCTGCAAGAGGTTATCACCCTTGCCTCAATCGTAGAGAAGGAAACGGGGCGGGCCGAGGAACGACCGTTGATCGCGAGCGTTTTTCTGAATCGGCTCGCGAGGGGCATGCGTTTGGAAAGTGATCCCACCGTGATCTACGGTCTTAGTGGCTTCAATGGAAATCTCACGCGAAAGGACCTGCGAAGACCCTCTCCGTACAATACTTACCTGGTCCGGGGGCTTCCTCCGGGACCCATTGCAAATCCCGGAATTGCCGCCATCAAGGCGATCCTTTCTCCCGCCAAGACGAAGTATCTCTATTTTGTATCCAAGAACGACAGGTCCCATCATTTTTCAAGGACCCTCACTGAACACAATCGGGCGGTCAATTTCTACCAGAAAAAAAAGGGAAGAAAACCACCGGAAAACAATTGACTTCGTATACTGTATACGGTATACAATTTAAACAGACTATCGTCTTCTTCCTGTCTTGAGTCCCACCCTGATCCCAACTTAGATCTCAAAAGGCTGCTTCCCCTAAAGGTGTTGGAGAATGCTTTCTTCGATAAACCCCTTTCCCAGGAGCGGAGGTGCCGTATGGATCTTCTCGAGTCTCTCACCGTGTTATCTCTCGAACAGGCGACCGTCCTCCCCTATCTTACCTTCAGGCTGGCCCAGGACGGCATGAAGATCATCCGGCTGGAGCACCCGGTCTACGGAGACCCTAACCGGATGGTGGGCGAAAATATCCTGGGCGAGGAGAGGATGAACGCCTATTTTCTGTGCATCAACGCCGGAAAAAAGGCTTTGACCCTGAACCTGGGGGTCCCTGAAGGCCAAAAAATCTTTCGATCGCTCTTTTCAAAACTGGATGTCGACATCTTTGCGACCAATCAACTCCCCAAAAACTACAAAAAACTCGGCATAGATTACGAAACCCTGAAAGCGCTTAAACCGGACATCATCTGGCTGGGTTTAACGGGTTTCGGCCCGGACAGCAATGAGGCCGCCTATGACCCCATCCTTCAGGCCCGCTCAGGGCTCATGGAGCTCACGGGCGAGGCGGCGGGAGATCCTCAGGTCCTGGGCATACCCCTGCCGGACATGGGAACGAGCATTCATGCCTACGGCGAACTCATGAAGGCCCTGTTCCGACGTCAGGCCACCAGTGAGGGAACCCGCATCGAGCTGTCCATGTTTGAATCTTCCGTATCATGGCTGACCGTTCCCATCACCATCTCCACCCTCACGGGGAAACCGATCTCGCGCAGAGGCAACACCCACGAATTTTTCTGTCCCGTCTCCGTCTACAGGACGAGTAACGGTTTTATCTACCTGGCCGTTGGAAACGATCGCCAGTGGAAATCCATGACATCCCTGGATTTGTTCAAGTCCCTGGGTCGGCCGGAATACGAAAACAACCACGGGCGCATCGGGGATGTAGAAAACCTCAACAAGGCCATCAACGAGATCACCGCAAAGCACACGTCCGAGGATCTCATTGAGCGGTTCAATGCCATCACCCTCCCTGTCAGCAAAATCAAGGGCATTCCTGACGTCATCGCCGATCCCCTCGTGGAACGGAAGCTCCTTTTCGCTGAAGACCCCGGCTCGGGGACCAAAATCACCCTTGCGCCCCCGCCCGTCATGTCCTCATACCTGAAAAGCATCGAACAAAAACTGACCTTCCCACCCCGCTTCGGGGAGCACAACCGTGAGATATACGGCGAAGGGCTCGGGTACTCCGACCGGGAACTTGCCGGCCTAAAGGACCAAAACGTCATCTAGGGAAAGTCTTTCGGGCCACCGGAATGGCGAACAGGAGGGAGTCACGATCATGAAGATTATTGTCCTGGTCAAACAGGTACCCGACACCACTGAGGTCAAGCTGGACCCCAAGACGGGGAACCTCATCCGCGAGGGGATCAAGAGCATCATCAACCCGGACGACCTCCATGCCCTCGAGGCGGCTGTTCAACTCAAGGCACGGCACGGTGGAAAGGTTATCGCCCTTTCCATGGGCCCGCCGCAGGCCATTGACGCCATCTCCGAAGCCATGGGCATGGGCGCCGACGAGGGAATCCTGCTCTCGGACAGGGCCTTTGCAGGCGCCGATACCTGGGCGACCTCTTCGACTCTGGGCGCAGCCATTGACCGAATCGGAGACCACGACCTGGTCATTGCCGGGAGACAGGCCATAGATGGAGATACGGCCCAGATAGGGCCTCAGATCGCGGACTTTCTCAGAATTCCCCATGTGTCCTATGTCTTTGATATCGAGGAGGTCAATAAGAAGAAGATGGTGGTCAAAAGGCGCCTGGAGGACGGCTTTGAACGTGTTCAATGCACCCTTCCCGCTCTTCTGACCGTTATCGGAGAGCTGAACACTCCCCGATACCCCTATGTGGCGGCCCTGATCGATGCCTGCAGGGAGAAGGCCCGCATCACGTCCTGGAATGCCGCCGACATCGGTGTTCAGGCAAGCGAAGTGGGTCTTGAGGGTTCGCTGACCCATGTCATCAAGACTTTCGCACCCAAGTCTCAGAGGCAGAGCGAGATCCTGGAGGGCAATGTCAAGGAGACCGTAAATGCGCTGATTGGGAAATTAAAAGAGATGAAACTCATTTAACATCCCGGTCGAATAGATTTTTTTGAATTCAGAATAACGGAGGAAAATCATGACCGTCTGGATAGAAGTCGACCTCTGTAACGGCTGCAAACGCTGTCTGAAGGCCTGTCCTTACGGTGCCGTGGAAATGAAGGGAGAGAAGGCCCACATCCTCGAGCGGTGCACCTCCTGCGGAGCCTGCCTGGAGGTTTGCAAACAAAAGGCCGTTCAAAGCGACATGGTCCCCAGGGTCATCCCGGATTTCAGCGACAGGCAGGGCGTCTGGATCTTTGCCGAGCAGAGGAAGGGCACGCTGCACCCTGTTTGCATTGAACTCCTTGGAAAGGCCCAGGATCTGGGGGCGGATCTCGATCAGGAGGTCACGGCGCTCCTCTTGGGGTATCGGGTCTCCGGCCTCTCACGGACCCTTATTGAGCACGGGGCGAACAAGGTCTATCTGGCTGAACACAAGGCCCTCAAAGACTACCGGTCCGTGGCCTACACCAAGGTCCTGGAAGAAATGATCAAGTCCGAAAAACCCAATATTCTCCTCATGGGGGCCACCCATATCGGCCGTGATCTGGCCCCGCGATTATCGCGGCGTGTGGCCGTCGGGCTGACGGCGGACTGCACGGAACTCACCATCGATCCCAAGGAAAAAATCTTACTCCAGACCCGGCCCGCCTTTGGTGGAAATGTCATGGCCACCATCGCCAACCGTTATTCCAGACCCCAGATGGCCTCGGTGCGACCCGGGGTCATGGAGGCCAAACCGACACCCCAAAACAAGGGGAAGGTGATCACACACAAAACCGCCCTCACTGAAAAGGAAATCGGGACCCGGATCCTGGAAATCGTCAAAGAGACGAAAAAAGTGGTGGATCTTTTGGATGCCAAAGTCATTGTAGCCGGTGGCCGGGGCGTCGGGGATGCGGAGGGATTCAAGGTGCTCAATAGGCTGGCTGCGGTCATCGGCGGAGAAATCGCCGGGACCCGAGTAGCGGTAGAAGAAGGATGGATTCCCGCCGATCGCCAAATCGGACAGACCGGGCAGTCCGTTCACCCGGAAATCTATATCGCCTGCGGAATCTCCGGAGCCATTCAACACAGGGCGGGCATCATGAATTCAAGGCACATAATCGCCGTCAACAAGGATCCCAGGGCGCCCATTTTTCAGGTTGCCGACTGGGGCATTGTTGGGGATTTGCACCAGGTGGTCCCCGAAATGGTTCAACAGCTCAAGCATGCCTGGCGGGACGAAAAATCGGTCCCATAACAGGAGATCTCGTCCCTTGGGGAGGATCGACCATGATTAGATCCAATGTCGAGGAACTGGTAAGGCAATCCATGGCCAGGTTTGTGGATAAGGAAGTC
>CAZXWJ010000058.1:0-20104 GCA_964644375.1 uncultured Desulfobacteraceae bacterium | reverse complement strand
GGTTTCTCCTCCTGATGAGGTGTAACGAGATTGTGGAAAACCCCGCAGGTTGTACCTATCATGCGCAGTCCGAAGGGTTTCGAATCGTTCACGCATCCGGAGAATTGATCTTCAGTTTGTTCACGAGGCATTTTGCGAATGGATCCCTCACGCAGATGGAAGGGAGACTGTATGACAGGCGAGGAAATCCAAGGATGGAACCGGCATTTGGAGGGGTCAAGGTGTATGGAGAGGCATGCCTGACGATGGACTCTCCCTACTCCTTGTGAACATGGCAATCGGGCAGATTGGAAAAAGCTAGACTTTTGCATCCATTTTAGCCTTGACAGATTATAGCGATTGCACTATAGATTAGCGCCTGACAGATCGTGATCATGGAGTTTGAATACTCCAATTCTTTAAAAAAAAAGAGAGATCAAAATTCTGTTTGATTTTAAAAAGAACCGGAAGATATTAGAAGATATGAACCTGGTCATGCAACTTGGACTGACCATGGCCGGTTCGATCTTGTTTTGTTTTGCTATCGGGTATTATCTGGACAAATGGCTTAATACAAAAGGTGTTTTTATCACGATCTTCATTTTGTTGGGTATTGCAGGCGGCGGTTACACGGTTTACAGGCAGATACTGGAAGTTACCGAAGAGAACAGAGACGAAAAAACCCGAAATGGATAAACAAGCCAACGAGGTTAGCCAATTCCAGAAAAAAATTTGCTCTTGGACGATGTCATGCGTCCTGGTTTTTGCACTTGTTTTTCTTGTTTTTCAGGAAAAGACCATCGCAAAAGGTCTGATCCTGGGTGCGTGCTTCAGTATTTCCAATTTCTTTCTTCTCGGAAGATTCATTCCATTAACTCTGGGTCGATCCCTTGCCAAGGCAAGATTCATAAGCTTGACCTCTATTCTTTCCAGATATATTCTGCTTGCTATCCCCCTGATATTGGCACTTAGGCTGACTTCTCTGAATTTTGCAGCGACGGTAGTCGGCATTTTTGCCGTTCAGATTGTGACGCTATTTGCTTACGTAGTTGTTAGGCCGATGCTGATCGGCCGATAGAACTAATAGCTGTTTTGAATATTTAGGATGGATCGAAAATATGGATGACCTTACCCAAATACCTCAATTTATAGTCAAATTATTCGGTTTCAACCTGGTTTTCAATGTTGAGACAATTATTATGACATGGATTGTGATGGCCGCACTGATTCTCTTCGGCTTTCTTGCCGTAAAGAAGATTGATTTTTTACCCAACCCTTTTCAGGTGGTTGCCGAATTTTTCGTGAGTACTTTTTATGACCTCACGGCGGATGCCCTGGACGAGGAAATGGCCAAGAAATACTTTCCCCTCATTTGTAGCCTTTTTATGTTTCTTGTATTGTGCAATTGGCTCGGGATCATTCCAAAACTGGTGGAGCCGACCAAGGATCTCAACACGCCCCTAGGACTTGGAGTCTTGGGCTTTATACTTGCCCATCACGCCGGTATAAAGGCCAAGGGCTTCAAGAAATATGCAAAAGAGTACTTGGAACCCATGTTTTTCATGGCCCCTTTAAATGTCATCAGTGAATTGGCCAAAGTGGTCTCTATTTCATTTCGTCTTTATGGTAATATTCTGGGTGGCGCGATCATCATATTGGTTGTATCTCACCTCATCTACAGCCTGGTCCTTCCTCCTTTGCTGATATGTTTTTTCAGCCTTTTTATCGGGACGATTCAGGCCTTTGTTTTCACGATGCTTTCACTTGTTTATATTTCGGTTCAGGTTAAATAACTATGATAATGGAAGTAACTACAGCTATAGAGTTGGCATCTTATGTGGGCGCCGGTCTGTGTATCGGCCTTGGAGCCATTGGTGCGGCGCTGGGTGAGGGCTATACGGCCGGTATGGCCAATGAAGGCCTGTCCCGGAGGCCGGAGCAATCCGGAGATATTTTAAAAAACATGCTTGTCGGGCAGGCGATAGCCGAGTCCGCGGCCATTTTCGCACTTGTCATCGCGATCCTGCTCCTGTTTCTTGAAACTTCATCGGCTAACCTGCTTAAGGCATCAGCACTTCTGGGTGCCGGGATATGTATGGGTTTGGGTGCTATCGGTTCGGGGGTCGGGTCGGGATTCCCTGGTGGACAAGCCTGTCTTGGAATGGCAAGACAGCCGGAAATAACCACCCGTTTGACCACTAACATGCTCATCGGGTCAGCAGTTTGCCAGACACCGGCAATCTTCTCAATGGTTGTTGCCCTTATGCTTTTGTTTATGGACTTTGGGAATATGCCCCTTTCTCCGACTTGGGCGGCCTTTCTGGGGGCAGGTATCAGTACAGGATTGGCAGCCATAGGCTCTGGGGCCGGGGGAGGCATGGCGGCTGGAGCAAGCTGTGAAGGGATCGCGCGACAGCCCGAAACCGTCGGTGCGGTTTCCACAACGATGCTGGTGGGGCAGGCCGTATCTCAAACTCCATCCATTTTTGGGCTCCTGGTAAGTTTTGTCCTGATTTTCAAGAGCTTTCCGGCATCGGCCGGGCTTGCCGCTTCGATGGCGCTTCTGGGTGCCGGTCTCAGCATGGGGTTTGGAGGAATAGGGCCGGGAATCGGAAACGGACTGACTGCTCAGGGTGCCGTAAAATGGGTGTCGAGAAATGCAGAGCAAACAGGACCCCTGACACGTACCATGTTGGTGGGTCAGGCTGTCTCACAATCCACGGCCATCTATGCAATGGTCGTGAGTCTTGTACTTATTTTCGTGGTTTGATTTTTTATCCTTGCTTTTAAATGACTTTGGGAGGCAAAAAATGATTGAAGGTGTAGATCTAGTCAAAGCAGCGGCTTTTTTGGGTGCAGGCGTAGCCATGGGACTGGGTGCTATCGGGCCTGGTGTCGGTGAAGGATTTGTTGGAGGTAAAGCCTGTGAAGCTATCGGAAGAAAACCTCAAGAAGCCGGTTTACTAACGAGAACCATGCTTGTAGGGCAGGCCGTTTCGGAATCAACGGGAATTTATTCGCTGGTCGTCGCTTTGCTGCTTCTTTTTGTGGTGTAGGCTGACCCAATCGGTGGGGAATCATGATTAGTATTAACGCAACCCTGGTTGTTCAGATTATTCATTTCCTGATTCTGGTGTATATCCTGAACCGTCTCATGATACAACCGATCTTGAAAATGATTGGTGATCGGGCGGAGTATATTGCGAAGACCAAAGGTGAGATAACGGATCTGGAACTGGAAACGGAACGTATGAAAAAGGAATTCGTATCCGAACAGTCCAATGCGCGAAAAGTGGCCTTTCAAGAAAGAGACAGGGTCAAGAGTGATGCCTTCGGTATCGTAGATGAATACATCAGGGATTCACAGGAAAAAGTCGCTTCAATTCGAGATAAAGCTGACAGCGACGCTGAAAGAGAAATACAGAAAGTGCAACCGCTTTTACGTGATGAGGCGGTAACCCTGGCTGATGACATCATCTTAAACGTGTTCGGCAGGAGGATTGAAGGTTGAAATTCGTCTCCAAAAAACGTCTTCTGGTGCTTTTGATAATCGGTACGGCCTTGAGTCCATTAATTTTCACATCTGATGTGTTTGCTGGGGAGGGGTCTTCTTCGGGAAGAAAGATTTATGACAATGTGATGCTTTTTGTGAATTTTGGTATCCTTGTCTTCCTGTTTATAAAATACGGTAAGACTCCCATGATGAAATATTTCATCGGGGTCAGAGGTAAGTTGGCAAAAGAATTCGACACGATTAATGGCCAAAAGGAAGACACCAAATCCCTGAGGGACGCCGAGGCCGAGAAACTGAAGGATGTGGAGAAGAACGTCGAAGAGATTAAACAGAACATTCTTCAAATAGGCGAAAGAGAGAAGGAAACGATCATCGAAGAGGGTCGACTCTCAGCGGAAAAGATGGTTCATGATGCTGAGAATTATGCTAAATATGCCATACAGAAGGCTCAAAAAGCCCTGTCCGACAAAATGGTGGATATGGCTATCGATATGGTGAAGGAAAAACTCACAAGGGGTGTCACGGAAGAGGACAACGAAACACTGGTCGAGAAATTTGTCATTGATATCAAGGGCCAGCCCGCACAGGTAAATCGAGTTACCTCTTAATAATTTCTTGATACCCCTTACGGTATCGAAGGATACACGAGCCATAGCTTACCAAATGGGTAAAAGTTATGGCTCCTTTTTTTTGTTGATATCTTGAGATTGAGGTTTGTGAATCTGGTCGCCTGTCCGGCAACCCTGCCTCAGTCACGTTGAAACACCAAATTTGGGAAGAACATAGGCCTGAAGAACGATCCAGGCGACAATGAACAATAGCAACCAACCGATACCCATTTGACTTTTTCCTTTCTCTCCTTTACTTTCCGGCAACGCGTAATCCTCTTTCAAAAAAGGGAGCAAAAACCTTCACGTCTGACATGACCGGTTAGTATCCTGTCCTGATTTAACGGTTAAAGGGATGGGAAATCTTATCGTTTTCTACAGCGCACGGCCGTAAAGGTCAGGCTCAGGAGAATCCTCCGGAAGGTGAGGCGCAGGATGAAGGAAATGAGTCACTGCCACCGGCGGATTCGGAAGAGTTGCAGGAGAAGGAAGACATTAATCGGCTGGTATCTTCATCACCGCATTCGGGGCATGGGTAACCCTCACCTTTATCGGAGCTCAATACCAGTTGCTCGAAAACATGTCCGCATTTTTTGCACCTGTATTCATAAATCGGCATATCCCTTCACCTCCAATAAATTCATTAGGTATTCATAGCATACTCTTTTTAGAGCAAAACAATGGAAAAAGGTTTCATTATTTTTGTTTTTAAAAACTAATCACGGGCATCAGAGAAATCAAGCCGATGTCGGGCGAAATATCTGCAGGGGATTCGAAGGAAAAATCAATCCAGAAGGGAGGGTAAAAACAGGGTGAGCGGGGGCCAATAGGTGATCAGCATGAGGGTGAGGAGCAGAAGCCCGAGAAAGGGTAAAGTGGCCTTGTAGAGTTGGACGATCGGTCGATCGAATCGGGAACTGGAAATAAACAGATTAAGACCAACAGGGGGCGTATTATAACCGATGCCGAGATTTGCTAGAAAAATAACCCCGAGGTGGAGAGGTTCGATACCGAATCGATCGGCCAAGGGCATAATAAGAGGCACCACCACTAGGATCGCGCTGAAAATATCCATCATGCATCCAACGAGGATGAGAAAGAAATTCAAGATGAAAAGCAATCCGATTTTGCTTTGGACCATGCCTTCCATGATTTCAAGGATCCTCATCGGAATGAAGGCATCGACCAGGTAATTCGTGAATCCGAGGGCCGCTCCCAGGATGATCATGATTCCCCCGACCATTTTCGTACTCTGCCTCATGATTCTGGGAATGTCTTGTTTGAGGGTCAGTTCCTTAAAAACAAGGGTCTTGATGAAAAGCACATAGACGACCGTTAGAGCAGATGCCTCAGTGGCGGTGGCGACACCGAAATAGATTCCGGCGATGATCAGGAAGGGAATGGGTAATTCCCAGGCAGACTGCTTGAGAGACAAGATAAATTCGTTTAATGAAAAGGCAGGTCGTTCCAACCTCCATTTTTTGCCCATGTATACTGAAAATAGGGACGGGACAAGTATCATAAGGATGCCTGGAAGCAAACCAGCCAAAAAAAGTTTTTCGATGTTTACACCGGAGACAAAGCCATAGAGTATAATGGCAAGGCTGGGAGGGAAATGCAGCCCGAGACTGCCGGATGTCGTCACGAGGCCCAGAGAAAATTTTTCACCGTATCCTTCTGAGAGGAGGGCTGGAAAAAGAAGTCCTCCGAGCGCGATGATGGTAATCCCCGTGGCACCGGTGACGGCGGTAAAAAATGCACAGGAAACCAGGGCCACAATCCCTAATCCTCCAGGTATCCATCCGAACAAAGTCCTTGAAAATTTGACCAGGCGGGCGGACGTACCGCCCTCGCTCAGAAGGTATCCGGCAAAAGTAAAGAGAGGAATAGCCAGTAGGACCGGTGAGTTGGCGAGCCTGAATATCTCAATAGGAATTGCGGCTAGTTCGACGAGGTTTGCGTTTAGCCCGAGCATGGCCGCGCCCAGTATGGTGACAAAGATGGGCAAACCGAGGACCGCTAAGAGACCGAGAAGAATGGCCAGGGACGGGATCATCTCCTGAAACCTCTCCATAGGGTGATGCTCTGTTCCAGGGTTCTCAAAAAAAACCGGAACAGGATCGTGGTAAATCCCAGGGGTATAATCGCCTGCGCAATCCAGGTAGGTATCTCAAGAAACAACATGCCCCCATAAGTCATCTCCATGCGGACGTAGTCTATTGAGGCCTTTAGCACGAAGGCCAATACGACAATACAGACTACGGAAAGCGTACATTCCCAGAGAGGCTGCCAACGGGAGGGGAGCAGTTCCGACATGAGATCTATCCTGATGTGTTTGTTTTCTCTAGTGAGAAGAGAAGCCCCAAGGAATGTCAACCACAGGACCAGAAGCCTTACGAACGGTTCGGACCAGTCGAGCACTCCCATCAAGGCGCTTGCCCAACGCAGGTGTGTATGGATTGAAAGGGCCCTGAGGAGGACCTGAAGGAAGGTCAGAATGACCATAAGGCTTAGAAAAAATACGATCAGCCAACCCTCAATACGGGCAAGCCCCCTTTCGATGCCCTTCAGAATTCTCATGATTTTTTCCCCCCGAAAAAGGCGCCGGGGTTATCCTGAATAAATTTGAATATCATTCCGTAATTATTCATCGTTGAGGTCGTTTGAGAATTTTATAGACGCGATCCAAGAGTTCAGAGGGATACATCTTACCGCAAAAGCCTTGTGCAACTTGATTGTGAATTCTTTGAAAGTTTTTCAGGTCTTCTTCTTCAGGAACGGGAAGCAGGGTCAACCCGCTGTTTTCAATGACATGCAGGGATTCATCCGTCTGAGCGCGCAATTCAGCCGTAAGATCAATCATTGCACGACGGCATTCAACAATGAGCATTGTCAACAGGGGAGTCGGGATTTTCAGGGCTGCCTTTCGGGAAAGGAGCACCGCGCCTGTTGAATGGGCAAGGGGCATGGCAGTCATGAATTTCAGGGAACGGTACCATTGGAGCGCGAGGGCGCCCAGAGGAGGTGCATAGACCGTATCCACCATCCCGGTGTTGAGGGCCGTCGTGACATCAGTGATGGAAAGAGGGATCGGTTGGGTTCCCATGAGGGAAAAAGTCGCTTTGGAAATGGGATCTCCTGACCATGTCCACACCTTGAGTCCGGCCAGATCCTCCACTTTTCGAATAGGTTTTCGGGAAAATAGGTGGACGTTACCGACCTCTGCCCATGCAAGCAGCACAAAATTTTTTTCCCGAAATCGCTCTGAAAAAAAATCCTCCAAGGAGGTGTGAACGAGGTCCGCCTCACTGGAGTCTCTAAAGAGAAAGGGAAGGTCAAGGATTCTTACCATGGGAAGTATCTGGCCGAATCCCACGCCTGAAAAGGCTGCACAGTGAATTTGTCCGATTCTGAGCTTTCTCAAAACATCCAACTCGTCACCGGCGATTCCGCCTGGGTAAATCCTGAAACCGAGCCGTCCTCCGCTTTTCTCTCTGATAGTCCTGTCGAATCGACGCATGTGTTTCATCCAGGTGGAACCTTCCGGGGCCAGCGTAGCGAATTTGATGAAAAAGGGCTTGGCCGCGACATCGGGAGGTCCAGCGCTGAGCAGACCCATCGCAAGACATAGAAACAGGATGATCGAAAGGACGGTATTTTTTTTCACACTATCCTCCTAAAAGAACAGCTCCTCTGCTTGTTTTTCGAGCGTTTTGGCTTTCTCCCGGGCGACGGCATTGATCAGGCAAACACCTTTCAGCCCTTGGGGGTCTCCTTTCAAAATATTACGGAGCAAGCGAAAAAATAGGACCTTGTCTTGAACTCTGACGGCATAGTACCTGGCGTAATAGTACTGAACAAGATGAAATCGCCCCTGACTTATTTTCAATGCCCGTTCAAAGGCTTGTTTCGACCGGTTCAGATCGCCGCCAAAAAGAGGGGGGCGAGCTGCCAGGGCGGTGCCCATTAAGAGCCATGGCAATCCGTACATATAATCACCGTCCATTTCCGTGATTTTTTGCGTGCAGGCTTCCAAGACAGGAAGATGGGCGATCGCAAAGGGCTTGTCCGGATTGAGTTTGACCCAGGCATTCCAAGATAAGGTAACCCAGAAAAGGGCCTCAAAGTCCTCCTCTGAAAAGGTTTTCAGCCATTTGTATGCATCCGGCCCAAACATTTCGGGATGCCTCAGGTATTCTCCTTTTTCCCCAAGTGCCCTGATCCCGAAATCTCTGGCCCTAAGATATAGAGCGGAGGCCCTGTCCGGCGCTTCATCCTCGACGAATAGCATGCCATAACCACTGAGACTCTGGCAAAGTGCCAGCAGGACATGCCGGTTTTCCGGGTCGCTTTTCAGGAGGCCTTCGAGGAGTTTTAAATTCGCCGGGATGGCGTCTCTCGCCATTTCAGGATCACATTCTTCAAAAATGGCCTCTTCAATATCAGAGACCAGTGAAGGGGATAGCCTGATCGCAAGTTTGACACAGCCACCCGGTATAAACGCCGAGAAGACAAAAAGGCAGAGCAGAAACAGGTTCTTTTTCATACGAGAACCCTCTTTCATTCATTTTGATTGCCCCAAGGTTAAGGGGCAAGAATCAGATGAAGGTCATTTAGTATGCAATAAAGTTATCTCCACTGGTTACCGGGTCTTCCATAAATTTTTCAGCCAGGAACTGAGCCCCGGAGCCGTTTTCCATGTTGCGAATCCGGGAATAGTACTCCAGTGCCCTTTCCCTCTTTCCTTCTAAATCGTAGCTCATTCCGATTTTTAAAAGGGGCCAGGCAACCATTGCAGGGTCTGACAGAGGATCGGATTGCTCAAGCACACGCGTGAGTTTTATCCTCGCCTCGTTGTAAGAGAAATGAAAAAGATCATAGCAGGCTTCTAAATAATGGGCCTGATTGATCCAAATAAAGGAATGGGACTTTGAGTCGAAACTTTCTCCCTTATTCCGTAGATATTCAACAACCTGTCTGTACTCCGGGTCCATATTCAACATCACATAGGTCACGCCCTCAAGAAATTTGTACCTGGGATTTCTATCGAATTTTTCCGCCATTTCTCTGGCCAAAGGGAGAGCCTTGCGGTGATCATCTTCCATAAAGAGATAGATGTGCAGAAGTACACTCTTGGATTCGAATACCGAATAAGTTCCCTCTGCGGCGGCAATATGAAGTTTTCGGAGCCCCTCTTCCTTGCCTTCGCGTGAAAGCAGAAGGTAGGACAAAAACTTTATGACTCCCGACAGTCGGGAGGTGTAATAGTCGAATGTCCCCAGACCCAGCAGGACATCGCGATTGTCCTTATTAAGCCTTTTACAGGTCCTCAGGGCCTCGGCGGCATCCATGGCAAGAAAAAAAGAGGCAATCCAACTGCGTTGCATGAGCTTGAATCGGCCTTTGAAACCCAGGGCGCCTCCAAGATAGAAATGGGCCTGGGCGTCCTCTTCCTGTTGGGTAATCCTCTTTCTCGAAACGGCGATGGCCTTGTCGATGCGATGTCGGAATTCTTCGACATCCTTTTCGGTCCAAAATCCGGCCGAAAGAAGGGACCATGTGACCATAGCCGAATAAAAATAGCCCTCGGGGTCCTCCGGGAATTGTGAGATGGCCCGGGTAAAGAGGCGGTCCGCCTGTTGGTATTGGGCGTCATAAAGCAATTCAATACCCTGGAGAATCTGCCTGTGCGGTGAAGTTCTCCCGGATGGCCCTGATTTCGGTTCCAAGGCCATTGCATGCTGCGGCACGAGACACAGGAGCAAGAGGGCGTACAGGAGGATAAATCCCCTGGTTACATGCTTTGCCGGGTTCCAACATAAAATGTTGCATCGGGCCATAGGCCTACTCGATTTCTCGGAAAATGGTGGTGTGTTCCCAGGGTTCCACAAAATCCACAGACTCAACTTTCCTCGGGATATCCAAATCGGGGTCCGGGGAGAGGTGTGCGATCCGGAAATGCACAACCGATAAACCTTAGTTTATATTTTACCGGTAAAATTATCATTAATTTTGGAAACTTAGCAAGTATAAATCTATCTCTGATCTTTACGTCTCATTCGATGATGTGCCATCGTCCAAAGAGACCGCGTTCAAGGCGCGGATGAATAGAAAAAAATCGCTAACAGATACGAATTTTAACGAACCGGTATATTTACAGGATTTTTTTCAATGAACGGAGCGAACACGCCATTTTGCGCGGTTAAGAGTGAGATTTTGCTGGAAATTTTCATATTGTATGATATGCTATTTCATTTAAGGATTTTCAGGGGGCAGCATTGGTATGAAGATTTTACTCTTGGGAAGCAACGGCAGGCTCGGCAGCGAATGTAAAAATGTCCTTAGTGAGGATCATGACGTTGTTGCGCCTGATAAAAAAGAATTGGATATCGTAAGTTGGGATATGGTCATCGAGAGCCTGCAGAGTATCACGCCGCAAATAATTATAAACTGTGCGGCCTTTACAAATGTTGACGGCTGTGAAAAAGAAGACTTTCTTGTCAGAAAAATCAACGTCGAAGGCCCCAGAAATTTGGCTCAGGGCTCCGCAAGGTTTGATTGCAGACTGATACATATATCAAGTGATTATGTCTTTAATGGGGAAAAATCTATACCCCAGCCCTATTTTGAGGATGACGCAACCGACCCTCTCGGTGCCTATGGCAAAAGCAAGACGGAAAGTGAGGTGGCGGTTCGGGAAAATGCCCCTAACTACGTCATTTTTCGAACCGGTTGGCTCTATGGCCTGCATGGGAAAAATTTCATCAATTCCCTACTTTCTAATGTTTATAACAAAAAAAGCAAAGAGATCAAGGTGGTCGATGATCAATTCGGATCTCCCACCTGGACGCACCGACTTGCTCTTCAAATAAAAGAATTTTTGAAGGTGGATACCAAGGGGACCTATCACACCACATCGGAGGGTTATTGCAGTCGGCTCGAATTTGCTCGTTACATCCTGAAAAAACTCCAGATCAAGGCCGATATCAAACCCTGCAGTATTCGAGACTATCCTCAGGCGGCTCAGAGACCGGCCAACTGTATTTTGGAAAACCGGCGCGCAAAAAAACAGGGCCTCAATATTATGGTTGACTGGAAACAGGATGTGGATACCTTCCTGGAGACCTGCGGGGAGGAATTGATCAAGGAAGCCAAGGCTCTAATATCCTAGGTGAAATTGAGGATGGACATTAAATTTTGGCTCTACGTTGCCATTTTTCTATATGTCCTCTGTCCCTTTGATCTTCTTCCTGATTTTTTTGTAGGACCGGGATGGATTGACGACCTTTTTTTGCTGGGTGTCCTCGGGTGGTATCACTTCGTCTATAGGCATCGACGCCCGGCCAACCAATCCCACCATGGTGCCCGTCATGAAAATGCCAAAAGGGCCGAGGGGGGCTATCATCAAGGATCGGGGTTCGAGGAACAAGAAAGGGCCAGCCATAAAACGACGCCCAACGACCCCTATGATGTTCTAGGAATCGAAAGGAACGCTTCTTCCGATGAAATAAAGGCGGCCTACAGGCGGCTTGTCAATCAGTACCATCCCGACAAATTGATGCATCTCGGGGAAGAGTTCAGAGTCCTGGCGGAAAAAAGATTCAAAGAAATCCAGCAGGCTTACCAGGAGTTGAAGGGCTCTTGATTTGAACTCGTTGGGGGGATCTATATATCTCTGCCGATAACCGCGCCTTCAAATAGGGCCTGTTTTGCCCCCCTGGGTTCCAGACAGTCCCCAATCTGGTGAACGGGTATACCCAGTGACTTGATTTGGTCGAAAAGACGGTTATCCGGACGATTTCCCACCGCAATAACGACCTTCTGGGCCTCAATGAAAAATTCTCTCCCGTCCTTGTCGGTGACCTTCACGCCGTTGTCTTCCACACACGACAATTTATGCTCAGTCAGAAATTCCACGTTCAGATCATTTAATTCCTTCAGAAGCACCTTTCTGGTGATGGATTCAAGGTTGGACGCAACACTTGGGAGTTGCTCGATAACCGTGACAGGGCAGGCGTTTTCTGCAAGATGATGGGCGACCTCACACCCGGTTGCACCTCCACCGATGATGACGGTTTTTTTAACGGCAGGTTTGCGGCTTGTGAAGATCTGGGACAGGGAAGAGACAATCGGTTTGTCGATGCCGGGCACTTCAGGCATAATCGGAATGGATCCCGTGGCCAGGACAACAATATCCGGTTGTCGCTTTTTTACGGTATCCAATGTGACCTCATTGGTCATATGGATGCGCACCCCAAATTTTTCGACCTGCCTCGTCTGGTAACGAATAAGGCTGAGCAATTCCCTCTTGTAGGTGGTGATGCTTCCGAGGTTCAATTGACCGCCGAGAACGGATTGTTTTTCATAGAGATGGACATCATGTCCCCTCTTGGCTGCAACCCATGCGACGTTAAGGCCGCCGGGACCGCCACCGATCACCATGACCTTCTTCGGAGTCTCGGCAGGGTGAATCTCCATTTCCTTTTCTCGTCCGAGGGTGGGGTTTACCAGGCATTCGATGCGCCCTTTCCTGAAGATAGATTCCATGCAGGTATTGCAGGCTATACAGAGCCTGATATCGTCAATCTGCCCCGCTTGCGCCTTTTTCGGCATTTCCGGATCGGCAAGGAGGCCCCTGCCTATGCAGACCAAATCGGCCTTACCCTCGGCAATGATGGACTCTGCCAGGACAGGATCGTTAACTCTACCAACGGTCATGATGGGAACATCCAGGGCTTGTTTGATCTTTGCCGCCGAATCCGAAAGACAGGCCTTTTCCATGAACATGGGTTGGCTGATCCACTCCGGCGTTCCGTCATTTCCTGCCGATACCTGCACGATATCCACTCCCGATGAGACGAGTTGGTGCAAGATTTCAATGCTCTCATCCACATCAAGCCCCTCATCAACAAACTCTTGGGCGCTGATCTTGAAAGAAATCGGAAAATCTTTACCCAGACATCTCCTGACTTCTTCGATTATTTCCTTGGCAAAGCGAGTGCGCCCGTTCGTATCTCCGCCGTATCGATCCTCTCTGATATTCGAAAATTTTGAAAGGAACTGATTAATTAAATAACCGTGAGCCCCGTGGATCTCTAAGAGTTCAAAGCCTGCCTCCACAGCGCGGAGCGCGGCCTGGCCAAACTCTTTTATGATTTTTTCAATGGCATCAATGCTCAGCGGTTCCACTTCCGTCATGATGGATGGGCAGGGGAGGGTTGAGGGAGCGAAGGGTGTTCGGTCGATAACCCTGGGTGTTGTCTGCCTTCCGGCATGGTGAATCTGGATTGCGGGTACGGTTCCTTCCGACTTCATGGCTGCGGAAATTTTTGAGAGCCCGGCAATGAATCGATCATCGTAAAGCCTTGCCTGATGCTTGGAGACAATGCCTTCGGGCGCGACGGAGTGGGCCTCCACTATGACCATGGCAGGGCCGCCTGCGGCCCGCTTCCTGTAATGCTCTATCGTCTTGTCGGTAACAGAACCGTCATCCTCGATAAGAAAGGATGCCAGGCCGGGCATGACAATCCTGTTTTTTAAGTTCAAATGCTTGACACGAAATGGTGAGAACAGATTCTCCAACATTAGTTGCGTTTTCCCTGTTGATTTTAGACGTTGTGGGAGGGATAGAACGGCCCCGCCTTAAAATGATGAGAGGTAACATATGCATTTTTGCATTTGTCTGTCAAATAAAAATCCGATAACCCGCCGGATAAGGGTTTAATTTCCGCCGCTTGCGGTGTTACGATGCCGTTGCAGATACCCTGCTGCTCTGCGGTGAGGTCGTTCATTTCTACAGGAGATCTTCAAAGAAATCATGGCCCTTGTCGTCTATGATGATAAAGGCCGGAAAGTCCTTGACCGTAATCCTGAAAACGGCCTCCATCCCCAGCTCGGGATATTCCAGAATTTCCATATCCGTGATGCACTCTTTGCCCAACCTTGCCGCAGGGCCTCCGATCGATCCGAGGAAAAATCCGCCGTATTTTTTGCAGGCCTCCTTGACCTCTTTTGACCGATTTCCTTTTGCGAGCATGACCAGGGAAGCGCCTTTCTGTTGAAAAAGGGCTACATATGGATCCATTCTTCCCGCCGTGGTGGGTCCGAAGGATCCGGAGGCATAACCTTCAGGTGTTTTTGCGGGCCCCGCATAATAGATGATATGCTCTTTGAAATAAGCGGGCAGATCCTCTCCTCTTTCCAGACGTTCTTTGAGTTTGGAATGTGCGATATCCCGAGCCACCACCATCCTGCCGTTGAGTTTGAGGGGCGTCGCAATCGGATACCGGCTCAAATCCGCTCGAATATCCTCCATGGGACGTTCGAGATCGATACTCACTACCTCCGGTCCGTCGCGACTCGAACCAAGAAGAAAACGGCCGGGATTGATCTCCAGTTGTTCCAGGAAAATTCCCTCGGCGCCTATTTTCGCCTTGATATTCCTGTGGGCGTTGCAACTCACTCCCAGGCCCACCGGACAAGAGGCTCCGTGTCTGGGGAGGCGAATGACCCTGACATCCAGGCAAAAATACTTGCCCCCGAATTGGGCGCCAATGCCCAGGTCATGTGATTTTATAAGCAGTGACTCTTCAAGGGATTTATCCCTGAAAGCCTGCCCAGATTCATTGCCCGCTCGGGGAAGCGTGTCCAAATACCCAGTGGAAGCCAGCTTGACGGTCTTCAGATTGAATTCGGCGGAAGTACCACCAATGACAAAAACAAGGTGATAGGGAGGGCAGGCCGCCGTGCCAAGCGTCTTCATCTTCCCGATCATGAAATCCATGAGTGTGTCGGGGTTCAGGATTGCCTTGGTCTCCTGGTAGAGATAGGTCTTGTTGGCTGACCCCCCTCCTTTGGCGATGAAGAGGAAATCGTAGGTATTTCCTTGGCTGGCATAAATCTCGACCTGGGCGGGCAAATTGCAGCCCGTGTTGATTTCCTTGTACATGGTAAGGGGAGCGTTTTGGGAATATCTTAGATTGTTTTTCGTATAGGCCCTGAAAACACCCCTTGAAAGGGCCTCTTCATCCGAATACCCGGTCCAGACGCCTTGCCCTTTCTTTCCCATAATGATGGCGGTGCCCGTGTCCTGGCACATGGGAAACTCACCCTCCGCGGCTATGGCGGCATTCTTGAGCATTTCCAAGGCAACGTATCGATCGTTTTCAGAAGCCTCGGGATCCTTGAGTATTTCCGCCAACTGATCAAGGTGGGCGGTCCTCAAAAGGTGAGCAACGTCTTTGAATGCCGCTTCAGCACAAGCAGTGAGTCCCTCCGGTTCAATGGTGATGACCCTGTTTCCCTGAAAAGATGTGGTCGTCACGTAATTATCCGTGAGTAAACGGTAGGTTGTGTCATCTTTTGCAAGGGGAAAAGGTTCCCGGTAGATGAATTCATCGGTCATGACGGTCTCTTTTCAAAAAGGTAAACCCATACGGTCCTGAAAGATTCAAGGCATTCATCCTCCCAAACGCTTCATGTCTTCAACCAACTCCCTTACGGCATCGGCCGAGTGTTGAATGGCCCTGTTTTCGTCTTCGTTGAGGCGGATCTCGATGATTTCTTCGACACCCGATGCCCCAAGTTTGACGGGAACGCCGATAAAGAGATCATGAATTCCGTATTCTCCTTCCAGATAGGCCGCACAGGGCAGGATTTTCTTCTTGTCTTTGAGGATCGCCTCCGCCATTTGCACTGCGGCGGATGCAGGAGCATAATAGGCGCTGCCCGTCTTGAGGAGACCGACGATCTCGGCACCACCACCTCGCGTCCGGTCTTCCAGGGCCGCGATCCTTTCAGCGGAAAGCAGTTCCGTGATGGGAATCCCTGCCACCGTGGAATACCGGCTTACAGGCACCATGGTATCCCCGTGTCCGCCCAGCACAAAGGCGTGGATGTTTTCCACCGACACGTCGAGTTCCCGGGCGATGAATGTGGAAAACCGGGCCGAGTCCAGGACCCCCGCCATGCCCACGATTCGGTTCTTAGGAAATCCGCTTGTATCGAAGGCCACATGGCACATGGCGTCCAGCGGATTGCTCACGATGATCAGGATGGACTCCGGGGCAACGGCGGTCACCTCCTTGACCACCTTCTGCATGATGCCCTTGTTGGTGCTAAGCAGGTCGTCCCGACTCATTCCGGGCTTTCGGGGAATCCCGGCAGTAATGATAACGATCTGGGAATCCTTCGCCTCCTCGTATTCGCCGGAACAGCCGATAATGGTGCAGTCATGCTTTTCTACCGGTGCGGCCTCGGCCAGATCCAGGGCCTTTCCTTGGGGAACGCCTTCCAGGACATCGATCAGGACCACATCCGCCAGCTCCTTCTCCGCAAGACGCATGGCAGCCGTTGCACCCACGTTACCAGCCCCGACAACAGTGACTTTTTTTCTCATGATAGGGCTCCTTATTTGTTTGAGAGTTTATAAAATATGAGATCTATTCTTCCGATGAAAGAAGACTCGCCTTGAAGAATTCCCGGTTAAATCGGGCGATATTGGAAATAGAGATTTCTTTAGGGCATACCGCCTCGCATTCCGTTTCGTTGCTGCAATTGCCGAAACCCAGTTCGTCCATCTTTGTCAGCATGGAAAGGGCACGCCTTGCCTGCTCCGGTTTTCCCTGGGGCAGGAGAGCCAGATGCGAGATCTTCGCCCCCACGAAAAGCATGGCCGAGGCATTGGGACAGGCGGCGACACAGGCTCCGCATCCAATACAGGCTGCGGCATCCATGGCAAGCTCGGCCCTTTGCGATGCAATCGGGATATCGTTGGCCTCGGGCGCGCCTCCGGTATTGACCGAGACATAGCCGCCGGCCTGAATGATGCGGTCCAGGGGACTGCGGTCCACCACGAGATCCTTGATGACCTTAAAGGCACGGGCACGAAAAGGTTCGATGACTAAGGTGTCCCCCTGTTTGAAGTGGCGCATATGAAGCTGGCACAGGGTCGTACCACGCTCCGGACCATGCGGTATGCCGTTAACGACGCTCCCGCAGGTCCCGCAAATTCCCTCCCTGCAGTCATGGTCAAAGGCGATAGGATCTTTTCCTTCCAGGGTGAGTCGATCATTGACGACGTCAAGCATCTCGAGAAATGACATGTCCTTTGAAATTTCGTTTGCCTCGTATGTCTCGAAACGCCCCTTTTGATCGGGATACTTTTGACGCCAGACTTTGAGTGTCAGGTTGATCGTCTCGCTCATTTGTAGCTCCTCTGTGTCAGCTCAACATTCTCAAAAACAAGGGGTTCCTTATGAAGCACGGGTTCTTGCCCCACACCCCTGAATTCCCAGGCGGATACATAACAACAGGTATCGTCATTTCGCAGGGCTTCGTTTTCGTCTGTCTGAAAGGCCTCATTGAAATGGCATCCGCAGGATTCTTCCCGCTCCAGGGCATCTTCTACGATCAGCTCGGCAAACTCAAGGAAGTCCGCCACTCGTCCCGCCTTTTCGAGGGTCTGGTTGAATTCGCCGGGCGTGCCCGACACCGTGACATCTTCCCAAAATTCTTCACGAAGTTGGGGAATGAGCCCCTTCGCCTTGAGCAATCCCTCTTCATTCCTGGTCATGCCGCAGTGTTCCCACAGGATGCGGCCCAACTCCCGATGAAAATCGTTCACGGTCCGTTTCCCCTTGATGGAGAGTAATTTTTGGATTTTTTCCCGAGCGGTGTCTTCGGTTTCTTTGAATGTCGTATGGGTCTCGTCTGTTTCATCGAGGGATGTGCCCGCCAGGTACCCTCCTAAGGTGTAGGGAAGAATGAAATATCCGTCCGCAAGTCCCTGCATGAGGGCGCTCGCGCCGAGGCGGTTGGCTCCATGGTCGGAAAAATTGGCCTCGCCCAGGACAAAGAGCCCCGGGATGGTGCTCATGAGATTGTAGTCCACCCAGAGGCCGCCCATAACATAGTGGACTGCAGGGTAGATCATCATGGGCGTCTCATAGGGATCTTGCCCCGTTATTCGCTCATACATCTGGAAAAGGTTGCCATATTTCTTTTCAATGGCCTGTTTGCTGTCCCGTTCGATAGCATCTCTGAAATCCAGGTACACGGCGTAGCCGCTCGGCCCTACCCCTTTGCCCGCATCGCACTGGGCCTTTGCATTGCGGGAAGCGACGTCGCGCGGCACAAGATTTCCGAAACTCGGGTATTTTATTTCAAGATAATAATCTCTCTCCGACTCCGGAATGTCGTTTGGCGATCGCTTGTCTCCCGGGGTCCTGGGAACCCAGACGCGCCCGTCGTTTCGAAGGCTTTCACTCATCAAGGTCAGCTTGGACTGATAGATGCCGTGTACCGGTATGCATGTCGGATGGATCTGGACAAAGGAGGGATGGGCGAAAAAGGCCCCTCGCTTGTGAGCACGCCATATGGCACTCACATTACCGCTGCTTCCGTTGGTAGAGAGAAAATAGGCATTCCCATATCCGCCTGTCGCCAGGGCCACGGCATGGGCTGCGTATCTTTCCATTTCACCGGTGATCAGATTCCGAACCACGATACCACGGGCATGGCCATTTACTTGAACGATATCAAGCATTTCGCGTCTTGGAAACATCTGTACCTTGCCCATGCTCACTTGGCGCATGAGGGCACCGTAGGCCCCCAGCAGCAACTGCTGTCCGGTCTGCCCCCTGGCGTAAAACGTCCGTGAAACCTGAGCGCCGCCGAATGAACGGTTATCCAAAAGTCCCCCGTATTCACGGGCGAAGGGAACGCCCTGGGCCACACATTGATCGATGATTTGATTGCTGATCTGGGCGAGGCGATAGACATTGGCCTCGCGTGCGCGGAAGTCACCACCCTTGATGGTGTCGTAGAAAAGGCGCCGGATGCTGTCACCGTCACCCGGATAATTCTTCGCAGCGTTGATGCCGCCCTGGGCCGCAATGCTATGGGCACGACGCGGACTGTCCTGAATGCAGAATGTCTTCACATTATACCCCAGTTCCGCGAGAGTCGCCGAGGCCGAGGCACCCGCAAGGCCAGTCCCAACCACTATGACGTCATATTTTCTCTTGTTGGCGGGGTTGATCTGTTTCAGGTCGAATCGATGCCTGTCCCACTTTGTTTCAAGGGGGCCGGGTGGGACCTTGGAATCGAATTGCATGAATATCCTCCTTACATAATCGAAAATACATAGACAGGAATCGAACCGAACCCGATCCCTAAGACGATACTGAGCGCAATGCCGAGACGCCTGATCAGGGGCATATACTTCGGGTGGTTGAGACCGATGGTCTGAAATCCGCTCCAGAACCCGTGACTCACATGAACGGCCACGATGATAACCCCCAGGACATAAAAAAGAACATATCCGAATGTTGCGAAGGTCTGTGAAAGAATGACAAAATCGTTGATATCGGTCTTTTCCACCAACCGAAAGGTGAGCAGGTGAAAAAAGACAAAAATCAGGATGAGTGCACCTGTGTAAGGCGCTGTGGCCGAGCCTATGGTCCGGCCGCCCGCCCATTTTTTGACCGCATAAGCGATGGGGCGTGCCTTTCTGTTCTCATAGAAAAGAAGCAGACCCGTAGCGATGTGGATGATTCCGAAAAGCACAAGACCCCATTCCGCGACGGTAATCAGGTAACCCCAGGCATGGAGGTGTTCGACATAAGAGAGGAAGAGCCCTTTTCCTCCGTAAACGGTGAGGTTTCCGATCAGGTGCATGAGAAGAAAACCGCAAAAGGCCAAACCCGTCAAGGCCATCAGCAACTTCTTACCGATTGAAGAACACAAAGCACGTACAAACCAGTTCATCTCTACGGTTCCCCGGGTTGGAAAAGAGTTTTGAAAAAGATACGCCGTCCAAAGGATTCGCGCAAAAATAACGTTACATTTTTGTGCAAGCCTTCAGGGGCAAAGAAGTCCTTTACAAGGGCTTACAAAAAGAGTCTGAAGTTCGAAGTAATAAAAATAGACACCGTCTACAGCAACTTGCACACCTGCTCCAGGGCTGCGGCCATGGCCTCGTCCTCTTTGCGGATATCCTCGA